>NZ_JBJGZW010000024.1:0-69723 GCF_054050695.1 Blastococcus sp. SYSU D00820
CACGCGCCCCGGCGCCGCGGGCCGGCCGCCCCGCCCCCCGGGAACCCCCCCAGACGCGCCCAACGGGGGGGATCCCGGGTGCGGTGGGGGGCAGGGAGGTCCTTCTTCAGATGCGGTCCCAGACCTCGTCGCGCATCCGCAGCACCACCACGCCGGCCCAGGCCATGCCGATCGCGGCCAGGCCGGTGCCGATCGAGGGCAGCCACGCGTCGCCGGAGAAGAAGAAGAACACCACCCAGCCGACGACGCTGAGCACCACCGGCACCACGGGGATGGCCCGCGCCCACCAGGCGGCGAACATCGCCAGGTTGGTGCCGACACCGAGGCCGAGGATCGCCGGGGCGGCGATCAGCGCGCCCTGCCCGTAGCTGCCGGCCAGGTCGAAGATGCGCAGCGCCTCGTCGGCGGGCAGCCCGTTGGCCAGGGCGACGTCGTAGTAGTCGACCACGACGATGCCGGAGAGACCGGCGCCGAGGCCGGCCAGCACCATCGCCACCGTGGACAGCTTGCGGGCGCCGCGGCGGGCCACGTGCACCAGCGTCAGCGCGGCCGGCAGGAGCAGCAGGTAGCCGTAGTGCAGGACGACGGCGGCCCAGAGGATGTTGCTCTGGTGGTCCACGCCGGTCTGCAGGTACTCGGCGTGGGTCTGGTTCTCGTACGGGATCATCAGCAGGCTGGCGAAGACCAGCGTGCCGCCGGCCACCAGCGACAGCCCGCCGCCGATCCGGCGGAAGCGGGCGCCGGGCCGCAGCTCGGCGCGGGGGCCGGCGGGCGGCACCGGGGACGCGGCGGGTGCCGGGGGAACGGGGGCCTGGGCAGCGGCCGGCTGCGGAACGGGCGGGGTCATCGGGGTGCTCCTGTCGGGCGGTGCGGTGGGGTCGGGAGGTTCGGCGAGGACTCTCCGGCGCCCCGCGTCCCGGCCCCCAGGGCCGCGGGTCCCGACGTCCCGGGCGCCGGGTTCCCCGCCCGAAGGGGTGCCGTGTCCCTCCCGGATCCGGCCGCGCGCCCGGCAGGATGTCCGCCGTGCCGGGCCCGACCTCCGTCCGCACCCCCGCCCGCGGCGTCAGCCGGTGGCTGCCGGGGGTCCTCGCGCTGCTCGGCGCCGCGTGCACGCTGGTCGCGGTGGTCATCGGCGCCTGGTTCGGCGGGGAGCCGGTGTACGGCGCCGACGCGGTGCTCGGCCTGCTCTACCCGCCGGTCGCCGCCCTGGTGCTCTGGCGCCAGCCGGGCAACCGGGTCGGCTGGCTGCTGCTGTACACGGCCGTCACCGGCCCGTACCTGCTGGCCGGCCAGTACGCGCTCGGGTACGCCGTCGAGCACGGGGTGCACGGCCCGCTCGCCGCCGCCGCGGTGTGGCTGACCGCCTGGGGCTTCACGCCCTACTACGTCGTCCTGGCGCTGGTGCCGCTGTACTTCCCGACCGGCACCCTGCCCTCGCCCCGCTGGCGGTGGCCGGCGCGGGTGCTGATCACCGTGGTCGTCGGGACGATCCTCGCCACGATGGTCCGCGGCAGCTCCGACTTCACCGAGGAGCTGGCCAACCCGCTGTCGGTGACCTCCTCGATGGTGCCCGAGTACGTCCTGCGCTTCGGGTCGATGGCGACCTTCTTCCTCGGCGCCCCGATCGGGGTCACCGCCCTGGTCGTGCGCATGCGCCGCTCCCGCGGGGTCGAGCGCACCCAGCTGCAGTGGCTGGTGCTGGGCACGTCGGCGCTGGTCTTCTGCACGCTGTTCTCCCTGGTGGTGGAGGCCACCGACGTCTTCGACGCGGTCTTCGCCATCGGATTCGCCGCGGTGCCGGTGTCGGTCGCGGTCGCGGTCCTGCGGCACGGGCTGTTCGACGTCGGGCAGGTGGTCAGCCGCGCCGTCGTGTTCACGCTGCTGTCGGTGCTGCTCCTCGTCGGGTACCTCGCCCTCGTCGCGGTCGTCGGCGAGTTCAGCGCCGGCGAGCGCCGGGTGGCGGTGCTGGCCGCCGCGGTCGCCGCGCTGGCCGCGGCCGCCGGCTGGGAGCGGGCGCAGCGCGGGGTCGACCGGCTGCTGTTCGGCGAGCGCCGGGACCCGCTGGCGGTCGCCACGCGGGTGGGCAGCTCCCTCGACCTGGCCGGCGGGCCGACCGACGCGCTGCAGGCGCTGGTCGACGCGGTGGCCCGCGCGCTGCGGTTGCCCCGCGTCGCCGTCGTCCCCGCCGATGCCCGGCTGGCGCCGGCGGTCTCGGCCGGCTCCGTCCGGGACGAGGACGACGTCGACGTGCTGCCCCTGACCGCGCTCGGCACCCCCGTCGGCGAGCTGCGGATCACCCACCGCTCCCCCGGCGAGCACTGGCGGCGCACCGAGAAGGCGGCCCTCGACGACGTCGCCCGGCGCGCGGCCGTGCTCGTCTGGGCCGCCGGGCTCGTCGCCGACCTGCAGACCAGCCGCGAGCGGATCGTCGCCGGCCGCGAGGAGGAGCGCCGCCGGCTGCGGCACGACCTGCACGACGGCGTCGGCCCCGAGCTGGCCGGCATGGCGCTGCAGCTGGAGCGGCTGGCCGGGAAGCTCGGCGGCGAGCCGGACCTCGCCGCCCTCGCCGGCCGGCTGCGCGACCAGATGCGGCGCACCGTCGCCGCCGTCCGCCGCGCCGTCGACGACCTGCGCCCCCCGGCCCTCGACGAGCTCGGCCTGGTGGGCGCGCTGCGCGAGCACGTCGCCGCCTACCGGATGCCGGTGCCCGCCGGAACGCCCGCCGCGGGCGACGAGCCGGCCGGGGTCACCGTCGTGGCCGGCGAGCTGCCGCCGCTGCGCGCCGCGGTCGAGGTGGCCGCCTACCGGATCGCCACCGAGGCGGTGGCCAACGCCGTCCGCCACGCGCGGGCCACCCGCTGCACCGTCACGCTCACCGCCGCCGGCGGCGAGCTGCTCGTCGAGGTCGGCGACGACGGCGCCGGCATCGCCCCCGACGCCGTCCCGGGCGTCGGCTCCACCAGCATGCGCGAACGCGCCGCCGAGGTCGGCGGCACGCTCGACGTCGAGACCACCCCCGGAGGAGGCACCATCGTGCGCACCCGACTGCCCCTGGCGGCCCGGTGACCGCGCCCACCGCGATCCGCGTCGTCGTCGTCGACGACCACCCGGTCTACCGGGACGGCGTCGCCGACGCCCTCGGTGACGCCGAGGACATCGAGGTGGTCGCCACCGCCGCCGACGGCGAGGCCGCCGTCGCCGCGGTCGGGCAGCACCGCCCGGACGTCGTCCTCATGGACCTGCGGATGCCGGGCACCGGCGGCGTGCCGGCCACCGCCCGGATCTCGGCCGACCACCCGGGGACCTCGGTGATCGTCCTGACCATGAGCGACGACGACGACTCGGTGTTCGCCGCGCTGCGCGCCGGCGCCCGCGGCTACCTGCTCAAGGAGTCCGAGGCCGGCGACATCGCCCGGGCGGTGCGCGCCGCGGCCCGGTCCGAGGCGGTGTTCGGCCCGCGGATCGCCGACCGCGTGCTGGCCTTCTTCGCCTCCTCGCGGGCCCGCTCGACCGCCGTGCCCTTCCCCGAGCTGACCGACCGCGAGCGCGAGGTGCTCGACCTGGTCGCGCACGGGCTGTCCAACGCCGCGATCGCCGCCCGGCTGTTCCTGTCGGAGAAGACGGTGCGCAACCGGGTGTCCGACGTGCTCACCAAGCTGCACGCGGCCAGCCGGGCCGAGGCGGTGGCGCTGGCCCGCGACGCCGGCCTGGGGCCGGCGCCGGGGAGCTGAGCGTCGCAAGTCCGCCGCCAGGAGACCGCAAGCGGCGCCGCCGACGCTGTGCGGCATGTGGTCCCGGATCGGTTCGGCCGTCCCCCTGCTCCCGCTGCCCGTCCTCGCCGTCGCCGCGCTCGTGCTCGGCTGGGGCGGCGCGGAGGTGCCGCGCGCGGACGAGGTCGCCCGGGTCGCCCTCGGCTCCCCCGACGCCGCGCCGGTCGTCGACCTGGTCGCCGCCGGCGACGGCCGGGTGCTCGTCGTCGCCGACGAGGCCGGCTTCGGCAGCCCCGCGTCGGTGACCGTCGTCGACGGCGACCACGTCACCACCCGCGCCGAGCTCGCCCCCGAGACGCAGGCCGACACCGCCGTCGTCGCCGGCGACGCCGTCGTCGTCGCGGGCTTCGTGGGGCCGGAGGGCGCCACCACCTACCAGCTGCAGGTGGTGGACCCGGTCGGCGGAGCGGTCACCGGGAGCCGGCCGGTCGCCGTGCCCGACGACGCGCACACCACCGCGACGCGCGCGGCGGCCGTGCCGGGCGGCCCGCTGTACGTGCTGGTCCCCCGGCTGGACGGGCCGCTGCCGGTGCTGCTGGCCGTCGACCCCGCCACCGGGGCGGTGCTGGGCTCGACCGTGGTCGACCTGGGGCGGCTGCCGTCGGACGGCACCCGCTACCAGTACCCGGCCCTGGCCGTCTCACCCGACGGCGGCACCGTCGCCGTCGTCACCGAGGTCTTCTCCCCCGACGCCGGAGCCGCCGACCGGCACCGGGCGATGGCGGTCTGGTACGGCGCCGACCTGCAGCCGCTGGCCGCGCCGACGGAGCTCGCCGGCGCCGCCACCTCGCTGCCCGAGGCGGTCGCCCTGGCCGACGACGGCACGCTGTGGGCCGCCCTCGGTGGCACCGATCCGGCCACCCTCCGGCACACCGGCGTCGTGGTCACCGCCGCGCCCGGCGACGACCGGGGCCGGGTGCTCACCGACCCCGGCGACGACGCGGCCGCCGCGACGGTGACCGACCTGGCGCTGGCCGGTGGGCAGCTCTGGGTGGCCGCCGAGCGGCTGCCCGGTGCCGAGGCATCCCTGTCCACCATCGACCCGGCCACCGGCAGCCGCAGCGCCCCGCTGACCCTCTGCGGCACCCCCATGGCCCTGGCCGTCGGAGCGGACGGCGCGCTGTCGGCCGCCGCGACCTGCGACGACGCCGTCCTCGTCGCGCTCGACCCGCGGTGAGGCCCCACCAAGTGCGCTCCCAGCCCCCTGCAAGTCCGCGCCGGAGAGTGATCGGCATGTCCCCCCGGTTCCGCGCGGCGCTGCCCCTGGTCGCCGCCACCCTGCTCGCCCTGGCCGCCTGCACCTCCGCACCGGCCGGCTTCGCCCCCTCCTCCGCCGCCGACATCACCCCGCCCACCGGAAGCAACCCGGCCGACGTCACCGTCGCCCCCGACGGGCGGGTGGTCACGCTGTCCTCCGACCGGGACCAGGCCCGCGTCAGCGTCGTCGAGGACGGCGAGGTGACCGTCGCGGTGACCACCCCGGTGCCGTACTGGGCCGACACCGCGCTGCTCGACGGCGACGACCTGCTGGTCGGCGCGCAGGGGACGGAGCCCGGGTACACGCTGCACGTCGTCGACCCCGGCACCGGTGAGGTGACCGCGCAGCGGCCGGTCACCCCGTGGCCCGAGGGCGCCGCCTGGGCCACGACGGGCACGGTGACCGACGACGGCCGGCTGTTCGTGACCGCCGCCCGCCAGCAGCACGGGCCGGTGCTGCTGGAGGTCGACCCCGCCACCGGCGCGGTGCTCGCCACGGCCGAGCCCGACCTGTTCGACCGCCTCCCGGGCGCGACGACCTCCACCGTCGAGGCGGTCGCCGCCTCCGCCGACGGCGGGCACCTGGTGGCCCTCGTGTCGGTCACCGACGACGCCGGCGACCGGCAGGTCCTGTTCCTCCTCCGGCTCGGCGCGGGCCTGCAGCCGCTCGGCGAGCCGGTGCCGCTGCTCGCCGGCGAGGAGTACGCGCTGCTCACCGGGCTGGCCGTGGACGCCGACGGCACCTCTTACACCCTCGACGGACGGCGACTGCTCGCCGTCGCGGCGGACGCGACCGCGGCGACCGAGGCCGCCGAGCTGCCCGAGGCGCAGGGCACCGTCGTCGTGCGCGACGGCGTCGCCTGGCTGGCCGGCGGCAGCGCACCGTTCGTCGTGCTCCGGCTGGACCTCGCCACCGGCGAGCAGCTGTCCTCGGCACCGCTCTGCTCCGACGAGGGCTGGGGTGCGCAGGGCGGCGTCCGGGTCACCGCGGACGGCGTCGCCGTCCTCGGCGACTGCGGGCAGAGCCAGCTGCTGTGGACCCTCCCGATCGACCCCGAGCCCGTCTCCTGACCCGTCCGAGGAAGCCCCCCATGTCCCGCCGCCGCGCTCCCGCGCTCGCCCTGCTCACCGCCGCCACCCTCGCCCTCGCCGCCTGCTCCACCGGCCCCGGCGTCGGCGAGGTCGCCCGCGTCGACGTGTCGGTCCCGGCCGGTGAGCCGTACGGCGACTACGCCGGCGTCGTCGACGTCACCACCGGTCCGGACGACGCCGTGTACGTCCTGCTCCGCGACGTCACCACCTCCGGCGCCGAGCGCGGTGCGGTCGTCGCCGTCGACGGGGGAACCCGCGAGGTGACCGGCCGGGTCGAGCTGGCCCCGGACGGGTACCCGGCCACCGTGGTCGCCGCCGGCGGCGAGGTGCTCGTCGCCGGGTACGTCGCCCAGCCCGACGGCTACCACCGGTTCGCGCTCGAGGTCGTCGACCCGGGCACCGGGGCGGTCGTCGCGACCCGCGTGGTCGCCGGCCTGCCCACCGACATCGTCTTCGGCGGCGCCCGGGCGGCGCTCGGCCCCGACGGGCTGCTGTACGTGGGGCTGACCCGCGCCTCGGGCGCCCCGGTGCTCGCCGCCGTCGACCCGGCCACCGGAACGGTCGTCGCGAGCACGGAGGGGGTGCTCGCCGACGTCGGCGCCGACGACGGACGGGTCACGGTGACCGGCCTGGTGGTCCACGGCGACACGCTCGCGGTGACCGCCGAGGTGCTCGACCCGGACGCGCCGGCGGAGCTGCGGGCGCTGCTGGTCACCGTCGGCACCGACCTGACCGGCCCGGGCACCGAGGTCGACCTCGCGCCGGAGCTCGCCTCCGCGCGGGCCGACGCGGTCGCCGTCACCGACGACGGCACGGTGGTCGTCGCGGTCTCCGGCGGCCCCGAGGCCGGCGAGCGCAGCTACGACGGCCTGGTCACGGTGGAGCCCGGCGCCGGCGAGGCGGTGGCGCTCACGCCGGCCGGCACCGAGCTGGCCGGCGGCGGGCTGACCGACCTGCTGGTGCGCGGCGGCACCGCCTGGCTGGTGCACCAGGGCCCCGACGGCGACACCTCGCTGCTGACCGTCGACCTGGCCGGGGGCACCGCGTCGGACCCCGTCGCCCTCTGCGACGGGGAGGAGGCGGCGCTGGCCGCGGGGCCGGCCGGCGGGCTCTACCTGGCGGCGTCCTGCGAGGGCCCGGCGCTGCTGGTGCTCGACCCGGCCTGACCCACCCGCAGCAGGATGCCGTCGGCCGGCCGGGCCGGGATGCGGCGCAGCGAGATGGTGAGGTCCTGCTCCGGCACCTCGACCGGCAGCCGCGCCAGCCGGACGGCGAGCGCCGACAGCAGCGCCACGGTGATCTGTTCCCCCGGGCAGCGGTGGTTGGTCCGCGGGTCGCCGCCGCCCTGCGGCACCAGCTCGTAGGCCCCGATCTGCCGGCCCAGGAAGCGCTCGGGCCGGAAGGCGTAGGGATCGCCCCACAGGTCGGGGTCGTGGTTCTGGCCGTAGAGGTCGAGCAGCACCATGGCGTTGCGCGGGATCCGCTGGCCGTCCCACTCGACCGCCCGCGGGGTGCGGCCGCCGATGAACGGCGCGAACGGGTAGAACCGCCGCACCTCGTGCGCCCACGCCTCGGCGAACGCGGGGTCGCCGGTGGCCAGCTGCTCGCGGTACCGCGGCCAGCGGATCAGCGCGTGGCCGGAGAAGGCGAGGAACCAGGCCACCGCGGTGGTCGGCCGGATGACGTTGAGCAGCTCGACGGCGGCCACCCGGGGGTCCAGCTGCTCGCCGTCGGCGTCCCGGTGGTGCGCGACCACGTCGACCGCCGACCCCTGGGGCACCGACCGCGCGCCGCTGCGCAGGTCGTCGACGAGCGCGGACAGCCAGGCCTCCCGCCGGCCGCGGGCGCGGCGGGCCCGCCAGTGCCGGGGCCCGCCGGTGGCGAAGCCGTCGACCATGGCCAGCAGGTCGCGGGCCAGGGCCGGCACCTCGTCGTCGGTCACCGGCACGCCGGCCCAGCGGGAGACCGCGCCGGCGATCACCTGCGCGGACTCCTCGAACAGCACGACCTGCGGCCGCTGCGCCCAGCCCGGCACGGCGGCGTCCCAGGCGGCGGTGGCCTCCTCCACGAGCGTGGCGATGCCCTCCTCGCGCATGAGCAGGGCGACGAACATCGCCTTGCGCACCCGGTGCTCGTGGCCGTCGAGGGTGTGCACCGCGCCCTTGCCGAACAGCGTGGCCTGCACCGGCTCGGGGATGGCGTGCGAGCGGTGGACGTGGTCCTCGTCGTAGAGGAAGCGCGCGGCCTCGGGGCCCTCGATGCCGTAGGCCGGCAGCCCGCCGAGCCGGGCGGCGACGGTGCGCCGGCCGGTGGCCCGGCGCTTGTCGGGCAGCCAGGCGTAGCCCTTGGCCAGC
Source organism: Blastococcus sp. SYSU D00820 (assembly GCF_054050695.1). Lineage (NCBI taxonomy): Bacteria > Bacillati > Actinomycetota > Actinomycetes > Geodermatophilales > Geodermatophilaceae > Blastococcus > Blastococcus sp. SYSU D00820. The sequence goes on from NZ_JBJGZW010000024.1 coordinate 8,474, forward strand.
AGCTGCGGGGCGTTCTCGAGGCGCATGGGGGCTGCCCTTCCCCGGTCCCGGCGGGAGCAACCCTGCCGGTCAGCCGGGCCGCTGCTCCTGCACCCGCTCGTCGCGCGGCTCGGTGGCACCGTCCGGGGGCGGCACGTCGCCCGCGGAGGCACCGGCGCCCAGCCGGCGCAGCAGGACGGCGACCTCGGCGGCCGCCGAGGCGCCGTGGGCGTCGTCGGGCACCCGCTCGGCGACCGGGCGCAGCGCCTCGGCCAGGGCGCACTCCTCCTCGTCGAGCAGCCCCCGGTAGGCCGGGTCGAGCAGGTAGCCGGTGGGCGGGGTGGACAGGCAGCCGATGAGGTCCAAGAGCACCTCCAGGCGGCGGGCGGCCTCGGCCGGGGACGCGTCGGCCGGGCTCATCGCCACCGTCTCGACGTCCTGCTCCCACAGCCGGCTGCGGGCGCGGTCCTCCCGCAGCGCCAGCACGGTGCCGCTGCGCCGGCGCTGGGTGGCGCCGGGCACCTGCACCGCCGAGCGCACCTGGTGGGCGATCCGGATCAGGTCGTCGTCGAGCATCGACGTGCCGACGAAGAGCACGTGCCGGGTGAGCAGCAGCGAGTGCAGGACGCCGGCCAGCGCCGCCCGGCTGTCCCCGAACTGCAGGTACTCCTCGCGGGTGAGCACCACGCTCTCCGGGTGCGCGGCGTCGCCGTGCAGCTTGAGCAGCCACGGCGCGCCGGGCTGCGGCTCCTCGAACGGCAGCACCCGCAGCTCGCGGCCGATGTCGGCCGCGGCCAGCTCGACCAGGGGGTCGTAGTTGGTGGTGACGTACTCCTGCACCGGCAGGTCGGCCAGCAGCGCGTGCGCCAGGGCGTAGGGCCCGGGCCCGAACCGCTCCTTGACGAAGCCCTCCAGCTCGGCGCGGCCCAGCTCGCGGGCCAGCAGCGCGGCGGAGTCCTGCGCCGGCAGCCGGGCCAGCCCGGCGCGCAGCTCGTCGTCCAGCCCGGTGCGGGCGGCCAGCTCGTCCAGGAGCTGCTCCCAGGTGGGCAGGCCGGCGGCCGCGCTCACGCCGGCGCCGACGAACAGCGCCAGCTGGCCTCGGCGGGCCCGGTCGCCCAGCTCCTCGGCCAGGGCGACCAGCTCGGCGGGGAGGTCCCAGCCGCCGTCCTCGCCGCGGCGGACCCGCTGCGCGGCGGCCAGGTCGCTGGGCCCCCGCAGCACCAGGGCGACGTCGAAGCCGTGCTCGACCGCGGCCTCGCGGAGCACCGGGAGCAGCCGCTGCAGCAGCTCGCCGCGGCGGCCGGCCGCGCCGCCCCAGCCGGTGCCCAGCGCCGGCAGGCCGACCAGCCGCCGGGCCCGGCCGTGCACCGGCTCGCGCACCTCGCGCCGGGCCACCGCGGCCAGGGCCTGGCGGGCGCCGTCGAGCAGCCACGGCAGGCCGCGCTCCTCGTCGTCCACGGTGTCGACCAGCCAGGCCCGCCGCCGGCCCTCGCCGGGCAGCTCGAGCGCCCGCTCGTCGCCCGACCAGGCCATCCGCACGCAGGCGCCCTCGGGCGACTCGTCCGAGACCAGCTCGCCGGGCACCAGGGAGCGCCAGCTCCGTGCCACCCGCAGCGTGCGGCCGGTGGGCACCAGGACGTCGTCGCAGGACAGCCGGGTGAGGTCGGCACCGACCACGAAGACGTGTCCGCTCATGGTGGCCCTCCCCTACCCGGGTCGGGGCGGCCGGGAACGGCGCAAGTGCCACGCAGGTGCCACGCAAGGACCGGCCGGGAGGGTCGGACCATGCCCGCGCGCCCCCTCGCCGCCGCCGCAGCCGCCGCGGCGGCCCTGCTGCTGTCCGCCTGCACCGCCTCGGTCGCGGGGGTGGCGGCGCCGCCGTCGCCCTCCGGCCCGCCGGTCGAGCCCGCCGTGCGACTCGGCGGCGACGTGGAGCACGGCCCGCTGGCGACCGGGCTCGGCGCCGGCTCCGACGGCACCGCCCTGGTGCTGGTGGCCGGCCCCTACGGCCAGGGCTGGGTGCGCCCGGTCGACCCCGCCGCCGGTACCGCCGGCGACGCCTGGGAGCTGCCGACCGACGCCCGCCCCGACGCCGTGGTCGGCAGCGGGGACGCCGTGCTCGTGGTCGGCGAGCCCGGCGGCGACGCCTCCGGCTACGCGATCACCGAGATCGACCCGGCGACCGGCGGGATCCGCGCGGTCCGGCCGGTGGCCGGCTTCCCCGCCGCGTCGGGAGGCAGCACCGCGGCCGTGCTGCCCGACGGGCGGGTTCTGGTCGCCGTGGAACGGCACGACGGCCCGCTGCAGCTGGTCGTCGTCGACCCGGCGACGGCGACCGCGGAACCGCCCGTCGAGGTCCCGGCCGGCGAGGGGCGGATCGGTGCCGACGCGCTGGCCGTCTCCCCCGACGGCGGGCTGGTCGCCGTGGCGGTGACCTCCTACGACGCGGACAGCGGCGAGGCCGCCGCGGAGCTGGTCGTGGTCGGGCCGGACCTGACCCCCGTCGCCGCGCCGGTCCCACTGCCGGTCGCCGCCCCGGATACGGAGGTGCGCGGGCTCGCGGTCGCCGACGACGGCACGGCCTGGGCGGCGCTGGTCACCGGCCGGGAGGGCACGCTGGTCGCCGTCGAGGACGGCGGGCCCGCGCGCCCGGTCGACGGCGTGCCGCTGGCCGGGCCGGCGCAGCTGCTGGCCACCGCCGGCGGCCCGGTGGTCGCCGACGGCGAGACGGTGCGGGTGCTGGACCCGGCCGACGGCTCGGTGGTGTCGACCACGGCGGTCTGCGCCGACGGCCATGCCACCGCGCTGGCCACCGGGGCGGACGGCGCGCTGGTCGTGCTGGGTGACTGCGACGGGCCCGCGCTGTGGCTGCTGCCCGCCTGAGTCAGCGGGGCAGGACCGAGCAGCCGCCGCCGGCGCACGCGCAGCCCGCGCAGCCGGCCGGCTGGGGCGGGGCCGGCCGGGCCGCCGCGGTGCGCAGGCCGGCCGCGCCGACGAGCATCACGACGCCGAACCAGCCGACGGCCAGCGCGCCCACCACGGTCGCGCCGTCGACGGCGCGCTCCCAGCCGGCGGCCAGACCCGTGACCACCAGCAGCGCGGCCACCAGCACGGACCAGACGAGGGCCACGACGCCACCCCGCCGGGCCGCGCCGCCCCGGCCGAGCAGCACCAGCGAGGTGACCACCAGGGCCACCGGCGCGGCGACGAGCAGCACCCAGCCGGAGGCGGCGGCCGAGGCTGCGGCCACGGCCAGCGCGGCCAGGCCGGCGACCGCCACGCCCGTGCCGAGGGTCCGGGCCCGCGGCTCGAGGTCGCCGCCGGCCGCACCGCGGGCGAGCAGGGCGCCGCGCACGGCGCCGAAGACACCGAGCGCGCCGAGCAGGAGCCGGGCGCCGGCGGCGTCCCAGAGGACGGCGACCAGCGCGACGGCGATCATCGCGACGCCGAGGGCCGCCCAGCGGGGCCAGGCCCGGCGGGCCACCCCCGGATCCGCCTGCACCAGAGTCGCCGCACCCGCACCGCCGATCGCCACGTCGCCAGTGTCCCCCACCGCCGCGGGCCGGCCGCACGGGTGGAGGCGTGCCGGGGCGCGACCGGGCGTGGGACGTGTCACCCTCGTCGGCGCAGCGACGGCGAGCGGGGACGGGAGCGGCGTGACGACGGAGGAGCGCACGCCGGTGACGCAGCGCGCCGCCTCCAGCAGCCTGCTCCGCCAGCTCGCCCGGCTCGGCCTCCTGGGCTACGCGCTGCTGCACCTGCTCGTCGCGTGGCTGGCCGGCCAGCTGGCGTGGAACGCCCGCCGCACGACCGACTCCGCCGACCAGGCCGGCGCCCTGGGCCTCGTCGCGGCCACCCCGCTCGGCCACGCCCTGCTCTGGGTGCTCGCCGTCGGCCTGGCCGGGCTGTGCCTGTGGCAGGCCGTCGAGGTGCTGCGCCACCACCACCGGCTGCCGCCGCCGGGCCGGGAGCGGCGGGCGGCGCTGGTGCAGGTGGTCAAGACCGTGGGCACCGCGGTGCTCTACGGCTACCTGGCCGTCTCCGCCGTCCGGTACGCGCTGGGCTTCCGGCAGGAGCGGGACGACGAGCGGCAGGCCGTGCGCGGCGTCCTGTCCTGGCCGGGCGGGCAGGCGCTGGTCGTCGCGGTGGCCCTGGTGGTCGTCGGCATCGGCGTCTACACGGTGCGCAAGGGGCTGCGCTCGGACTTCCTCGGCGAGATCGACCTGGACGCCGTCGCCGAGCCGCTGCGCCGGCTCACGCACCGCGCCAGCCAGGTCGGTTTCGTCCTCAAGGGCGTCGCGCTGGTGCTGGTCGGCTGGATCGTCGGCGAGGCCGCGATCACCTTCGACCCCGCGCGGGCGACCGGGCTGGACGGCGCGCTCCGGGCGGTCGCCGCGCAGCCCTACGGTCCGTGGGTGCTCACCGGCGTCGCCACCGGCCTCGCCGCGTTCGCCGTCTACTGCCTGGCCCGCGCGCGTCATCCGGTCGGCTGAGTGCTGACCGGCGCGGATGCCCGTCCCGTGCCACGCTGGTTCCCGCACGGGGGGCTGACAGCGGGAGGAACTCGCCATGGGATCAGTCGGATCGCCGATGTCGGCCGCGGACCGGGCGGGCAACAGCGACGCCCTGGAGAACCTGGCGCGCGTGGGCCTGGTCGCCTACGGCGTCGTCCACCTGCTGATCGCCTGGCTGGCGCTGCAACTGGCCTGGGGTGGCGGCGGCGCCTCCGCCGACCAGTCGGGCGCGATGGCCACCCTCGCGGAGTCGCCGGTGGGCAAGCCGCTGCTGTGGATCGTCGCGATCGGCATGATCGCGCTGGCCGTCTGGCAGGCCGCGGAGGTGCTCCGCTGGCGCTCGGGCCTGTCCTCCTCCGGTGACCAGCGCACGAAGGCGCTGAAGAAGGTCGCCAAGTCCGTGGCCAAGGCGGTCGTCTACGTCGCCCTGGCGGTGCTGGCGATCCGCTTCGCCACGGGCGGGGGGCAGTCCAGCGGTCAGCAGCAGCAGCAGACGACGGCCGGCGTCTTCGGCTGGCCCGGCGGGCGCTGGCTGGTCGGCATCGCGGGGCTGGTGCTGATCGGCGTGGGCGCCTACCACGTCTACAAGGGGCTGTCGGAGCGCTTCCTCAAGCAGATCGACCTCGGCTCGGCGTCCCCGGGCACCCGGAAGCTGGTGAGCCGGCTCGGCAAGGTGGGCTTCCCCGGCAAGGGCATCGCGCTGGCGCTGGTCGGCGGCCTGCTCGTGTACGCGGCGGTCACCTTCGACCCGGCCAAGGCCACCGGCCTGGACGGCGCGATGCGCACCGTCCTCGACGCGCCGTTCGGCGCGGTGCTGCTGACGCTGGTCGCGCTCGGCATCGCCGCGTTCGGGGCCTTCTGCCTGGTCCGCGCCCGCTATCCCGAGCGCACCTGAGGCCGCTGCCGCACGATCGGGGACGTGCCCGCCGCCCGCAACCTCCTCGACCGGGTGCACCGGGCGGTGCGGTCGGCCCGGGAGGTCACCGACCACCCGGTGCTGGCGGCGCTGGCCCGGGCGGGCCTGGTCGCCTACGGCGCCATGCACCTGCTCATCGCCTGGCTCGCCGTCCAGGTCGCCCGCGGGGTCGGCAGCACCGACGCCGACCAGACCGGCGCGCTCCAGACCGTCGCCGGCTCCCCCGGCGGCCAGGTGCTGCTCTGGGGAATCGGCATCGGCCTGCTGGGCCTGGCCCTGTGGCAGGCCGGCGAGGTCCTGCTCTGGTGGCACGGGCTGCTCGACCGCCGGACCCGGCTGCGCACCGCGGTGGTCTGCGCCAAGTGCCTGGCCAAGGCGGTGGTCTACGCCGTCCTCGGGGTCACCGGGCTGCTGTTCGCCGTGGGTGCCGGCTACGAGGCCGACGAGCGCATGCAGGAGCTGACCGAGGAGACCATCGAGCTCCCCGGCGGGACGTTCGCCGTCGAGGTGGTGGCCGCCGGGGTGGTCGCCGTCGGCGTCTACACGTTCGTCCGCGGGCTCACCGGCGGCTTCATGAGAGACGTCGACCTGCCCGCCGCGCCCGACCGGTGGGAGCCGGTCATCGAGGTGGCGGGCCGGATCGGCTACGTCGCCAAGGGCATCGCCTTCGGCCTGGTCGGCGTGCTGCTGTGGCGGGCGGCCGCGGCGGCCGACGTGACCACCGCGACCGGCCTGGACGGCGCCATGACCGCGATCGGCGCCGGCCCGGCCGGTCCGTGGCTGCTGGGCGCGGTGGCCGCCGGGTTCGCCGCGTTCGGGATCTACGCGCTGGCCCGCGCGCGCTATCCCGACCGCGACCCGTCGTCCTGAGCCCCGGGGCCGTCAGGTCCTGGGGCCACCGGCCACGTAGATGACCTGCCCGGAGACGAACCCGGCGCCCTCGCTGACGAGGAACGAGACGGTGTGCGCGATGTCCTCGGGCGTGCCGGCCCGGTTGACCGGGATGCCGGCGGCGCGCTTGGCGACGTAGGCCTCCCAGTCCTCCCCGATCCGCGCGGCGGTCGCCTTGGTCATCTCGGTCTGGATGAAGCCCGGGGCGATCGCGTTGGCGGTGACGCCGAACTTGCCCAGCTCGATGGCGAGGGTCTTGGTGAAGCCCTGCAGCCCGGCCTTGGCGGTGGCGTAGTTGGCCTGGCCGCGGTTGCCCAGCGCCGAGGTGCTCGACAGGTTGACGATGCGGCCCCACGTGGCGTCGATCATGTGCTTCTGCGCGGCGCGGGTCATGAGGAACGAGCCCCGCAGATGCACGTTCATCACGATGTCCCAGTCGGCGTCGCTCATCTTGAACAGCATGTTGTCGCGGGTGACGCCGGCGTTGTTGACCAGCACGACGGGCGGGCCGAGCTCGGCGGCGATCCGGTCGATCGCCGCCTGCACCTGCTCGGCGTCGCTCACGTCGGCACCGATGGCCAGCGCCCGGCCGCCGGCCGCCTCGATGGCCTCCTGCGTGCCGCGGGCCGCCGCCTCCTCGAGGTCGAGGACGGCGACGGCGAACCCGTCGGCGGCCAGCCGCTGGGCGGTGGCGGCGCCGATGCCGCGGGCGGCACCGGTCACGATCGCGACGCGGGCGCTCACTGGCCGACCCGCTCGAACAGCGCGGCCAGGCCCTGCCCGCCGCCGATGCACATCGTCTCCAGGCCGTAGCGGGCGTCGCGGCGGGCCATCTCGCGGGTCAGGGTCGCGAGGATCCGCCCGCCGGTGGCGCCGACCGGGTGGCCGAGCGAGATGCCCGAGCCGTTCACGTTCACCCGGTCGAAGTCGCTCTCGGTGAAGCCCCACTCGCGGGTCACCGCGAGCACCTGGCTGGCGAAGGCCTCGTTGAGCTCGATGAGGTCGACGTCCTTGAGCGCGACGCCGGCCAGGTCCAGGGCCTTGGCCGTGGCCGGCACCGGGCCGATGCCCATGGTCTTGGGCGGCACGCCGCCCACGCCCCAGGAGACCAGCCGGGCCAGCGGGCGCAGCCCGAGCTCCTCGGCCTTCTCCGACGAGGTGACCACGCAGACCGCGGCGCCGTCGTTCTGGCCGCTGGCGTTGCCGGCGGTGACCGTGGCGTCGGGGTCGTCCTTGCCCAGGATCGGCCGCAGCTTGGCCAGCGTCTCCACGCTGGAGTCGGGGCGGATGTGCTCGTCGCGGTCGACGACGGTCTCGCCCTTCCGGGTCTTCACCGTCACCGGCACGATCTCGTCGGCGAAGCGGCCGGCCTCGGTGGCGGCGGCGGCGCGCTGGTGGCTGCGGACGGCGTACTCGTCCTGCTCCTGGCGGCCGATGCCGTACTCGCGGCGGAGGTTCTCGGCGGTCTCCAGCATGCCGCCGGGCACCGGGTGGTTCTGGCCGCCGGCGGTGACCCGCCCGCGGGCCAGCCCGTCGGCGAGGAGGACGCCGGGCCCGGCCTTGACGCCCCAGCGCATCGCGGTCGAGTAGAACGGCGCGTTGCTCATCGACTCCGCGCCACCGGCCAGGACGACGTCCGAGGTGCCGGACTGCACCTGCATGGCGGCGTACACGACGGCCTGGAGACCCGAGCCGCAGCGCCGGTCGATCTGCAGGCCGGAGGCGGTCACCGGCAGGCCGGCGTCGAGGGCGGCCACGCGGCCGAGGGCGGGGGCGTCCATCGTCGGGTAGCAGTGCCCGAGCAGGACGTCGTCGACGGACTCCGGCGGCAGCCCGGTGCGCTCCATAAGCGCCCGGATGACCGTGGATGCCAGCTCCTGCACCGGGACGTCCCGCAGGGAGCCGCCGAAGCCCCCGACCGGGGTCCGTAGGGGCTCGCAGATGACGGCATCACGCACGGGGTCCTCCTCGGACGACTCTGGGTTCCCCCAGAGTCTCCCCCTGCCGCCGCCGGCGCGCGGCGCCGACCCCCGGGATCAGGCGGTCGCGGCGTCGTCGGCCGGCTGCACCCGCTCGGCACCGAGCAGGTGCCAGAGCCCGGTGATCTCCAGCGGGCGGACGACTGCCCGGGAACCGGCGAGGACGCGCAGCCGGGTGCCGGCGTCGCCGGCGCGGCGGTGGGCGCCGGCCAGCACGGACAGGCCGGCGGAGTCGAGGAAGGTCACGCCGGCGAGGTCGACGACGAGCTCGGCGACGTCCCCGGTCAGCTCGGAGTCGATGCAGGCGCGGAGGTCGGGAGCGGAGGAGCAGTCGACCTCACCGGAGACGGTGATGCAGGCCGACTGGCCGGCGCGGGCGACGGAGATGGTGACGAGTTCGGGAACGGTCGTACCGATCCATGACGTGCTCATGGGGACGCCTCTCGATCGAGAGTGGGTCCGTACAGAAGACCCCCGGGAATCCGGGTGGGGCAGGAGAGTCCGGCACGGCGATACGGCTTGTGGTTGAACCGCCTGCCCTCAACCTAGATCCACGGGGTGCCCGTGGCAAGGGTCGTGCACGATCCATCCCGGTCGTCACCGGCTCGTCACCTGCTGTTCCTCTCCAGCCGGCGACCGGCGGCCACCCGTCCGCCGGCGGCGCGGATACTGGTGTGCGTGCGGACGCGACTGGTGCTCGGGGGCCTCGTCTGGGTGGCGGTCACCGTTGCGGCGGCCCTGACCCTCGACCCGGTCTGGGCGGTGTTCGTGGGCATCGTCGCGGCGAGCCTCTGGGGCGTGGTGGCGCTCGCCGGCGACTGGGACCAGCACTCCTCCTTCGAGCAGCGGGAACTCGACCGCGCCCGGCGGCGCGCCGAGAAGTGGGAGCGGAACAAGGACGCCCGCGAGCGCGACCGGGCCAGGTGGGAGGCCCACCAGGCCCGCAAGGCCCAGCGCGAGGGCTCCCGGTAAATCGCTCGACGCGGGGGGCCGGGGTCCCTACCGTTCCGGGCATGCGTTCCTGACAGCACCGCTGCACCGCGCCGCGGGTCGAGCTCCGCTCCCCGCCCATCCGCCCGTCCCGGGCGCCCCTCCCCTGCTCTCCCTCGGCCGGCTGCCCGGCCGGCCCCTCCCCGTCCGGAGGCTGCCTTGTCACGCCCCGCTCCCTCCTCCGTCCCCGCGGCGGTCGCCGCCCGCACCGCCCTCCCCGAGTCCGAGACCGCCGGCTTCGACCGGCTGACCGCGGCCGTGCTCGCCACGCCGGGTGCGCCGCTGGGCGGCACCCTGCGTGCGGTGCTGCCCGGTCCGGCCGGCGTCCGCTGGCTGCGCACCGCCGGCCTGCCGCCCACGGCGCGGGCCGCCGCGCTCACCCCGGAGCTGTGGCTGTCGCTGTACGAGTGCTGGTCGGCGACCGCCCGGGTGCCGGCCGGCGCCGGACCCGCGCGGCAGCGCTCCGCCCGGCCGTCGGGCGCGCACGGGCACGGCCCGGGCGCCCGGCCACGGTGGGGGTGACACGGTGCGGGTGACACGGTGCGGGTGACGCGGTAGGGCGGGTCAGCCGCCGACCGCGTCCTCCGCGGCCAGCGCCGCCGCCCGGTCCGGGGCGGCGAACGCCTCGGCCAGTGCCTGCCGCGCCGGCCAGGCCCCCGCCCGCCAGGCGAGGGCCCGGCCGAGCGCGGCGGGTGTGCCGTCGACGGCGTCCACCCGGTCCCCCGGCCACCACGGCACCGCACGGTTCCCGGCGGTGAGCCGGTCGTGGACGGCCACCTCGCCGGTCAGCTCCGGCAGGCCCAGCCGGGCGGCGGCGAGCGCGGCGCCGGGCACGTCGGCCCAGCGCAGCGTGCGCGCCGGCCGGCTGGTCACCCGGGCGGTGACCAGCTCGGAGGCCAGCGGCAGGTCGAGCAGGTCGGCCACCGCGGCCGGCGCGCCGCCGGCCGGCACCAGCGCGGCGTCGACCAGTGGCTGCAGCCACGGCAGGTCCAGCACCGCGACGTCCTCGCGGTCGGGGTCGGCCACCCGGTCGGGTGCCACCCGCACCCGGGCCGGCGGCTCGGCAGCGAGGCCGTCGAGGGCGGCGGCCAGCCGCGCGTAGACCGTCCGGAGGGTCGCCGCCGGCACGGTGCGGGCCGGGTCGCCGAGCCGGTCCAGCAGGTCGCGGGCGCCGGCCGGATCGGCGAGGACGTCGTCGATCCGGGCCGGCGGGGCGAGCAGCTCCAGCACCGCGGCCGGCGCGGACGCCGGTTCGTACAGTCCCTGCAGCTCCGGCGCCTCCGGTGCCCGCAGCCGGTCGGGACGGCGTCCGTCGAGCACCGGATGGGTGCGCAGCCACCACCGCAGGTAGCCCGGCACCGGCACGCCGTCGAGGTCGACGTCCGCCCGCGCCTCGGCCGGCAGCGCGGCCAGCAGCGGCAGCGCGCGCGGCCAGTCGTCGACCAGTTCCAGGTCGCGGACGGCGACCACCGCCGGCCACGACGGCGGCGGCGCCCCGGCCGGCAGCCGGTCGAGCGCGTCGTCCACCCAGTCCTCGACCCCGTCGACGTCCAGGTCGTCGGGGTCGTCGGCGCGCACGACGGCGAAGGTGTCGAGCACGCCGGCCGCCCGGAGCACCGCGGCGTCGGTGCCGGCGGCGGTGGCCGGGTCGAGGGTGCCCAGCGCGCCGGGCGCCAGCACCGCGGCGAGCGGTGACCCCGGCAGCACGAGCTCGCCGGCCGGCGCCCAGCCGCCGTCGGCGTCGGGCAGCGCGAGCTCGGCCAGCCAGGGCAGCTCCCCGGGGGCCGGGCCGGCCGCGGCCACCAGCGACAGCACCGCGTCGGCGACCGCCCCGGGATCGCCGTCGCCGTCCTCGACGGTGTCGAGCGAGCGCTCGACGGCGGCCCGCACCGCCGGGTCGGCGAGCACCGCCGCGGCGCTCGCCGGCCGGGCACCCAGCCGCTCCAGCAGCCGTCGCGCGGCCGGGGTGCCCGCGGCGACCGGGTCGGCCAGCCGCAGGCCCAGCGGCGCCAGCCGGTGCACCGGCAGCTCCGGATCGGGCAGCAGCACGCCGGCCGGCCCGTGCGCGGTCCGCCCGTCGGCGAGCGGCACGGGCAGCGCGCCGAGCTCGTCGCGGTCGGCGTCGTCGAGCGCCGCGTACAGCCGCGCCCACCACTCCGGCGGCCGGCCGACACCGCGCACGGCCTCCACGACCTCGGCGGTGCCGACCCGGCGCACACCGAGCGCGGCCAGGGCCGGGCCGGCCGAGCGGCGGGACCACTCCTCCGGCAGCAGCCCCGGGACGACGTCGACCAGCGCGGCGATCCGCTCCGGCGTGGGCTCGGCCAGCGCCGCGGCGCGGTCGGGAGCCTGCCGCTGGTCCGGGTGCCCGGCCACCGGCAGCCAGGCGGTGGCGCGCAGCCGGTCGAGGACGGCCCGGCCGATCGCGGCGTCGAGCGCGGCGCCGGCCAGCCCCACCCGCGGGACCAGCGCGAGCACCGCGGGATCGGCCGGCAGCGCGGCCAGCAGCTCCGCGTAGCCGGCGGCGGCCTCGGCGACCAGCGCGTCGGTCACGGCACCGGGCAGCACGTGCCGGCGGTCGGGGCCGAGCGGGAACGGCGCGATCAGCCGCACCGGCAGCGACAGCGGCTCGTCGCCCGGCGTCGGCGCGGAGACCACCTGCGGGCCGGGCAGCGGGCGGGGCGCGCCCGCGTCGTCCACGGGCACCGCCCAGGTGAGGGTCCAGCCGCGGCGGTTCCGCTCCTCGACCGGGCGGTCGGCGAGCAGGGCGGCCGGCAGCGTCCCGGAGCGGCGGGCCAGGCGCCAGGACGTCGTCCGGTCGCCGTCGGTCAGGGCGGCGGTGTCGCCGTCGACCCGGCAGGCGAGCCGGCGGGCCGCACCGTCGACGACCACCTCGACCTCGGCCAGGCCGGGCAGGGCGAGCAGCAGCTCGGCGGTCAGCGCCGCCAGCGCCGTCCGGACGGACGGGCCGGCGCCGGGGCGCAGCGGGAGGACGACCTCGGTGGCGTACCCCTCCGGCGGGGCTTCCGCGGCCGGCCACGGCAGCCGCAGCACGGGCACGGCGCCGGCGCGCCGGGCCAGCTCGCCGGCGAGCGCCGGCACCGCGGCCACCTCGGCGCGGGTGCGCTCCGCGCTGAAGGCGACCCCGCCGGTCGTCGACCGCAGCGCCGGCTCGTCGGAGACGGCGAGGACGGCGGCGAAGCCGACCCCGAACCGGCCGACGCTGCCGGCCTGGTCGCGCTTGGCCGAGGCGCGCAGGGTGGCCAGCCCGAGGACGCCCTCGGCGTCCAGCGGCGCGCCGGTGTTCGCCGCCCGGAGCACCCCGGCTCCGGCATCGCCGGACAGCTCCAGCCGCAGCCGGCCGAGCACCCCCGCGCGGGCCGCGGCGTCGGCGGCGTTCTGCGCCAGCTCGACCAGCAGCCGGTCGCGGTAGCCGCCGCGGACGAGGTCCTCCTCCGCGTTGGCGTCCTCGCGGAACCGGGCCGGCGAGGCGGCCCAGGCGGCGAGCACCCGGGCCCGCTGGGCCGCCGTGTCGAACGGATCAACGGGGTCGGGCACGCGCGCCAGCATGGCAGTGGGGGGACGGCGGGTAGTCCCTCCGCGTGACTGCCGACGAGGACTCCCCGCCCCGCCCGCTCGCCTCGACCATCGACCTGTCGGCCTACCGGCTGCAGGCGCTGCCGGACACCGACTCCGACGAGGACTGGGACGACGACGGCGAGCTCTACGGGCCCGACGGCCGGCGCGTGGAGACCTGGCGCGAGGGCTATCCCTACGACGAGCGGCTCCCCCGCCGGGAGTACGAGCGGGAGAAGCGGCGGCTGCAGATCCAGCTGCTGCGCCTGCAGGGCTGGGTGAAGGAGACCGGCGCGAAGGTCGTCGTCCTCTTCGAGGGGCGCGACGCGGCCGGCAAGGGCGGCACGATCAAGCGGTTCACCGAGCACCTGAACCCGCGCGGCGCGCGGGTGGTGGCGCTGGACAAGCCCTCGGAGCGCGAGCAGACCCAGTGGTACTTCCAGCGCTACGTGACCCACCTGCCCGCGGCCGGCGAGATCGTGCTGTTCGACCGCTCCTGGTACAACCGCGCCGGCGTCGAGCGGGTGATGGGCTACGCCTCCCCGGAGCAGTACGACCAGTTCATGCGCCAGGTGCCCGAGTTCGAGCGGATGCTCGTCGACAGCGACACCCACCTGGTGAAGTTCTGGTTCTCGGTCTCGCGGCGCGAGCAGCGCACCCGGTTCATCGTCCGGCAGCTGGACCCGGTGCGGCAGTGGAAGCTCTCCCCCACCGACCTGGCCTCGCTGGACCGCTGGGACGACTACACCGCCGCCAAGGAGGCGATGTTCGCCGCGACCGACACCGACTGGGCGCCGTGGACGGTCATCAAGAGCAACGACAAGAAGCGCGCCCGGCTCGAGGCCATGCGGTACCTGCTGTGCGGGCTGGACTACGACGGCAAGGACTGCGACGTCGTCGGGCAGCCCGATCCGAACATCGTGGTGGCCGCGACCGACGTGCTGGAGTCCGACCGCGAGGCACTGGAGGACGCGGTGGCCAGCTGACCGGTTGCTACCGGCGGGTAACCTGCGCCACATGTCGCTGGCCGATCAGCTGGACACCGTTTCCGAGGGCTCCGCCGGCACCGTCGACCGGCACGCCGCGCCCGACACGTTCGCCTCCACCGATCCCGCCACCGGGGCGGTGGTCGGCGTCTTCCCGCTGCACGACGCGGACGCCGTCGCGGCGACCGTCGACCGGGCCCGCACCGCCGCGCAGGCCTGGGACGAGCTCGGCTTCGACGGCCGGCGGGCCCGGCTGGACGCCTGGCGCGGGTACCTGGCGCGGCGGCTGCACGAGCTGGCCGACCTGGTGCACCGGGAGAACGGCAAGCCGCACGCCGACGCGATCCTCGAGATCACCCTCGCCGTCGACCACCTGGCGTGGGCCGCCCGGCACGCCCGCCGGGTGCTCGGCCCGCGGCGGGTGCCCTCGGGGCTGCTGGCCGCCGACTCGGCCGCCTCGCTGGAGTACCAGCCCCTCGGCGTGGTGGGCGTGATCGGGCCGTGGAACTACCCGGTGTTCACGCCGATGGGGTCGATCGTCTACGCCCTGGCCGCGGGCAACGCCGTCGTCTTCAAGCCGTCGGAGCACACGCCCGCGGTGGGCGCCTGGCTGGCCGCCTCCTGGCGGGCCGCCGTCCCCGACGCCGCCGACGCCTTCCAGGTGGTCACCGGCGCCGGCCCGACCGGCACCGCGCTGTGCCGGGCCGGCGTCGGCAAGCTCGCCTTCACCGGCTCGGCCGCCACCGGCCGGAAGGTGATGGCCACCTGCGCGGAGACCCTGACGCCGGTGCTGCTGGAGCTCGGCGGCAAGGACGCGATGATCGTCGACGACGACGCCGACGTGGCCGCCGCCGCCGACGCCGCCGTCTGGGGCGCGATGAGCAACGCCGGGCAGACCTGCATCGGCATCGAGCGGGTGTACGCCACCGCGCCGGTCTACGACCGGTTCGTCGCCGAGGTGACGTCGCGGGTGCGCGCGCTGCGCCCCGGGGACGACGACGAGGCCTCCTACGGCCCGTTGACCATGGCCGCCCAGGCCGAGGTCGTGTCGCGGCACGTCGAGGCGGCGACCGCGGCCGGCGCGCGGACGGTCACCGGCGAGGCGGCCCCGGGCTTCCTGCCGCCGACCGTGCTGCTGGACGTGCCCGAGGACTCCCCCGCCGTCCGCGAGGAGACCTTCGGGCCCACGCTCACGGTCACCCGCGTGGCCGACGCCGAGGAGGCCCTGGCCCGCACCAACGCCACCTCCTACGGGCTGGCCGGCGCCGTGTTCTCCGGCTCCCGGCGCCGCGCGATGGACCTCGCCCGCCGGATGCGCACCGGCATGACGTCGGTGAACTCCGTGCTCACCTTCGCCGCGGTGCCGGCGCTGCCCTTCGGCGGCGTCGGCGACAGCGGCTTCGGCCGCATCCACGGTGCCGACGGGCTCAAGGAGTTCACCCGGGCCAAGGCGATCACCCGGCGGCGGCTCCGGCTGCCGGTGGACCTGATGAGCTTCGCCCGCCCGGCGGGGGCCACCGACGTGCTGGCCCGGGTCGTCGGGATCGTGCACGGGCGGCACCGGTGAGCGGCACCGCCGAGGAGTTCGACGTCGTCGTGGTCGGGGCGGGGTCGGCCGGCTGCGCGCTGGCCGGGCGGCTCACCGAGGACCCGTCGCTGCGGGTGCTGCTGCTGGAGGCCGGCGGCTCCGACGACGTCCTCGAGGTGCGGGTGCCGGCCGCGCTCTACAAGGTCTGGCGCACCCGCCGCGACTGGAACTACACGACCGAGCCGCAGCCGGGCCTCGGCGGCCGCCGGCTGTTCTGGCCGCGCGGCAAGCTGCTCGGCGGGTCCTCCTCGATCAACGCGATGATCTACGTCCGCGGCGCGGCGGCCGACTACGACGAGTGGGCGCAGCTGACCGGCGATCCGTCGTGGTCCTACGAGTCGGTGCTGCCGCTGTTCCGCCGCATGGAGGACAACGCCCGCGGCGCCGACCGCTGGCACGGCACCGGTGGGCCGCTGCGGGTCGAGGACCCGCGCTCCCCGCACCCGTGGAGCCGGGCGGCGGTGCAGTCGGCGGTCGCCGCCGGGTACCCCCGCAACGACGACTTCAACGGCGCCGACCAGGAGGGTGTGGGCCTCTACCAGCTCACCCAGCGGCGCGGCCGGCGCTGGTCGGCCGCCGACGCCTACCTGCACCCGGTGGCCGGCCGGCCGAACCTGACGGTGCGCACCGGCGCGCTGACCACCCGGGTGCTGGTCTCCGGCGGCCGGGCCACCGGCGTGGAGTACCGCCGCGGCGGCCGGCTGCACGTCGCCCACGCCGCGGCCGAGGTGGTGCTGGCCGGCGGTGCGGTGAACTCGCCGCAACTGCTGATGCTCTCGGGCATCGGCCCGGCCGACCACCTGCGCGAGGTCGGGGTGGACGTCGTCCACGACCTGCCCGGCGTCGGCGCCGGCCTGCAGGACCACCCGCTGGTGCCGACCATCTGGCACACCCGCACCGGCGGTTCGCTGCACCTCGCCGAGTCCCCGGGCGGGATGGCGAAGTGGTTCCTCGCCCGCCGGGGGCCGCTGACGTCGAACCTCGCCGAGGCCGGGCTGTTCACCCGCTCCCGCCCCGACCTGGACGGGCCGGACCTGCAGTTCCACTTCCTGCCGGTGAAGTTCTGGCGGCAGGCCGAGGTCGACCCGGACGTCGACGCGTTCACCGCCGCGGCGGTGCTCGTGCGGGTGCACTCGCGCGGCTCGGTGCGGCTGCGCTCGGCCGATCCGGCGTGGGCGCCGGCGATCGACCCGGGGTACCTCAGCGACGACCGCGACCTCGACGCGCTGGTCTGCGGCATCGAGAAGGCCCGCGAGATCGCCGCGGCCGGCCCGCTGGCCGCGGTGCTGGCCGACGAGTGGTCGCCCGGTGGCACGGTGCACCGCCGGGAGGACCTCCGGCAGGCCGTCCGCGACACCCTCGAGTCGCTGTACCACCCGGTCTCCTCCTGCCGGATGGGCACCGACGACCTCGCCGTCGTCGACCCCCGGCTGCGGGTGCGCGGCCTGGAGGGGCTGCGGGTGGCCGACGCCTCGGTCATGCCGACGCTGGTGCGGGGCAACACGAACGCGCCGACGATCATGATCGGTGAGCGCGCCGCCGACCTGGTCGCCGGCCGCACCCCCGTGCCCGCTGCCTGACCGGCCTTCTCCTCGCCTTTCGCGCGCGAAAGGCGAGGACCTGGGGGCCTTTCGCGCGCGAAAGGCGATCAGGCGTCGATCCCCAGGGCCGCCCGGATGCGCGCCAGCAGCCCGTCGAGGTCGCGCAGGTCGGCCGCCGCCACCCGGATCACCCGCCAGCCGGCGGAACGCAACCGCTCGAGGCGGGCGTCGTCCCGGACGATCTGACTGCCCTCGAAGTGGTGGGCGCCCTCGTACTCGACCGCCAGCCTGTGCCCGGGGAAGGCGAGATCGACCCGGCCCACGAAGCGCCCGCCATCCCGCACCTCGTACTGCGGCACGGGGGACAGCCCGGCGAGGACCAGCGCCACCCGGAGCCGTGACTCCGGCGCCGACTCGGCGCGAGGGTCCACGAGCGGCACCGCCCGCCGCACGCGGGCCGCGCCCCAGCGGCCGGTCCCTCGCCCGGCCATGGCCGTCAGATCCGTCATCGTCATGCTGCCCGCTCGCACCATGCCGTCGAGGTAGGCGACAGCGGTCGTCAGCGGTTCCAGGGTCATGACGTCCCAGGCCGTGCGCAGCGGCGACGTCACCGGCAGGTCGTCGTCCACCACGGTGGTGTCACCCGGGCCGAGCACTGTGCGGTGGACCCGGACACCGGCAGGACCGCTCCACCGGACCTCGTGCGGGCAGACCACCGTGACCGGGTCGGTGACACCGGCGAACGGCGCTCCGTACCAGCCCGCCGCGGAGGAGCCACCGATGGCCGCACCCTCCGGCAGCAGCAGGGCTGCACCCCGGCACCGCAACCGGTGGTCGACCTCGAGCACGGGATCGGCGTAGACACCACGCACGAGGCGCCGGTAGCTGCGCGTCCGCAACTGGTTACGGGTCAGGTGCCCCTCGGCGATGGCATCGCGGCCGATGAACACCCCGTTCAGCAGGCGGCGTGGCGTCGTCATCCGGGCAGCGTCGCGGATCCGGCAGGGCTGTTCCGCCGTCGTCCACAGGTAGGGGGAGACGGAGCCTTTCGCGCGCGAAAGGCGGGAGCCCGGACGCCTTTCGCGCGCGAATGGCGATCCGGTCAGCCGTGGGTGGTGGCGGCGGAGGCGGTGGTCGGCTCGGTCGGCGTCGCGGGCACCGGCGGGGACGGCGGGGCCGCCCGGCGGATGGCGATCGACAGCGCCGCGGCGACCAGGCAGAGCACCGCCGCCGCCGTCCAGGCGAGGTCGTAGGAGCCGGTCACGTCGCGGACGACGCCGCCGCCGAAGGCCGCCAGCGCCGAGCCGACCTGGTGTGCGGCGAACACCCAGCCGAACACCACCGGTGCCCGCGCGCCGAAGTGCTCGCGGCACAGCGCCAGGGTCGGCGGCACCGTGGCCACCCAGTCCAGGCCGTAGAACACGATGAACGCCACCATGCTCAGCTGCAGCTCCGGCCCGAACAGCGCCGGCAGCAGGAACAGCGACGCCCCGCGCAGGCCGTAGTAGACGAGCAGCAGCACCCGCGGGTCGATCCGGTCGGTCAGCCAGCCCGACAGCACCGTCCCGGCGATGTCGAAGACGCCGACCACGGCCAGCAGCCCGGCGGCGGTGGTCACCGGCATGCCGTGGTCGTGCGCGGCGGGGATGAAGTGCGGCTGCACCAGCCCGTTGGTCGACATGCCGCAGATGAGGAAGCCGCCGGCCAGCAGCCAGAACGGCCGGCTGCGCGCGCCCTCGGCCAGGCCGCGCAGCGCGCTGCGGGCCGCACCGGTGCGCACGGGGTCGACGTCGTCGGCCGGCGTGCCGCCGTAGGGGGCGACCCCCGCGTCGCGGGGCCGGTCGCGCAGCAGCCACGCGACCAGCGGGACGACGGCCAGCGCGGCCGCCGTCGTGCCGAGCGAGGCCGCCCGCCACCCCCACACCGAGTCGATCTGCGCCACCACCGGCAGGAAGACCAGCTGCCCGGCGGCGCCGCCGGCGGTGAGGATGCCCGAGACCAGGCCGCGACGGGCGACGAACCAGCGGCCGGTCACCGTGGCCACCAGCGACAGCGCCATCGAGCCCGTGCCGAGCCCGACCAGCACGCCCCACAGCAGCACCAGCTGCCAGCTCGCGGTCATGAACACCGTCAGCCCGCTGCCGACGGCGACGACGAGCAGCGCGCCGAGCACCACCCGGCGGATGCCGAAGCGCTCCATCAGCGCCGCGGCGAACGGGGCGGTGAGCCCGTACAGGGCCATGTTGACCGCGACCGCCGCGGAGATCGTCGACACCGACCAGCCGAACTCCGCGCGCAGCGGGTCGATGAGCACGCCCGGCACGGCGCGGAAGGCGGCCGCCCCCACGAGGGCCAGGAAGGTCACGGCCGCGACCCACCACGCCGGGTGGACACGGCGCACGGGCGGCGCGGCGGGAGCGGTCACGGCGGAGAGCATGACCGACCGGCCCCCGCCGGACGAGTGGCCCGACGGCCAGCATGTGCAAGGATCCGGCCATGACCGGGCCGCCCCCGCACGAGGTGGCCGTCCTCGCGGTGGACCGCGTCGTCGGCTTCGAGCTGGGCCTGCCGTACCGGCTGCTCGGGCTCGCCGAGGCCGACGACGGGTCGCCGCTCTACCGCGTGCGGATCGCCACCCTCGACGGGCGGCCGGTGCGGACGGCGGACGGGTTCTCGGTCCAGCCCGACCACGACGGGTCGGTCCTCCGGTCCGCCGGCACCGTGGTGGTGCCCGGGATCATGGGCGGTCCCGTCGTGCGCGACGGCGCCATCCCGGCGGAGCTGCGCGACGCGCTGCGCGCGGCCGCCGGCCACGCCCGGATGGTGTCGATCTGCACCGGCGCCTCGGTGCTCGCCGCGGCCGGCCTGCTCGACGGGCGCCCCGCCGCCACGCACTGGCGCGACGTCGAGGCGTTCCGCCGCAACTTCCCCTCCGTGCGCCTGGACCCCGACGTGCTGTTCGTCGACGACGGCGACGTGCTCACCTCCGCGGGCGTGGCCGCGGGCATCGACCTGCTCCTGCACCTGGTGCGCCGGGACCACGGCAGCCAGGTGGCCAACCGGGTGGCGCGGCGCAACGTCGTCGCCCCGTGGCGGGACGGCGGCCAGTCCCAGTTCGTCGAGCGGCCGGTGCCCTCGCACGGCGACTCGGGCACGGCGGCGACCCGGGCGTGGGCACTGGAGCACCTCGGCGATCCGCTCACCCTCGCCGACCTGGCCGCGCACGCGCGGACCAGCGTCCGCACGTTCACCCGGCGCTTCCGCGAGGAGACCGGCCTGTCGGCCGGCCGGTGGCTGGTCCAGCAGCGGGTGGCCCTGGCCCGGCGGCTGCTGGAGTCGACCGACGTCCCCGTCGAGCAGGTGGCCGAGCGGGCCGGCTTCGGGACGGCGGCCTCCCTGCGCCAGCACCTGCAGGCCGCGATCGGCATCGCGCCGCTGGCCTACCGGCGGACCTTCCGCGGGCCGGTGTGACCGGTCACTCCCCGCCGTGGGGACCGGATGGCGCCCCCGTCTGGTTGAGTACGACGTACCGGCGCCGCCCTCGCTCAACCGGAGCGGCTGGGAACGACGTCGGACCGAGGCTGCGCCACCGAGGCGCGCCCGGTCGCACGACGTCCCGCCGACGAGGTGAGCCGCCCCTGCCCTGCGCAGGCGCGCCCGCGCTCGCCCCGGCGCCGCCGCGCGGCCACTCGAGCGTCGAGGAACCGATGAACCCCCAGGACACCACTCCCACCACCACCTCCGGCGGCACCGACCGTCCCCGCCGGCGCCGCGGCGGCCGCGGGCGCGGCTCGGGCAGCCGCCCCGCCGCCGAGGTCCGCCCGGCGGCCGACACCGCCGTCGCGGTCCCGGAGGCCGCGCCGGCCATCCCCGCCGGCGACGTCGCCACGGTGCTGCCGACCGACACCACCTTCGCCGAGCTCGGCGTCCCCGCCCCGCTCGTCGAGGTGCTGACCGCCAGCGGCATCACCGCGCCGTTCCCCATCCAGGTCGCCACGCTGCCCGACAGCCTGGCCGGCCGGGACGTGCTCGGCCGCGGCCGCACCGGCTCGGGCAAGACCCTCGCCTTCTCCCTGCCGCTGGTCGCCCGGCTGGCCGCCTCCGACAGCCGCCGGCAGGCGCGGCGCCCGCGCGGCCTGGTGCTCGTGCCGACCCGGGAGCTGGCCAACCAGGTGCTCGCCGTCGTCGAGCCCATGGCCCGTGCCCTGGGCATGACCGCCACGACGATCTTCGGCGGCGTCGGCCAGAACCCGCAGGTGCAGGCGCTGGCCCGGGGGGTCGACGTCGTCATCGCCTGCCCCGGCCGGCTCGAGGACCTCATCGGCCAGGGGCACGCCGACCTGTCCGCCGTCGAGATCACCGTGCTGGACGAGGCCGACCACATGGCCGACCTCGGCTTCCTGCCCGGCGTCAAGCGGCTGATGGACCGGACGCCGCAGACCGGCCAGCGGCTGCTGTTCTCCGCGACCCTCGACAACGGGGTCGACGTGCTGGTCAAGCGGTACCTGACCGACCCGACGACGCACTCGGTCGACCCGGCCGTGGCGCCGGTGTCGACGATGACCCACCACGTGTTCCAGGTGCAGGCGACCGACAAGGCCGAGGTCGTGCGCCAGCTGGCCTCCGGCCTGGGCCGCAGCGTGCTGTTCACCCGCACCAAGCACCAAGCCAAGAAGCTGGCCAAGCAGCTGACCGCCTCCGGCATCCCGGCGGTGGACCTGCACGGCAACCTCAGCCAGAACGCCCGCGAGCGCAACCTCGCGGCGTTCAGCTCCGGCGAGAGCCGGGTGCTCTGCGCCACCGACATCGCCGCCCGCGGCATCCACGTCGACGACGTCGCCCTCGTCGTGCACGTCGACCCGCCGACCGAGCACAAGGCCTACCTGCACCGCTCGGGCCGCACCGCGCGGGCCGGCGCCGGCGGCACGGTCGTCACCGTCTCGACGCCCGACCAGGCCGGCGAGGTGCGCGCCCTCGCCCGGCAGGCCGGCATCCGCCCCACGGTCAGCACGGTGCGCCCGGGCGCCGCGGAGATCACCGAGCTGACCGGCCCGGCCGCGCCGTACGTCGAGCCGGCGCCCGCGCCGGCCCCGGTCCAGCAGACGTCCTCCGGCTCGGGCCGTCGTCGCCGCAGCGGCGGCGGGGGCGGCGGTACCAAGGCCGCGACCCCGGCCGGCGGCACGGCGTCGGGCGCGACCGGGGGCCGCGGCGGCGCCCGCAGCAACCCGGGCCCCGCGCGCACCCGCGCCGAGCTGGCCGCGCGGGCGGGCACGCACTCCGCGGCGTCGTTCAGCGGCCGCACCCGGCGCGGCGGTCGCTGACCCCGGTCACGGTTGGCCGCAGGCACCCTGGGCACAGGGAGCGGTCGTGCGGGGTGCACGTCCCCGCACGACCGCGTCCCGACGACCTGCGAGGTGCTCCATGCGTCTGCCCATCACCCTGACCGAGATCGGTCCCCGGCTGTCGGCCGGTGCGTTCATCCTCAACAGCGGGCTGAGCAAGCGCGGCGCCGACGAGGGCACCGCCCAGGGCCTGCACGGCTTCGCCGCGGGCACCTACCCGTTCCTGAAGAACGTCGACCCGAAGCAGTTCGCCAGCGCGCTGTCGGCCGCGGAGATCGGCATCGGCGCCGCCCTGCTGGCCCCCTTCGTGCCCACGGCGGTGGCCGGCGCGCTGCTCACCGGCTTCTCCGGCGGCCTGCTCGGGCTGTACCTCAACACCCCGGGCATGCGGAAGGAGGGCAGCCTCGCTCCGACGCAGGAGGGGCTGGCCGTCGCCAAGGACGTCTGGCTGCTCGGCATCGGCGTGGGGCTGCTCACCCGCGGCACCGTCGACCGCGAGCCGCGCCGGGTGCGCAAGGCGGCCAAGACCCTCGCCAAGGCCAACCGGAAGGCCGCCCGCGCCTCGCGGCGCACCGCGGCCTGAGGGCTCACCCCGGGCGGGGCTCGTCGCGCTCGCCGGGGAGGAACACGGTGCTGACCAGCCGACGGCGGCGCCCCTCCCCCGGCCCGAGCTCCGCCCGGGCGGCCAGCACCGCCCGCAGGTCGGTGACCATCGCGGTGAACTCCGCGTCGGTGAGCCAGAGGCCGAGCTGCCGGTAGCCCACGCCGTCGCGGGCGAGGTCGGCTCCCGTGCCGTCCTCCCCCGCCGCGCCGTCGAGGTAGGCGTCGAAGTCGGCCAGCAGCGCGGCGACGAAGGTGGCGAAGGCCCGCCGGTGCTCCTCGGCGGTCATCCCGGCCGCGGCGTCGGCGTCGACCGAGGCCGCCGCCGGCACCAGCCGGTAGGTGCGCTCGGAGGCCCCGCGCACCCGGCGCTCGCCCACCACCTCCAGCACGCCGGCCTCGGCGAGCACGGCCACGTGCCGGTACAGCGTCGCGGCCGGGACGTCGGGCAGCTCGGCGCGCAGGTCGGTCGTGGTCAGCGTGCGGTCGCCCAGCAGCGCCTGCACCACGCGCAGGCGGACGGGGTGCAGCAGGAGGTCCGCGCTCGCCACGACATCACCGTTCTCATGTTTGACATCATTCTCGAAGTTGAGGATGATCATGCCATGGCCCGCATCGAGACCACAACGTCCAGCCTCCGCGTCACCCTGTCCCGCGCCGAGCGGATCGCCGGCCTGCTGCGCGACCTCGAGGTGCCGCTGGGCGCCGTCCGCGGGGTGGAGGTGGTGCCCGACGGGCTGACCGCCGCCCGCGGCCTGCGCGCCCCCGGCCTCGGCCTCCCCGGCCGGCGGAAGATCGGCACCTGGCGCCGGCGCGGCGAGAAGTCGATGGTCAGCGTGCGCCGCGGCCAGCCCGCCGTGCGGCTGCGGCTGTCCGGCCAGCGGTTCGACACCGTGCTGGTCGGCACGGACGACGCCGCCGCCGTCGCCGCCACCCTCTCCGCCGACCTCCCCCGCTGACCATGCGGGAGCTCGACGTCCTCGTGCCCGGCGAGCCCGCCCTCGCCGGCACGCTCACCCTCCCCGCCGGGGCATCCGGCCCGGTGCCGGCGGTGCTGCTCGCCGCCGGCTCCGGTCCCGTCGACCGCGACTCCGACCACCCGCGCGCCCGCTTCGGGGTCACCCGGGCGCTGGCGTCCGCGCTGGCCGACGGCGGCCTCGCCTCGCTGCGGTACGACAAGCGCGGGGTCGGCGCCAGCGGCGGGGGTGACTGGCGCGCCGCCGGGCTGGGCGACAACGTCGACGACCTGGCGCGGGTCCGCGACGCCCTGGCCGCCCGGCCCGAGGTGGACGCCGGCCGGCTGCTGCTCGCCGGGCACAGCGAGGGCGCCCTGCTGGCCGCCGCCGTGGCCGCGCGCGGCGGGCCGGTGGCGGGCGTCGTCCTCCTCGCGGCCTCCGCCCGGCCCGGCGACGAGCTGCTGCGCTGGCAGGCGCGCCAGCTCGCGCCGACCCTGCCGGCACCGGTCCGCGGCCTGCTCCGGCTGCTGCGCACCGACCTGGAGGCGAAGGTGGCCGCCAACCACGAGCGCATCCGGGCCACCACCACGGACGTCGCCCGGATCGGGGGCGCGCGGGTCAACGCGCGCTGGACCCGCGAGTTCCTCGCCGCCGACCCGCGGACCGACCTCGCGCGCCTGGCCGTCCCCGTGCTGGCGCTCACCGGGGAGAAGGACCTCCAGGTGCCCGCCGAGGACCTCGACACCATCGCCGCCGTCGTCCCCGGCCGGGTGGAGGTGCACCGCGTCCCCGACCTCACCCACACCCTGCGCCGGCAGCCCGGGACGGCGTCGTTGCGGCGCTACCGCGAGGAGCTGCGCCGGCCGGTCGACGCCGACGTGCTGGCGACCGTCGTGCGCTGGTGCCGGGAGGTCACGACTCCCTGAGAGAAGCCTGGGAGACCTTGCCCCGAAGTCCTCAAAAGTTGGAGCATCTCGGCACACCGGCCCGCCGTCCGGCGGGCCCGGCTCCCCGCCCGAGGAGGCCCTCGTGTCCCGCTCGTCCGGCTCCCGCCCCGCCGTCCGCCGCGCCGCCGCCGGGGTGCTCGCCCTGGGCATCGGCCTGCTCTCCGCCTGCTCGGGCGAGGCCGACGACCCGACGGTGGCCGCGCCGGGATCCGCCGCCGACGGCGGCTCCGCCTCCTCGTCCGCGCCGGCCGCCGGCTCGGACGCCGCGACTTCCCCGAGTACCGGCGGCGAGGCGGAGACCGAGACGATCACCGCCGTCGAGCGCGGCATGTCCATCGAGCTCGACGAGGACTCGTTCTCCGCCGGCAGCTACACCATCGAGGTCGTCAACGAGGGCGACGCGACCCACGACCTGGTGGTCGAGCGGGACGGCGAGGACGTCGCCGCCAGCGACACCATCGGCCCCGGCGAGAGCACCAGCTTCACCGTCGACCTGGCGCCCGGGGAGTACGTCTTCTACTGCTCGGTGGGCAACCACCGCGCCATGGGCATGGAGATCGCGGTGACGGTCTCGTGAGCGCGCCGGCCACCACCCGGCGGCGGTCGTCGGCCGCGCTGCTGTGGGCGCTGCGGATCGCCGGTGCCGCGCTGCTGGCCGCGATCGCCGCGATCCACCTGTACCTGTGGACCCAGGGCTACGACGGCATCGACGTGATCGGCCCGGCGTTCCTGCTGCAGAGCGTGCTGGGCCTCGGCGGCGCGCTGCTGGTGCTGGTCACCCCGGTGCGCTGGCTGCCGTGGGCGGCCGCCCTCGGCGCCGCCTTCGCCGCCGGCTCGCTGGCCGCCCTGCTGCTGTCGACGACCGTCGGGCTGTTCGGCTTCGTCGAGAGCACGTCGGCCACCTACTGGTGGGAGTCGTTCTGGGCCGAGGTCGCCGGCGTCGTCGTGCTCACCGCCCTGGCGCTGACCGCCGCCCGGCACCGCCGCCGCTGAGCGGAGTGGGAGGGACGCGGAAACCGCGCCCTCCCACTCCACCCGTCAGGATCGGGTGCTGAAGGCGGCGTCGAAGGCGGCGGTGGGGGCGTCGAAGAGCTTGGAGCGGACGAAGGCCAGCGCGTCGGGGGCGCCCAGGAGGCGGTCCATGCCGGCGTCCTCCCACTCGATGGAGATCGGGCCGGTGTAGCCGATCGCGTTCAGCGCGCGGAAGCAGCGCTCCCAGGGCACGTCGCCGTGCCCGGTGGAGACGAAGTCCCAGCCCCGGCGGGCGTCGGCCCAGGCCAGGTGCGAACCCAGCCGGCCGTTGCGGCCGTTGCCCACGGCCAGCTTCACGTCCTTGCAGTCGACGTGGTAGATCCGGTCGGCGAAGTCCAGCAGGAACCCCACCGGATCCAGGTCCTGCCACATCATGTGCGAGGGATCCCAGTTCAGCCCGAACGCCGCCCGGTGCCCGATCGCCTCCAGCGCGCGCACCGTCGTCCAGTGGTCGTAGGCGATCTCGCTGGGGTGCACCTCGTGCGCGAACCGCACCCCCACCTCGTCGAACACGTCCAGGATCGGATTCCACCGATCGGCGAAGTCCTGGTACCCGGCATCGATCACCTGCTGGGAGACCGGCGGGAACATCGCCACGTACTTCCAGATCGCCGACCCGGTGAACCCGACGACGGTGTCCACGCCCAGCCGCGCCGCCGTCCGGGCGGTGTTCTTCATCTCCTCGGCCGCCCGCCGCCGCACGCCCTCGGGATCCCCGTCGCCCCACACCGAGTCCGGCAGCATCTCCCGGTGCCGGGCATCGATCGGGTCGTCGCAGACCGCCTGACCCTTCAGATGGTTGGAGATCGCGAACACCCGCAGGCCGTACCGGTCCAGCACCGCCCGCTTCTCCGCCAGGTACGCGTCGTCCACCGCACCCCGGTCAGGATCCAGGTGATCGCCCCAGCAGGCGATCTCCAACCCGTCGAAGCCCCAGCCCGACGCCAGCCGGCACACCTCCTCGAACGGCAGATCGGCCCACTGACCGGTGAACAGCGTGACGGGTCGCGGCATCGGGTTCTCCTCGGGAGTCAGGCGGGGACGGGGGTCCAGGTGCTGTCGGCGGCGGCACTGCGCTCGACGGCGTCGAGCACCCGCTGCACCTGCAGGCCGTCGGCGAAGGACGGCGCGGGGTCCTCGCCGGCGGCGATGGCCGTCAGCAGGTCCACCACCTGGTGGGTGAAGCCGTGCTCGTAGCCCAGCCCGTGGCCGGGCGGCCACCAGGCGGCCACGTAGGGGTGCTCGGGCTCGGTGACGAGGATCCGGCGGAACCCGGCTCGCTCGGCGGGCTCGGTGCCGTCGAAGAACTGCAGGACGTTCATGTCCTCGAAGTCGAAGGCCAGGCTGCCCGCCGAGCCGTTGATTTCGATCCGGATGCCGTTCTTGCGGCCCAGGGCGAACCGGGTGGCCTCGAACGTGGCGAGGGCGCCGCCGGAGAACCGGCCGAGGAACACCGCCGCGTCGTCGACGGTGACCTCGCCGGTGCCCGCGCCGGCCCGGCCCGACAGCGTTCCGGTGGCAGCGGGTAGCGGCCGCTGCTTGACGAACGTCTCCAGGAGCGCGCTGACGCCGGTGATCGACTCGCCGGTGATGTACTGCGTGAGGTCCACGACGTGCGCGCCGATGTCGCCGAGCGCCCCGGACCCGGCCTTGTCCTTCTCCAGCCGCCAGGACATCGGCGCGGCCGGATCGGCGATCCAGTCCTGCAGGTAGGCCGCCCGCACGTGCCGGATGGTCCCGAGCCGCCCCTCGGCCACCAGCCGGCGGGCCAGCCCGATCGCCGGCACCCGGCGGTAGGTGTAGCCGACCATCGCCCGGACGCCCCGGGCGGCCGCCCGGGCGGCCGCCTCGGCCATCGCCTCGGCCTCGGCCACGGAGTTGGCCAGCGGCTTCTCGCAGAGCACGTGCTTGCCGGCCTCCAGGGCCGCGATGGCGATCTCGGCGTGCGTGTCGCCCGGGGTGCAGACGTCGACCAGGCCGACGTCGTCGCGCTCCACGACCCGGCGCCAGTCGGTCTCGATCGAGGCCCAGCCCAGCCGCGCGGCGGCGTCGGTGACCCGGTTCCGGTCCCGGCCGGCGAGGACGGTCAGCCGCGGGTGCAGCGGGAGGTCGAAGAAGTGCGGCGCGCTGCGCCACGCGTGCGAGTGCGCGGCACCCATGAAGGCGTAGCCGATGAGGCCCACGCCGAGGGAGGGCGGAGCGCCGGACGGGGTCATGTCGCCTCCAGTGCGGGTCGGCCCCCGACGGCGGCGGCCGCCGCCCGGGTGGGCCGGTCGGTGGACGGGGGTACCGGGTCGCTCACGCCAGGGCCCGGTCGATCTCCGCGGGGGACAGCACGTGGTCCACGACCATCGCCGCGGCACCGAGGACCCCGGCCCGCTCCCCGGTCTGGCTGAGCTCGACGCGCAGGTCCAGGGCGGCCAGCGGGAGCGTGCGCCGGTAGATGGCCTCCCGCACGCCGGCCAGCAGGCCGTCGTTGGCCAGGGCGCCCCCGATGACGACCACCGAGGGGTTCAGCAGCGTGACGACGTCGGCCAGGACCGATCCGATCCGCCGGCCGGACTCCCGCATCACGGCGCCGGCCTGCACCGAGCCGGCCCGGGCCAGCCGGGCGACGTCGGCGCTCGTGCGGACCTCGACCCCCTCGGCCTGCAACCGGGCCACCATCGCGCCGCCGCTGGCCACCGCCTCCAGGCAGCCGGTGTTCCCGCACCGGCACGGGACCCCCTCGGCGTCGGCGACCTGCACGTGCCCGAGGTCGCCCGCCGCGCCGCGGGCCCCGCGCCGCAGCGCGCCGTCGCAGATGAGCCCGCTGCCGATCCCGGTCGAGACCTTGACGAACACCAGGTCGGCGGTGTCCGGCCAGACCGAGTGCTTCTCGCCGAGGGCCTCCACGTTGACGTCGTTGTCGACGACGGCGGGGCAGCCCAGCCGCGCGCTCAGGTGACCGGCGACGTCGTAGCCGTCCCAGCCGGGCATGATCGGCGGCGACACCGGGCGGCCCGTCGGGTGCTCCACGGGCCCGGGCAGGCCGATCCCCACCCCGATCAGGGACCGCACCGGCAGCCCGTCGGCGGCCAGCAGGCGCTCGCTCTGCGCGCACACCCAGTCCAGCACCGCCTCCGGCCCGGACGCGATGTCGCAGTCGTCCTCGAGCTCGGCCAGCACGGTGCCGGCCAGATCGGTCAGCGCCAGCCGCGCCGAGGTGACGTCGAGGTCGGCGGCGAGGACCAGCCGCGCCCGCGGGTTGAAGGCGAACCGCGTCGGCGGCCGGCCGCCGGTGGACGAGGCCTCCCCCACCGAACGCACCAGACCCGTCGCCAGGAGCGCGTCGACCCGCTGGGCGACCGTCGAGCGGGCCAGGCCGGTGACCTCCACGAGCTCCGACCGCGTCCGGGGGACCCCGTCGCGCAGCAGCGCCAGCAGGTCGCCGACGCCGGCGGGCCCGGTGCCGGCGCCGGGGGGCGGGGTGACCGGTGCCAGGGCGCGCGGCCCTCCGCGCAGCCCCGCCGCGGGGCCGGCGGCGTCGTCCGGCCCACCCGCCCGCGCGGGCTCGGCTGTTCCCTGCGTCACATCGCGGAGCATAACGACACTTCTGCCATGCGCTCGGTCACAACGAGGTAACAGCGGACCGACTTCTGCTTGACCCTCGTCAAAAGCGGTGCCACGGTCCCCCCATGCCAGTGACCGCCGTCACGTTCTGCGGCTCTCCCGGTGCCTGGCGCCCGGCTGCGCAGGGGGCCGCATGACCGCACCGACCGCTCCGCTGGTGCAGATGCGGGGCATCAGCAAGTCCTTCTTCGGCGTCGAGGTGCTCCACGGCGTCGACCTCGACCTGCACGCCGGCGAGGTGCACGCGCTGGTGGGCGAGAACGGCGCGGGCAAGTCCACGCTCATGAAGATCCTGGCCGGGGTGCACCCCGCCGACGCCGGCACCGTGACCCTCGACGGCCGGCCGATCCGGCTCAGCAACCCGCTCGAGGCCCAGCACCTGGGCATCTCCACCGTCTTCCAGGAGTTCAACCTCCTCCCCGAGCGGACCGTCGCGGAGAACGTCTTCCTGGGGCGGGAGCCCCGCCGGCGCGGCCTGGTCGACGTCCGCCGCATGGACCGGGACGCCGAGGCGCTGCTGGCCGACCTCGGCGTCTCGGGCATCTCCCCGCGGACCCCGGTGCGGTCGCTCTCGGTGGCCGAGCAGCAGGTGGTCGAGATCGTCAAGGCGCTCTCCCACGAGGCCCGCGTCATCTCCATGGACGAGCCCACCGCTGCCCTCGCCGAGCACGAGGTCGCGCTGCTCTACCGCCTGGTCCGGACCCTGCAGGACCGCGGCATCGCCGTCCTGTACGTCTCGCACCGCCTGAAGGAGATCTTCGACCTCTGCGACCGGATCACCGTCCTCAAGGACGGCTCCCTCGTCGACACCGTCCACGCCCGGGACATCACCCCCGACGACCTCGTCCGCAAGATGGTCGGCCGGGACCTCGGCGGCTACTTCCCCGACAAGGAGCCGGACGCGCGCACCGGCCCGGTGCGCCTGTCCGTGCGCGGCGGCGGGAACGCCTCCGTCGACGGCATCGACCTGGAGGTGCGCGCCGGCGAGATCGTCGGCCTCGCCGGCCTGCAGGGCAGCGGCCGCACCGAGATCGCGCACGCCCTGTTCGGCATCGCCCCCTTCACCCGGGGCGAGGTCCGCATCGACGGCACGCAGGTCTCCCCCCGCTCCCCCCGCCAGGCGGTGCGGGCCGGCCTCGCGCTCGTCACCGAGGACCGCAAGACCGAGGGGCTCGTGCTCAACCAGTCGATCCTCGCCAACGCCCGGCTGGTGCTCGACGCCGTGCTCCCCCGGCAGGGCCGGGCGCGGGCGCGCTCGGTCCCCGGGATCCTCTCCTCCCTGCAGCTCACGGCCCGGAGCGGCAGCCGCGAGGTGCGCTACCTCTCCGGCGGCAACCAGCAGAAGGTCGTGCTGGCCAAGTGGCTGGTCACCGATCCGGCCGTGATCGTGCTCGACGAGCCGACGCGGGGCATCGACGTGGGCGCCAAGCGCGCCGTCTACGAGGCGATGCGGCGGCTGTCGGCGCAGGGCGTGGCGATCCTGATGATCTCCTCGGAGCTGCCGGAGCTGATCGGCATGGCCGACCGCATCGTCGTCCTCCACGACGGCCGGATCGCCGGCACCGTGCCGGGCGGGGCCGACGAGGAGACCGTCATGGCCCTGGCCACCGGGGCGGCGACCGCCGGGGCGACGGCGTGACCGCCCTCCAGCAGGCCGGGACGGCGCAGGGCCCGGCCCCCGCCCGGCCGCGCAGCCGGCGGCCGCGGCTGACCACGACCGGCATCATCTGGTTGGCCTTCGCCGGCATCGCCGTCGTCGGCGCGGTGCTGGTCGGGCTCGCCGGGGAGAACCTGCTCGCCGGCACGAACGTGATCGACATGCTGACCCGCACCAGCGTGCTGGGGTTCATCGCGATCGGGCAGACCTTCGTCATCCTCTGCCGGAGCCTGGACCTGTCGGTCGGCTACGTGGCCGCCCTGAGCAGCCTGGTCGGGGCCACCACGATGGCCGGGCAGGAAGGGCGCCTGGTGCTCGGGATCGGCGCCGCGCTGCTCGTGGCCTGCGCCGTGGGCCTGGTCAACGGCCTGGTCATCACCAAGCTGAAGGTGAACCCGTTCATCGCCACCCTCGGGATGGCGCTGATCATCCAGGGCTACCTCGACACCCGGTACCAGGGGCCCGCGGGTGCGGTCCCGGACTCCTTCCAGGCCTTCGGCTACACCCGCATCGGGGTCGTCCCGCTCTCCACCGCGGTGCTGCTGCTCCTCGCCGTCGCGGCCGCCGTCTTCCTGCGGCGCACCCGCACCGGCTACGCGATGTTCGCCGTCGGGGGCAACGACGAGGTCGCCCGGCTGTCGGGGATCCGCACCGACCGCACCCTCGTCGTCGCGCACGTGCTCTCCGCCGCGCTCGCCGGCGTGGCCGGGCTGCTGCTGGCCTCCCGGTTCAGCACCGGCGTCGGTGCCCAGATCTACGGCGCCGGCTACGACCTGGAGTCGATCGCGGCGGTGGTCCTCGGCGGCACGCTGCTCATGGGCGGCCGCGGCGGCATCGCCGGCACGCTCGCCGGCGTCCTCATCCTGGCCCTGCTGGACACGATCTTCCGCATCCTCGAGATCGACCCGTTCGTACGCGACGTGCTCCGCGGCCTCGTGATCATCATCGCCGTCGCCATCTACGCCCGGCGTCAGATCGACCGGCGCGGCAACCTCGCCCGCTTCGGCCCGGGCGGGCACCCCCCGGAGCCCGCACCCGGCGCCGCGCCCACCGACCGGTCCGCGGAGGTCCGACCATGAGCACCACCGCCGCACCGACCGGGACGCCGCGACGCTCGTCGGCCGCGGGCTCGGCCCTGCTGCGCCTCTTCGGCGGCGGCACGCCGACGGTCTTCGCCCTGCTGGTGGTCGTCCTGGTGGCGATCACCGTGCTCAACCCGACCTTCGCCGAGCCTCCGTCGCTGATGGCGTTCCTCCGGGCCGCGGCGCCCCTGGTGATCCTCGCCATCGGCCAGTACTTCGTGATCGTGTCCGGGGAGTTCGACCTCTCCGTCGGCAGCCTCGTCGGCGCCCAGGTCGTGATCGCGGCCCGGCTCATCGACGGCGAGGAGAGCCGGACGTGGGGCGTCATCGGGCTGATGCTGGTCTTCGGCGTCCTCGTCGGCGTGGTCAACGGGCTGATCACCACCGTCCTCCGGGTGCCGTCGTTCATCACGACCCTCGGGATGATGCTGATCCTCGCCGGCGCGGTCCGGTTCTGGACCGGCGGGGCGCCGACCGGGGCGCTGTCGGAGAGCTTCCGGCAGTGGGGCCGCACCGGCATCGACCTGCCGGTGGTCCGCCAGCTGCCCTACGCGCTGCTCGTGATGATCGTGATCGGCGTCGCCGCCGTCCTGCTGATGCGGGCGCCGTTCGGGCGCACCCTGATGGCCGCCGGTGACAACGCCACGGCCGCGCAGTTCTCCGGCGTCCGCGTCTGGCGGGTCCGGACGACGGCGTTCGTCCTCTCCAGCACCCTGGCGACGATCGCCGCGATCCTCATCGGGGGCTTCGCCGGGGTGACCGCGCAGGTCGGGCAGGGCCTCGAGTTCACCGCCATCACCGCGGTCGTGCTCGGCGGCATCGTCCTGGGCGGCGGCCGCGGCTGGGTCGTGGCCGCCATGGCCGGGGCCCTGACCTACCAGGCCATCGAGCGGCTGTTCACCCAGCTGGCCCTGCCCACGACGGCCCGGCCGGCGCTGCAGGGCGTGATCATCATCGCCGCCGTCGCCTACGCCGCTCGGGCCGGCGTCCTCCGGCCGGCGACGCCGCCGCTGGACGTGCCCACCGAGGACACCCCCGGGGCGGACCCGTCGTCGCGCGCGGCGACCTCCGCCGCCGGTCCGGCCCCGGGACGCGACGCGTCCCCCTGACCCACCGTCCCCGACCCCGTACCGCCCGCACGACCGGCTCGACCGAGCCGGACTCACCGAGGAGGAACCTTGCGCGGCACCAAGACGACACTCGCCTGTCTCGCTGCGGCGAGCCTGGTCCTGACGGCGTGCTCGACCGACGCGCCCACCGATGCGGCCGGGTCCGGGGGCAGCGCCTCCGGCGGCGGGGAGGGCGCCTCGGAGGGCGAGTTCTTCGTCCGGGAGGACTACGAGCGCCAGCTGGCCCAGCGCGACATCGAGCCCACGGGCGACCCCAGCCAGCCGTGGCTGCAGGCGATCGAGCCGGAGATGGTCGACACCACGCAGTACGCGTCGGACGGGGGGCCGGCGACCGTGTGCTTCTCCAACGCCTCGGTCTCCAACCCCTGGCGGGTCACCGGCTTCATCACCATGCAGCAGCAGGTGCAGGTCTTCCAGGAGTCCGGGCAGATCGGTGAGTTCCGCGTCTCCGACGCCGGGGACGACGACAACAAGCAGATCTCCGACATCGAGGCGTTCGTCCGCTCCGGCGACTGCGACGCGATCATCATCTCGCCGTCGACCACGGCCACCCTCACCCCCGCGGTCGAGGCGGCCTGCGACAGCGGCGCGCCGGTGATCGTCTTCGACCGCGGCGTCAACACCGACTGCCCGGTGACCTTCATCCACCCGATCGGCGGCTACGCCTACGGGGCCGACGGCGCGGAGTTCCTGGTCGAGAACCTCGAGCCCGGCAGCACGGTGCTGGCCCTGCGGATCCTCCCCGGCGTCGACGTCCTGGAGAACCGGTGGGCCGCGGCGCAGGAGATCTTCGCCGACAGCGAGCTGGAGGTGCTCGGCGACGAGTTCACCGGCGGCGACGCCGCGCAGATCAAGGACATCGTCACGCAGTACCTGCAGCGCGGCGAGGTCGACGGCATCTGGATGGACGCCGGGGACGGCGCCGTGGCGGCGATCGAGGCCTTCGAGGACGCGGGCCAGGACTACCCGGTCATGGTCGGCGAGGACGAGCTGAGCTTCCTGCGCAAGTGGGAGGAGACCGGCATGACCGCGATCGCGCCGGTCTACTCGAACTTCCAGTGGCGCACGCCCATCCACGCCGCCGTGCAGATCCTCGCCGGCCAGCAGGTGCCCTCCGAGTGGGTGCTGCCGCAGGAGCCGATCACCGAGGACGACCTCGCCGAGTTCCTCGAGGCCAACGCGGACATGCCCAGCCTGCACTACGCCAAGTTCGGCGGCGAGGACCTCCCGGGCTTCCCCGACGCCTGGATCAACCGCGACTGAGCGACGCGGCGACACCGGCCGCGGGGACGGGGCACGCGCCCCGTCCCCGCGGTCGTCCGTCGGACGACCGACAACGGACCGAGGAGAGGCCCGGCGATGCAGCGGAGCATCGGCGTCAACACGTGGGTGTGGACGTCCCCCCTGACCGACGAGGCCCTGGCCGAGCTCGCCCCCCGGGTGCGCGGCTGGGGTTTCGACGTCATCGAGCTGCCCGTCGAGGACGTCGGCGACTGGGATCCGGTGCGCGCCCGGGCCCTGCTGGACGACCTGGGCCTGACCGCCACCGTCTGCCTGGTGATGGCGCCGGGACGGGACCTCGTCGCGGCCGACCCGGCGGACGTGCGGCGCACCCAGGACTACCTGCGCGGCGTCGTCGACACCGCGCACGCCGTCGGCGCGACCGCCGTGGGCGGGCCGGCCTACGCGGCCACCGGCCGCACCTGGCGGATGACCCCCGCCGAGCGCGAGGCCACGTACGGCGAGCTGGCCACCGCGCTGTCCCCCGTCGTCGACCACGCCCTGGCCGCCGGCGTGCGCCTGGGCGTCGAGCCGCTCAACCGGTACGAGACCTCGGTGCTCAACACCGTCGACCAGGCCTTGCACGCGCTGGACCCGCTGCCGGTCGAGGGCTGCGGCCTGCTGCTGGACCTGTACCACATGAACATCGAGGAGCAGGACGTGTCCGCGGCGATCCGCCGCGCCGGGCCGCGGATCGCGCACGTGCAGGTCTGCGCCAACGACCGCGGCGCCCCCGGGGCCGACCACCTCGACTGGCCGGCGATCCTCGCGGCCCTCGACGACGCCGGCTACGCCGGGCCGCTGTGCATCGAGTCGTTCACCGCGGAGAACGCCAGCATCGCGACCGCCGCCTCGATCTGGCGCCCGCTGGCCGTCACCCAGGACGCCATCGCGGTCGACGGGCTCGCCCACCTGCGGCGGCTGACGGCCGGCTGAGCCGTGGGCGCCCCGGCTCAGCCGGCTCCGGCGGCCACCTCGCGCAGCACGCCCGCGACCGCGCCGGGGTGGGTCTGCACCGTCATGTGCACCGCCCCGGGCACCTGCACCAGCCGGCCGCGCGGCGCGGCCGCCGCCACCGCCGCGGCCCACCCGGCGTCGCACAGCCGGTCGCGGGTGCCGCGCACGACCACCACCGGCACCGCCACGGCGGCCAGCCGTTGCCGGATCTCGTCCGGCGCCGCCGCGCGCCACAGCGCCGCCATCGCCCGCGGGCCGGTGGTCAGCCACTGCGCCAGCACCAGCGGCACCTGCCACCAGGGCTCGCGCAGCGCCGTCCCCAGCCAGCGGCGCACCAGCCCGCCGGGCCGGCGCAGCCGCGGATCGGTGGTCGGCCCGAGCAGCACGACGGCCCGCACCCGCGGGTCGGCCGCGGCGGCCGCCACCACCTGACAGCTCTGCGAGTGCCCGGCCAGCACCAGCGGCCCCGGGCCCAGCCGCTCCCGCAGCTGCGCGGCCAGCCGGTCGAGCGGGGGCACCGGCGCGCGCCGTCCCATCCCCGGCAGCAGGACCACGTCGGCGGGCAGCAGCGCGCGCAGCCGCGCGGAGGAGCGCCCGTCCAGCCCGAGGCCGGGGACGAGCACCACCCGGAGGGGGAGGTCGGGCACGTCCCCACTCAACCCGAGGCCTGCGTGAGCCGCTGTCCGGTGGGTAGGAGGTTCCTGTGTCCCGGATCGCCTGCGGGTCGGCCGTGCACGAGCAGCAGCGAGTGGGAAGATGAGGTCATCATGACGACATCACGAGAGACGTACACCAGCGCCAACCCGACCGGGCGGCCGCGTGTCGTCATCGTGGGCACCGGCTTCGGCGGGCTGTTCGCCGCCAAGGCCCTCAAGCGTGCCGACGTCGACGTCACGATCATCGGCAAGACCAGCCACCACCTGTTCCAGCCCCTGCTCTACCAGGTGGCCACCGGGATCCTCTCCGAGGGCGAGATCGCCCCGGCGACCCGCGAGATCCTGCGCAGCCAGCGCAACGCCCGGGTGGTGCTGGGCGAGGTCGTCGACATCGACCTGGCCGCGCAGACGGTCACCTCCACCGTGCTGGGCCGGCGCACCGTGCACGCCTACGACGAGCTGATCGTCGCCGCGGGCGCGGGCCAGTCCTACTTCGGCAACGACCACTTCGCCGAGTTCGCCCCCGGCATGAAGAGCATCGACGACGCCCTGGAGCTGCGCGGGCGCATCTTCGGCGCCTTCGAGCTGGCCGAGCTCGCCACCGACCAGGCCGAGATCGACCGGCTGCTCACGTTCGTCGTCGTCGGCGCCGGCCCCACCGGGGTCGAGATGGCCGGCCAGATCGCCGAGCTCGCGCACCGCACGCTGCGCCGCGACTTCCGCTCGATCGACCCGGCCCAGGCGCGGATCATCCTGCTGGACGCCGCACCCAAGGTGCTGCCCTCCTTCGGCGAGAAGCTCGGCGACCGCGGCCGCCGGCAGCTGAACAAGATCGGCGTCGAGGTGCAGCTCGGGGCGATGGTCACCGGCGTCGACGCCAACGGCCTGTCGGTCAAGGACGGCGACGGCACGGTCCGCCGCATCGAGGCCGCCACCAAGATCTGGGCGGCCGGCGTCCAGGCCTCTCCGCTGGGCAAGATGCTGGGCGAGCAGTCCGGCGCCGAGGTCGACCGCGCCGGGCGGGTCTCCGTCCAGCCCGACCTCACCCTCCCCGGGCACCCCGAGGTGCACGTGGTCGGCGACATGATGAGCCTGGACCGGCTGCCCGGCGTCGCGCAGGTGGCCATCCAGGGCGGCAAGTACGCCGCCGAGGCCATCAAGCGGCGGCTGGCCGGCAAGCCCGCCCAGAAGCCGTTCTCCTACTTCGACAAGGGCTCGATGGCGACGATCTCGCGGTTCTCCGCGGTCGCCGACATCGGGAAGTTCAAGTTCGAGGGCTTCATCGCCTGGGTGCTCTGGCTGGTCGTGCACCTCATGTACATCGTCGGCTTCAAGAGCCGGGTCACCACGGTGCTGCACTGGCTGGTCAGCTTCCTGGGCCGCGGCCGGTCCCAGCGGGTGGCCACCCAGCAGCAGGTCTACGGCCGGCTGGCCCTGGAGCAGCTGGGGCCGGACTTCTCGGTCTCCAAGACCGGCGGTCCGCACGCCGCGGCGCAGCCGACCGAGGACGTCACCGAGCGCCGCTCGGCCTAGCCGCTCCCCGGCCGTCCGAGCCCTGGGCCCGGCCCGAGCACACCGCTCAGGCCGGGCCCAGCCAGCTCTCCAGGGCCGCGCCGACCAGTTCCGGGGTCACCACGTGCCCGCCGTCGAACTCGTCGTAGGTCACCTCGTAACCGGCGCCGGTCAGGGTCTGCACCACCCGGCGCCCGCACCGGTCGACCGGGAGCACCCGGTCGGCCACGCCGTGCGAGATCCAGATCCGGGGCCGGCCCCGCTGCCGCGGGGGCGCCGCGAACCCGGGCGAGAACGCCAGCACCGCCTCGAACAGGTCGCCGTTGGCCAGCCCCATCGACAGCGCGTACGACGCGCCGTCGGAGAACCCGCCGAGCCCCACCCGGGCGACCGGCTCCCGGTCGAACACCGCGCCCAGTGCGGCGTCGAGGACGGCGACGTCGCGGCCCGGACCGCCGGCGATCAGGTCCCAGGTC
This sequence comes from Blastococcus sp. SYSU D00820, assembly GCF_054050695.1. Lineage (NCBI taxonomy): Bacteria > Bacillati > Actinomycetota > Actinomycetes > Geodermatophilales > Geodermatophilaceae > Blastococcus > Blastococcus sp. SYSU D00820. The sequence goes on from NZ_JBJGZW010000024.1 coordinate 46,674, forward strand.
GAGGCGCGCGAGCTGGTGGCGAGCACGGTCACCCCGCGCCGGCCCGCGACGTCGGCGACCGCGGCGACGCTCTGCTGGGCCGTGCCGCCGGCGCCGTGGCAGAAGACCAGCAGCGGCCGCGGCGCCGGCCGGCCCTCCGGCACCACGACGAGCGCATCGGCGACCGCCCCGAGGTCGAGGGCCGAGGTCCCCGGCGGGAGGGGTGGGCCGGCCGGGGTGGCCGACGGGCGGCTGTCCAGCCGGCCCTCCGCCGCCCTGCGCACCGGATCCCGCTCAGCCGGCCGAGCCGGGCTCGGCCATCTTCGAGTGCGCCGCGGACTTCAGCTTGTCGGGCAGCACCGAGTTCGCCGCGGCCTGCGCCTTGGTGAGCAGCGAGCCCGCGACCACCTTGTCCTTGCCGGCCATGAGCGCCGCGAAGCCCTGCTCGGCCACCTGGGCCGGGTCGTCCTTCGGGCCCTGGCCGAGCTTGGTGTCCTCGAGGTCGCCGCGGTCGAAGAACTCGGTGTCGGTCGGGCCGGGCATGAGCGAGGTGACGGTGACCCCGGTGTCGCGCAGCTCGGTTGCCAGCGCCTCGGCGAAGGACTGCAGGAAGGACTTCGAGGCGTTGTAGACGGCCTGGTACGGGCCGGGCATCGTCGAGGCGATCGACGAGGTGATCAGCACCCGCCCCTCGCCCCGCCCGGCCATCTCCCGGACGACGTGCTTGGCCAGCCGGACGGTCGAGGTCACGTTCAGGTCGATGATGGCCTGCTCGTCGGCGATGTCGTTGTCGACGAAGGCGCCGCCCTCCCCCACGCCGGCGTTGAGCGCCGCCGCGGCCAGCGGCCGGCCGGTGGCGGTGACCGCGGCGTACAGGGTGTCGACGCCCTGGTGCGTGCGCAGGTCGACCTGCACCGGCGCGACGGACACGCCCTCGCTGCGCAGCTGCTCGGCGGCGGAGGCCAGTTCGAGGTCCTCGGCGGCGATCACGAGGTCGAAGCCGTTGCGGGCGAACTGCCGGGCGAGCTCCAGGCCGATGCCGCTGGAGGCGCCGGTCACGAGGGCGAGGGGGTTCGGGGAGGTCATGGCGGCTCCGGTACCCGCGGGTCCGCGGGAGCACGCCTCGGGCTCACCCGGCCGCGCCCTCCCGCACCACCGCCGCGGCCACCGCCCGCGGGTCGCCGGTGCGCCGCAGCACCGCCCGCTGCCGGGTCGCCGAGGTGCCGCGGGCCAGCAGCTGCTCGGCCAGCGCGGCCACCTCGCCGTCCTCCCCGTGGCGGGCGAGGTCCGCGGCCAGCTCGTCCAGCAGCGCCCGCACCGCGTCGACGGCCGGCACCAGCACGCCGCGCACCGGGTCGAACAGCTCGCCGGTCAGGCCGTGCCGGGCGGCCCGCCAGCGCGCCGCCCGCAGCAGCTCGGGCCGGGGGTCGGGCGGCGGCTCGCCCCGCTGCACCCGCCCGGCGAGCACCCGCACCAGCGAGCGCACGAGGGCGGCGTGCAGGACGGCGTCGTCCAGGCTGGTGCAGACGTCGGCCAGCCGGAACTCCAGGGTCGGCAGGTGCGCCGACGGGCGCAGGTCCCAGTACAGGTGGGAGGCGTCGCCGATGACGCCGGAGGCGACCAGCCCGTCCACGACCTCCCGGTAGCGCTGCGCCGTCCCGAGCCGCTCCGGCGGTCCGGCGACCGGCCAGCGCGACCAGATCTGGGTGCGGAAGCTGTCGTAGCCGGTGTCGACGCCCTCGTGCAGCGGCGAGCTGCCGGTCATGGCCAGCAGCACCGGCAGGTGCGGCCGGGCGTGGTCGAGGACGGCGACCGCGGTCGCCAGGTCGGGGACGCCGACGTGCACGTGGCAGCCGCAGATGTCCTGCTCGCGGGCGAGCGCCGCCCACCGGGTCACCATCGCCGTGTAGCGCGGGCCGTCGGTGACCTGCTGCTCGCGCCAGGTGCTGAACGGGTGCGTGGAGGCCGGCAGCAGCACCAGCCCGGCCCGGCCCGCCGCCGCGGCGGCCTCGGCGCGGGCGGCCGCCAGCTCGGCGCGCACCTCGGCCAGCGTCCGGCACACGCCGGTGACGGTCTCCAGCTGGGTGGTGCTGATCTCGGCGTGCAGCCGCCCGCCGGCCCGGCCGGCGAGCGCGTCGGCGACCAATCCGGAACTGCTGCTCAGCGCGAACGTCTCCGGGTGGACCAGGTGGTACTCCTCCTCGACGCCCAGGGTGGCGCCCGCCTCGGGAGCGGGTCGGGGACGACCGGAGGGGGTTGCAGTCTCCACGCTCGCTCCCGGGGAAGGGGGTGGCCGGCGGTTCGCTCGCCCGCCGACGCTACGGCGGCCGGGGCGCCGGTCGCGACCCCGCGGGCCACACGCGTCGCGGCGCCGGTCTCCCCCGTTGGAGCGGGATGGACCCGCCGCGGGTTGGGCAGTCCCTGGGTGCTGCCGATGTTGCCAGCGACCGACGGGAGGAGCAGGACATGGACGGGGACCGGCCCGCGGGCGTCGGCCTGCTCGCCCTGCTGTACGCGGTGAGCGGCGCGCTCTGCGCCGGCGGCGCGATGTCGCCGATGTCCTCGCGCACCCCCGTGGCGCTGCTCTGGGCGCTGGCCGCCGTCGGCTTCGGCGGGGCCGCCCTGCTGGCGGCGCTGCGCCACCGGCTCTCCACCACCGGCGTGCACGCCGCGGTCTTCCTCGTCTCGGCGCTGATCGCGCTGCTGGCCTGGCGCTCGGCGACCGCCGTCGGCATCGTCGGGCTGAGCCCGGCCATGGTGGCGATCGGCTTCTTCGCCGCCCACTTCCTCAGCGCACCGGCGGCCCGCGTGCACGTCGGGCTGCTGCTGGCCATGACCACCGCCGGGGCGGCCGCGGCGGCCCCCGGCGGCTTCGCCAACGCGTGGATCGCCGTGGTGGTCAGCACCGCGGCCATGGCCGAGGCGCAGGCGCGGATCGCCGGCCGGCTGCACACCGCCGCGGCCACCGATCCGCTCACCGGCCTCGCCAACCGCCGCGCCTGGGAGGCCGAGGCCGCCCGCAGCCTGGCGCACGCGGCGCGCACCGGCGAGCCGCTGACCGTCGCCGTCCTCGACCTCGACGGGTTCAAGGAGATCAACGACGAGGACGGGCACAGCGCCGGCGACCTGCTGCTGCAGTCGCTGGCCCGGCAGTGGAGCGGCGAGCTGCGCGGCGCCGACCTGCTCGGCCGCTACGGCGGCGACGAGTTCGTGCTGTGCCTGCCCGGCACCGACGCACGGTCGGCCGGCGAGCTGCTCACCCGGCTGCACGCCAGCCACCCGGCGGCGTGGTCTGCGGGTACCGCCACCGCCCGGCCCGAGGACAGCCTGCACGACGTCCTGGTCCGCGCCGACGAGGACCTCTACCGCCACAAGCGCAGCCGCATCCGCTGACCGCGGACCGCCTCAGCCGCGCCGCCAGTCGTCGCTGTCCAGGTGCGAGCCGGCCATGGGGCCCATCTGCAGCATGCCGCCGTCCACGGCCCACGACGCGCCGGTGACGTAGCCGGCCGCCGGCGAGGCCAGGAAGGCCACGGTGGCCGCGACCTCCCGGGCGTCGCCCGGCCGCCGCAGCGGCACGCCGGGGCGCTCGTGCCCGGGCGCCGTCGGGTCCTCGTCCTCCTGGCCGGTCATCGCCGTGGCGATCTCCCCGGGCGCGACCGCGTTGACCGTGATGCCGTGCTCGGCCAGCTCCAGCGCGGCGACCCGCGTCAGCAGCCCCAGCCCGCCCTTCGCCGCGCAGTAGGCGGCCGCGCCGACCCGCGGCGCGTGCTCGTGCACGCTGGTGATGTTCACGATCCGCCCGCCCCGGCCGGCGGCCACCATGCGCCGCGCGGCGCGCTGCAGGCAGAGGAACGCCCCGTCGAGGTCGGTGGCCAGCACCTCGCGCCACGTGGCCAGGTCCAGCTCCAGCAACGGCGTCATGTGCCCGGTGCCGGCGTCGTTGACCAGCACGTCCAGGCCGCCGAGGGCGTCGGCGAGCTCGTCGACGACGTCGGCCGCCTCCGGCAGCCGGGTGAGATCCAGGTGGCGCAGCTCGGCCCGCCGGCCCAGGGCCCGCACCTGCTCGGCGGTGGCCGCGCCCGCGGCCTCGTCGCGGTACCAGGTCACCCCCACGTCGCAGCCCTGCTCGGCCAGGGCGACCGCGACCGCCCGCCCGATGCCCGACTCCGACCCCGTGACGACGGCGACCCGCGCCGGCTCCGCTGCCATGGGCCCACGCTAGGGAGCGCCGGACTCCTCCGCAGCCGCAGCGGCGCGCGCCAGCCGCCCGGCCCAGCTCCGCAGCTCCGCGGCGAACTCCGGCGGCGCGACGACGGCGAACTCCGCGCCCAGCCCGCCGAGGGCGAACACCGCCCACTCGAGGGCATCGGACTCCATCCGCACCCGGCAGCCCCCCGTGCCGTCGTCCTCCACCGCGGCCCAGCGGCCGATCCGTGCCCGCACCTCCTCCGCCGGTGCGCGCACGTCGGCCTCCACCACCGTGGTCGAGCGCCACGTCATGCCGGCGCGGACGAAGGCGGCGGCGTCCTCGGCCGGCAGCGGGCGGGGGGCGAACCGGGCGCCGGTGGACCGCGGGCCGGCGAGCCGGTCGAGCCGGAAGCTGCGCCAGTCGCCGCGGTGCAGGTCGTAGGCGACCAGGTACCAGCGGCGGCCGAGCGGCACCAGCCGGAACGGCTCGACCAGGCGCTCGGAGGCCGTGCCGTCACCGGCGGTGTAGCCGAAGGCCAGCCGCTCGGTGTCGCGGCAGGCCGAGGCCACGGTGGTCAGGACGCCGGGATCGACGGTCGGCCCGCCGCCGGGCCACGGCGCGGCGACGGTGACCGCGCGCAGGGCGTCGGCCCGCCGGCGCAGCCGGGGCGGGAGCACCGGCACCACCTTGGCCAGCGCCCGCACCGCCGACTCCCCCATGCCGGCGACCGCGGCCTGCGCCGCCGTGTGCAGGCCGACGGTCAGCGCGACGGCCTCGTCGTCGTCGAGCACCAGCGGGGGCAGCGCCGCGCCGGCCGCCAGCCGGTAGCCGCCGGCCACCCCGGGGGCGGCCTCGACCGGGTAGCCGAGGTCGCGCAGCCGGTCGACGTCCCGCCGGAGCGTGCGCAGCGAGACGCCGAGCCGGCCGGCCAGCTCGGCACCGGGCCAGTGCCGGCGGCCCTGGAGGAGGTCGAGCAGGTGCAGCGTGCGGCTGCTGGTGTCGGACACGGATCGAGATTCTCGCCCATTGCGGTCAGGATCTGTCGCCGATGGCCGGGAGCATGGGTGCACCGGATCCCGACGACGGAAGGCACTCCCCATGAGCACCTCCACCGCCACCCTGGCCACCGAGCGCGCCGACCTGCTGGAGACGCTGCGCGCGCACCGGCACTTCCTGCGGCACACCGTCCAGGGCCTGACCGACGAGCAGGCCCGGCTGCGCCCGACGGCCAGCGAGCTGACCCTCGGCGGCCTGGTCAAGCACGTCGCGCACACCGAGGCCGGCTGGGCGCGGTTCGTCGTCGAGGGCACCGAGGCGATGGCCACCCCCACCGACGACGCCGGGTTCCAGGCGTGGGCCGACGAGTTCCGGATGCTGCCGGGCGAGACGCTGGCCGGCATCCTCGAGCACTACGAGGAGGTCGCCCGCCGCACCGACGAGCTGGTCGCCACCCTTCCCGACCTCGACGCGGCGCACCCGCTGCCGGAGGCCCCGTGGTTCGAGCCGGGCGCGACCCGCACCGCGCGGCGGGTGTTCCTGCACATCGTCGCGGAGACCGCCCAGCACGCCGGGCACGCCGACATCCTGCGGGAGTCCATCGACGGGCAGAAGACGATGGGGTGAGCGGCGCTCAGCCGTCCTCGAGCCCGGCCAGCCGCTCGCGGGCCCGCTCGAGGGCGGCCGCGGCGTCGCGGGCCGACCGATCGGCCGTGGCACGGCGCCGCTCGGCCCGCTTGAGCTCGGTCGCGGCGTCGGTCGCCGCCTGCTCGGCCCGCTCGAGCTCGGCGGCGAGCTCCTCGACCCGCTCCCGGGCGGCGGTCCGCCGCCGGTCCAGCTCGGCGACCGACCGGCGCTCCTCCTCCGCGGCCTCCTCCGCCTCGGCGGCCAGGGCCTCGGCCTCCTCGACCGCCGCCCGGGCCTCGGCCAGCTCCCGGCGCCGCTGCTCCTCGGCCGCGCGCCGGGCCTCCTCCTCGCGGGCCCGCCGCTCGGCCTCCTCGCGGGCCCGCCGGTCGGGATCGGCGCGCGGGGCGCGGGCCGGGGCGCGCCGCTCGCGCGGCGGGGGCTCGGGCACCAGCTCCAGGTGCGGGCGGGAGATGCCGGTGACGCCGCCGAGCCCGCTGTAGCTCATCGGCGAGGTGAGCCGGCCCTCGAGGAGGGCCGCGCCGGCCTCGGGGTCGGCCAGCGCGGCCCGCAGCGTCTCCTCGACCTGCCCGGCGACGGCGGTGCTCACCGCGTGGCCGCGCTCGCGGGCCCGCACCGAGGCCTGCCGGGTCAGCGCCGACAGCAGCTGCGAGCGCTGGCGGTTCAGCGCGCGCAGCTGGTCGCCGGCCAGGCTGTCCTGCGCCTCCCGCAGCAGGTCGCCGAGCTCGATCAGCGACTCGATCTCCTCGCGGTGCGCCCGCACCAGCAGGTTGCACACCCAGGCCGCCGTCGACGGCTTGGGCAGGGCACCGATCGCCTTGGCCAGCGCGCGGTCACCCTCGGCCCGCGCCTGCTGCTGCCGCTCGGTGCGGACGGCGACGAACTCCTCCGGCGGCACCTCGTACAGCTCGTCGGCGACCTCCTCGAGCTCCACGCGGCGCCTCCCCTCGCCGGCCGGCGGCCGGTCACCCCGCGTTCGTAGCACCCGCGGGCAGGCAGCACGACGCGTCGCAGCAGCTGCCGTCGTCGGGAGCGGGCCCGCGCGGCGCCTCCCGCACCCCCTCGAGGTCGGGCCGGGCGTCGCCGGTCACGGCGTAGACCTCCCAGGGCTCACCGCCGGGGGCGGTCACCCAGACCTTGTCCTGGACGGCGTAGCAGCACGTCGTCCCCTCCTCGACGCGCGTGGCCAGCCCCTCCCCGGCCAGCCGCCCGGCCGCCGCGGCGACGTCGGCCGGCGCCGGCACCTCGACGCCGAGGTGGTCCAGCGCCGTCGGCCGCCCGGGCTCCCCCTCGAGGAGGACCAGCTTCAGCGGCGGCTCGTCGAGGGCGAAGTTGGCGTACCCGGGGCGGCGCTTGGCCGGCGCCGCGCCGAAGAGGCGGCGGTAGAAGTCGACGGCGGCGTCGAGATCGGCGACGCGGAGGGCGAGCTGGACACGGGACACGGGAACCTCCTCGGAACGACATCGACGGACGTCGATGTCCGGGGAGGGTGGCCCTCCATATCGACGTCTGTCAATATGACCGACGTCGATGGACCGAGGAGGACCCGTGGCCGACGAGCCGCCCTGCTGCACACCGCTGACCGGCACCGCCATGAGCCAGGCCGAGGCGGAGCGGCTCGTGCCGCTGCTCAAGGCCCTGGCCGACCCGGTGCGGCTGCGCCTGGTCAGCCTGATCGCCGCGAGCGCCGGCGGCGAGGCCTGCGTGTGCGACCTCAACGCCGCCTTCCCCCTCACCCAGGCCACGATCAGCCACCACCTCAAGGTGCTGCACTCGGCCGGGCTGCTCGACCGCGAGAAGCGGGGCGTGTGGGTGTACTACGCCGTGCGGCCGGCCGCGCTGGCCGCCGTCGGCACCCTCTTCGACACCGCGGTGCCCGCGTGAGCGACGCCGTCCGGGAGACCGCCCGGACCGACGTCCCGGCCGACGCCCCCGTCCTGCAGCGGCTGTCGACCCTCGACCGGTTCCTCCCGGTGTGGATCCTGCTCGCCATGGCGCTCGGTCTGGGCCTGGGCCGCTGGGTGCCCGGCCTGGACGACGCGCTCGCCGCCGTCGAGGTGGGCTCGGTCAGCCTGCCGATCGCCCTCGGCCTGCTGGTGATGATGTACCCGGTGCTGGCCAAGGTGCGGTACACCGAGCTGGGCCGGGTGACCGCCGACCGGCGGCTGCTGGGCGCGAGCCTGGTGCTCAACTGGGTGCTCGGCCCGGCGCTGATGTTCGCCCTGGCCTGGCTGCTGCTCCCCGACCTGCCGGAGTACCGCACCGGGCTGGTGGTCGTCGGGCTGGCCCGGTGCATCGCGATGGTGCTGGTCTGGAACGACCTGTCCTGCGGCGACCGCGAGGCCGCGGCGGTGCTGGTGGCGCTGAACTCGGTCTTCCAGATCGTCGCGTTCGCCGCGCTCGGCTGGTTCTACCTGCAGGTGCTGCCCGGCTGGCTGGGGCTGCCGACCACCTCGGCGGAGTTCAGCGTCGGCGCGATCGTCGTCAGCGTCCTGGTGTTCCTCGGCATCCCGCTGCTGGCCGGGTTCCTCACCCGCACGCTCGGCGAGCGGGCCCGCGGCCGGGACTGGTACGAGGAGCGGCTGCTCCCCCGCATCGCGCCGCTCGCGCTGTACGGCCTGCTGGTCACGATCGTGCTGCTGTTCGCGCTGCAGGGTGAGGCGGTCACCTCCCGCCCCGGCGACGTCGCCCGCATCGCGCTGCCCCTGCTGGCCTACTTCGTGCTGATGTTCGGCGGGTCGTTCCTGCTCGGGCTGCGGCTGCGGCTGGGCTACGCGCGCACCGCCACGCTGGCCTTCACCGCGGCCGGCAACAACTTCGAGCTGGCCATCGCCGTCTGCATCGGCACCTTCGGCGTGAGCTCCGGCCAGGCGCTGGCCGGCGTCGTCGGGCCGCTCATCGAGGTGCCGGTACTGGTCGCCCTCGTCTACGTCGCGCTGCGTGCGCGGCGCCGTCTGGTCCCGGAGGCCTCGCGATGACCCCCACCGTCCTGTTCGTCTGCGTGCACAACGCCGGCCGCTCCCAGATGGCCGCCGCCCTCCTGGACGCGCACGCCGCCGGCCGGGTGCGGGTGCTGTCCGCGGGGTCGGCGCCGGCCGACGCGGTCAACCCCGCCGTGGTCGAGGCGATGGCCGAGCTGGGGCTGGACCTGTCGCGGGAGTTCCCGAAGCCGCTGACCACCGGCGCCGTCGAGGCCGCGGACGTGGTCGTCACGATGGGCTGCGGCGACGCCTGCCCCGTCTTCCCCGGCACCCGCTACCTCGACTGGCAGCTCGCGGACCCGGCGGGCCGCGACGTCGACGCCGTCCGGCCGATCCGCGACGAGATCGACCGCCGGGTCCGCGAGCTGCTGGCCGAACTGGTCGGCTGACCGCCGCTCAGGCGGTGCGGGCGCCCTGCCACAGGTCGATGCCGGCGTCGACGGCGTGCCGGTCGATCGCGGTGAGCTCCTCGTCGGTGAACTCCAGCTGGTCCAGGGCCGCGACGTTCTGCTCCAGCTGCGCCACGCTGCTGGCCCCGATGAGCACGCTGGTCACCCGCGGGTCGCGCAGCGCCCAGGCCAGCGCCATCTGCGCGAGCTCCTGACCGCGCTGCCGGGCCATCTCCCCCAGCGCCCGCACGTGCGTCAGCGCCTCGTCGGTGAGCAGGTCGGGCGAGAGCGACTTGCCCTGGCTGGCGCGCGAGCCCTCGGGCACGCCGTCGAGGTACTTGCCGGTGAGCATGCCCTGGGCCAGCGGCGAGAACGCGATGCAGCCGGCGCCGACGTCGGCGAGGGTGTCCAGCAGCCCCTCGGTCTCGATCCAGCGGTTGAGCATCGAGTACGAGGGCTGGTGGATCAGCAGCGGCGTGCCCAGGTCGGCGAGGATCGCCGCGGCGCGGCGGGTGTCGGCCGGCGAGTACGACGAGATGCCGGCGTACAGCGCCCGGCCGGAGCGGACGGCGGTGTCGAGCGCGCCCATCGTCTCCTCGAGCGGCGTGGTCGGGTCCGGCCGGTGGGAGTAGAAGACGTCGACGTAGTCCAGCCCCATGCGGGCCAGCGACTGGTCGAGGCTGGCCAGCACGTACTTGCGCGACCCGCCGCCCTGGCCGTACGGGCCCGGCCACATGTCCCAGCCGGCCTTGGTGGAGATCACCAGCTCGTCGCGGTACGGGCGGAAGTCGTCGCGCAGGTGCCGGCCGAAGTTGGTCTCGGCACTGCCGTAGGGCGGGCCGTAGTTGTTGGCCAGGTCGAAGTGCGTGATGCCCAGGTCGAAGGCACGGCGGAGCACGGCCCGCTGCCGGTCCAGCGGGACGTCGTCCCCGAAGTTGTGCCAGAGGCCCAGGCTGATCGCCGGGAGGTCCAGGCCGCTGCGGCCGGTCCGGCGGTAGGTCATGGAGTCGTAGCGGTCGTCGGATGCCTGGTAGCCCATGCGCCCATCGTCCCCGGCGGGCCGCGGAAAGGCCCGCCGGCACCGGGACGGCGCTACGTTCGACCCCCCGTCCCGGGAGGTCCCCGTGCCCCTCGTCGCGCTGATCGTGGTCCTGCTCGTGGTGTGGCTGGCCGTCGCCGTCATCGGCGCGCTGCTGCAGGGGCTGTTCTGGCTGGTGGTCGTCGGGGCCGGTCTGTTCCTGCTCACCGCGGCGTTCGGCTGGGCCCAGCGGAACTCGCGCCGCTGAGCCCAGCCGCCGCGGTCAGTGCTGCCGGCTGAACGGCCCCTGGATCGCCAGCACGTAGCCGTCCGCCTGGATGCCGACGAACAGCGTCTTGCGGTCCGGCGAGAACGTCGGCCCGGCCAGCTCCGAGTCGCTGACGTCGTTGCGCGCGAAGACGAAGGTCTGCCCCGCGCTGTTGGAGCCCAGCAGGTGCTGGGCGCCGTCGCCGTCCTCGGCGATGATCAGCCCGCCGTAGGGCGAGACGGTGATGTTGTCGGGCCCGTCCGGGTCGCCGTCCTGGTCGTCGGGCGTGTAGGCGAACCGCAGCTTCAGCGTGACGGTCTCGGCCAGCGGGTCGTAGAACCACACCTGGCCGTCGTGGGACCGGGCACTGCCGTCCCCACCGGCGCCCGACCGGGCGAACGAGCTGACGAAGTAGGCGCCGCCGTCGCCCCACCACATGCCCTCGAGCTTCCGGCTGCGGGTCACCTGGGCGTCGGTGAACTGCTTGCGGGTCGAGGTGGTGCGCGCGTCGCGGTCGGGGACGACGACCCACTGCGCCGAGTACGTCGTGCCGATCGCCTCGGCGATGGAGAGGTCGGGCACGTGCGTGCCCCGGTCGTTGGCGGCGAGCGCCTCGAGGACGCCGTCGGTGGGGCCGAGCCGCTTCAGCGAGCCCGCGCCCAGCGGCACCGCGGAGGCCGGCGGCGTCCACCGGTAGAGCAGGCCGTTGGGGTTGCTCGCGTCCTCGGTCAGGTACAGCCGGGAGGTGTCGGGGTCGACGACGACCGCCTCGTGGGCGTACCGGCCCAGCGCCTTGATCGGCTGGGGCGAGCGGTTGGCCTGCCGGTCGTAGGGGTCGACCTCGAAGACGTAGCCGTGGTCCTGGGTCAGCGGGCCGTACCAGCCGGCGGCGCCGCGGCGGGCCTCGGTCTCCTCGCAGGAGAGCCAGGTGTTCCACGGGGTGCGGCCACCGGCGCAGTTGTTGAGCGTGCCGGCCAGGCTCACGTACTCGGTGAGCCGGTTGCCCTGCTGGTCGACCTCCACGGTCGTGGTGCCACCGCCGGCGCCCGCGTCGTACACGAGCCCGTCCAGCGCCGGGACGGCGAACGGCTCCTTGCCCGCGCCCGAGCCGCCGACCTCGTGGTTGTAGACCAGCACGCTGCCCTGACCGCCCGGGCGGGCGAAGGCGGCGGCGCCGTCGGGGTCGGACGGCGTGGGCTGCCCGGACTCCAGCACCGTCTCGCCGGCGTGCGCGACGACGGTGTAGCTGAAGCCCGGCGGCAGCGACAGGATGCCGCGCGGGTCGCGGACGAGGGCGCCGTAGCCGATCGGGCGGCCCGGCTGCCCGCCCGGCGCGGCGGCGGCGACGTCGGCGCCGAAGATCGTGTCGACGCTCCCGACGAGGGCGACGCCGAGGCCGGCCAGCGCGGAGCGGGAGAGGAACGAGCGGCGGGAGACCTGGGCCGGGGTCGGCTCGGTGGTGGTCATCGGTGGTGCTCTCCAGGGTTCGGCGGGTGGTTCCGCCGAGCACCCTCCGTGCCGGAGGTGACCGGCGGCCGACGTCCGGGCGAGCAGCCGGTGACCACCTCTCGACGCGCGCCGGGCCCGGCTACCCGAGGACGGCGCGCGCCTGCGCCGGGGCGAGCAGCCGGAAGTCGTCGCCCGGCCAGCGCTCCCCCTGCACGATCAGCAGCGAGTGCCCCAGGTCGGCCACGGCGGCGAGGCCCTCGGCGCGCCGGTGCAGCCAGCGGACGAACGGGGCGCCGTCGACGGTCAGCACGCCCTGCTCCCACACACCGGGATCGCCGAGCCTCCCGGCGACCTCGTCGCCGGTGTCGCCGGCGGCATGGATGCGCCGGCGCACCTCCTCGCGCGGCAGGCCCGCGGGGATCTGCTGCAGGAGCAGGTCGAGGACGGCGGTGCCCGCCGCGCCCGCGCGGTCGGGGTCCAGCGTCCACCCGGCGCCGTCCGGGAGGGGCCGGCAGCCACGGCGGGCCAGGGTGCGCACCGACCACCCGGGGAGCACCCCGTCGGGCGCGACCGGGGCGACGGTGACGTCCTCCCAGCACGTGGGGTCGCCCTCACCCGGCGGCCCGTAGCCGCCTCCGACCGCCTCGAGCCGCTCGGTCGCGGCGGCCGGGACGAGCACCGGGATGTCGAGCCCGGTCAGCGGGATGCCCATCCGCCCGGTCTACCGGCCGGCCGCGCCGGGCGCGACCGCGGCGGGCCTAGGCTGGAGCCGTCCCGCCCCGCCTCCCGAGGGAGACCCCGTGCTGCTGCGCCTGATCGGACTCCTGCTGGTCGTCTGGCTGGTGGTGGCGATCGTCGGCGCCGTCATCAAGGGCCTGTTCTGGCTGACCGTGGTCGCCGTCGTGCTGTTCCTGGGCACCGCCGCCTACGGCTGGCTCCGGAACGACCACCGGGTCTAGCCGGTCCCGGTCCCCGCCACGAGCACTGTGCGCCTGGGGACCGGTTTCGCCGTCGAACGGTCACTGGGCGCACAGTTCCTGCGGCACAACCGCCGGAGTGCGCCGCCAGGACGAGGTCAGCCCTCGTCGCCGGTCGCCACCACGCGGGCGAGCAGGGCGCGCAGCGTCTCCCGCTCCTCGGCGCTGAGCGCGCGCAGCCGCCGGCGGTTGTCCTCGTCGGCGCGCTCGGCCGCACGGGCGCGCGCCACCCGCCCGGCGTCGGTGGCCACCACGAGCCGGGTGCGCCGGTCGGTCGGGGACGGACGGCGCTCCACCAGGCCGGCGGCGGCGAGGTCGTCGACCAGCAGCACCACCTGGCTGGGGTCCAGGCCCAGCACGGAGGCGAGCTCCCGCTGGGACGTGCCCTCCGGGGTGTCGGCGGCCAGCGCCAGCACCGAGTACTGCCGCACGCGCAGCCCCTCGGCCGCCAGCGCGGCGTTCGCACCCCGGACCATCAGCCCGCTGGCGCGGGACAGCAGGTAGCCGAGGTCGTCGGTGAGCGGGGTCGAATCCATGCGGACCTCAATCATTGACAACCTCCACGATTCGAGCCTAGCGTCCCGGGCATCGGCGCGGCAGCCCCTCGTCCGGGTGCGGCCGGCCCCCTGATCGAGTCCCCCGAGGAGAGCTGCGTGGATCTGTCCGGCAAGGTCGCCATCGTCACCGGCAGCGGGCGGGGCCTCGGCCTCGCGTACGCCCAGGAGCTGGCCCGCGGCGGCGCGGCCGTCGTCGTCAACGACGTCGACCCGGCCGTCGCCGAGGCCGCCGTCGCGAGCATCACCGAGGCCGGCGGCACCGCGGTCGCCGAGGTCGTCGCCGTCGGCACCTCCGAGGCCGCCCAGGCGCTCGTCGACCGCGCCGTCGCCGAGTTCGGCCGTCTCGACGTCCTGGTCAACAACGCCGGGATCCTGCGCGACACCACGCTGTGGAAGATGACCGACGAGCAGTTCGACGCGGTCATCAGCACCCACCTGCGCGGCACCTTCACCTGCACCCGCGCCGCGGCGATCCGCATGCGCGAGCAGGGCGACGGCGGCCGCATCATCTGCGTCGGCTCCCCCACCGGCCAGGTCGGCAACTTCGGCCAGACCAACTACGCCGCGGCCAAGGCCGGCATCGTCGGCATGGTCCGCACCTGGGCCATGGAGCTGGCCCGCGCCGGCATCACCGTCAACGCGATCGTCCCGGTCGCGGCCACCGCGATGACCGAGACCGTGCCCTCCCTCAAGCCCTACGTCGACGCGCTGCAGGCCGGCGAGCCGCTGCCGGCCTTCGCCCGCCAGGAGCTGGGCTTCGGCTCGCCGCAGGACGCCGCCGGCCTGGTCGGCTTCCTCGCCTCCGACGCGTCCGCCGGCATCTCCGGCCAGGCCATCGGCATCGGCGGTGACCGCCTGGCGCTGTGGAGCCACCCGAGCGAGGTCGTCGTCGAGTTCGCCGACGGCACCGGCTGGTCGGCCGACGCGATCGCCGGCGTGTGGGAGGAGAAGTTCGCCGGCTCGCTGCAGACGGTGGGCCAGCAGCTGCCGGAGCCCCCCAAGTGACGGGTCTGGACCTCGACGCGCTGGTCGCCATCGACGTGCACGTGCACGTCGAGCAGGACCTGCACGGGCACCTGTCGCTGGACGACGAGCTGCTGGCCGCGGCCTCGAAGTACTTCAAGGGCGAGCCGTACCACCCGACGGTGCCCGAGATCGCCGCGGACTACCGGGCCAAGAACATGGCCGCGGTGATCTTCACCGTCGACACCGAGCTGGCCAGCGGGCACCCGACGCTGTCCAGCGAGGAGATCGCCCAGGCCGCCGCCGAGCACCCCGACGTGCTCATCCCGTTCGGGTCGGTCGACCCCGCCCGCGGCAAGGCGGGTGTCCGCCTGGCCCGCCGGCTGGTCGAGGAGCACGGGGTCCGCGGGTTCAAGTTCCACCCGTCGATCCAGGAGTTCGAGCCCAACGACCGCAAGCACTACCCGCTGTACGAGGAGCTGCAGAGCCTCGGCGTGCCGGCGCTGTTCCACACCGGCCAGACCGGCATCGGCTCGGGCCTGCCCGGCGGGCGCGGCATCAAGCTGCGCTACTCCGACCCGATGCTGCTCGACGACGTCGCCGCCGACTTCCCCGGCCTGACGATCATCATGGCCCACCCCTCGGTGCCGTGGCAGGACTCGGCGATCGCGGTGGCCCAGCACAAGGCCAACGTCTACATCGACCTGTCCGGCTGGTCGCCGAAGTACTTCCCGCCGCAGCTGGTGCGGGCGGCGAACAGCCAGCTGAAGAAGAAGGTGCTCTTCGGCTCGGACTACCCGCTGCTGCGCCCGGAGCGCTGGATCAGCGACTTCGAGCAGCTCGAGATCCGCGACGAGGTCAAGCCGCTGATCATGAAGGAGAACGCGATCCAGGCCCTGGGACTGCGCCGTGCGTAACGCCGGACTGGGCTCCTGGCCCGAGCGCCGGCTGCGGATCTCCCCGGAGCGCGACGCGATCTGGTTCGAGGGGACGACGACGTCGCACGCCGGCTTCGCCGACCGGGTGCGCCGCGTCGCCGGCGCCCTGGCGGGCCTGGGCATCGGTGCCGGCGACCGGGTCGCCTGGACCGGCGGCAACCACCCGTCGGCCCTGGAGACCCTCTACGCCTGCGGCCAGCTGGGCGCGATCTGGGTGCCGGTCAACGCCCGGCTCACCGCGCCGGAGGCCGAGTACGTGCTCGGGCACTCCGGCTCCGCGGTGGTCGTGCACGGCCGCGACCACGGGCGCCTGGCCGACGCGCTGCGCGGCCGGGTGCCCGGGGTGCGCACGTGGGTGGCGGCCGAGCCGCCGGTGGACGGCGGCGCCGACTCCCTGCCCTACGAGGACCTGCTCGCCGCGGCCGACCCCGAGCCGCGCGACGAGCCGGTCACCCTCGACGACCCGTGCCTGGTCATGTACACGTCGGGCACCACGGGCCGGCCCAAGGGCGCCGTGCTCACCCACGGCAACATGACGTGGAACGCGGTCAACCAGTCGCTCGGCTTCGACTTCGGCCCGACCGAGCGGACCCTCGCCCTCGCGCCGCTGTTCCACATCGGCGGGCTCAACGGCACGGTCAACCCGACGCTGCTGCGCGGCGGCTGCGCCGTCGTGGTGCGGCGGTTCGACCCGGCGGAGATCCTGCGGGTCATTGAGGAGCAGCGGATCAACTCGTTCTTCGCCGTCCCCACGATGCTGGACGCGATGAGCCGCGACCCCGGCTTCACCACCCGCGACCTGTCGTCGCTGCGCACCATCGGCGCCGCCGGGGCTCCGCTCCCGCTGCCGACGCTGCGGACGTGGCTCGACCGCGGGGTCACCATGCAGCAGGCCTACGGGATGACCGAGGCCGCGCCCGGCTGCACGGTGCTGGACTCCGCCGACGCCGAGCGCAAGGTCGGCTCGGCCGGCAAGCCGGTGTTCTTCACCGACGTCCGCGTCGTCCGCCCCGACGGCACGCAGGCCGACGTCGACGAGGTCGGCGAGGTGGTCGTGCAGGGCCCGAACGTGATGGCCGGGTACTGGAACGACCCCGACCGCACCGCCGAGGTGCTCGTCGACGGCTGGTACCACACCGGCGACGCCGGCTCCGTGGACGACGAGGGCTTCCTCTACATCCGCGACCGCTACAAGGACATGATCATCTCGGGCGGGGAGAACATCTACCCGGCCGAGGTGGAGTCGGCCCTGCTGGAGCTGCCCGAGGTCGTCGAGGCCGCCGTCATCGGCGTCCCCGACGAGAAGTGGGGCGAGGTCGGCCTGGCCGTCATCGTCCCCGCGCCCGGCAGCTCCCGCGACGGCGAGGCGATCCGCGCCGCCCTGCGCGAGCGGCTGGCCGGGTTCAAGGTGCCCCGGCAGATCCGCTTCGCCGACGACCTCCCCAAGACCGCCACCGGCAAGGTGCGCAAGCCCGACCTGCGCGAGACCTACACCTCCGAGGAGACCCACGCATGAGCAGCACGACCACCACCCTCGCCGAGCTGCCCTCCCTCAAGGGCACCGAGCTCGGCACCAGCGACTGGTTCGAGGTCACCCAGGAGCGGGTGAACCTGTTCGCCGACGCCACCGGTGACCACCAGTGGATCCACGTCGACGTCGAGCGCGCCAAGGCCGAGAGCCCCTTCGGCGGCCCGATCGCGCACGGCTACCTGACCCTGTCGGTGCTCATCCCGATGTGGGCGCAGGTGCTCGAGGTGACCGACACCAAGCTCGCGGTCAACTACGGCCTCAACAAGGTCCGCTTCCCCGCGCCCGTGCCGGTCGGCTCGAAGGTCCGGCTGACCGCCACCCTCAGCGACGTCGAGGAGATCAAGGGCGGCTACCAGCTCACCGTCGCCGCCGTCATCGAGCGCGAGGGCGGCGACAAGCCGGTCTGCATCGCCGAGCCGGTCTTCCGCTTCCTGGGCTGATGACCGCCCCGGCCCCCGGACTCGAGCACGTCGCACACCTCGAGATCGAGGTCGGCACCCCGATCGAGGTCGGCGTCACCGCCGCCGGCCTGCGGCGGGTCGTGCCCATCACCGGGGGCCGGGTCACCGGCCCGCTGCTCACCGGCGAGGTCGTGCCCGGCGGCGCGGACTTCCAGGTGATCCGCACCGACACGCTCACCGAGCTCGAGGCGCGCTACCTGGTGCGCACCGACCGCGACGAGCTCGTCTACGTCGACAACCGCGGCATCCGCACTGGATCGGCCGAGGACATCGAGCGGCTGCGCCGCGGGGAGCCGGTGGACCCGGCGCGGATCTACTTCCGCTCGATCCCGCGGTTCGAGACCGCCGCCCCGCGGCTGGCGTCGCTCACCGACCGGGTATTCGTCGGGGTGGGCACCCGCCATCCCGACGCCGTCCTGCTCGACGTCTTCGCGGTGCTCTGACTGCCCTGCCCGCCGGACCCCGGTCCGGCGGGCAGGGACGTCGGTGCCTAGCGTCGGGGCATGCACCCGCGCACCCCCCTGCTCCCCCTCCGGCCCGCCCGGTGAGCCGCGGCGTCGTCCTCGTGACCGGCGCCAGCTCCGGGCTCGGCGAGGAGATGGCCCGGCAGTTCGCCGCCCTCGGCTACGACCTCGCCCTGTGCGCCCGGCGCACCGACCGGCTCGAGGCCCTCGCCGCGGAGATCCGCACCGCCACCGGACGGCGCGTGGAGACCGCCGCGCTCGACGTCACCGACGCCGACGCCGTCCCCGCGGTGTTCGGCCGGTTCGCCGAGTCCTTCGGTGGCCTGGACCGGGTGGTCGTCAACGCCGGCATCGGCAAGGGCGCCCCGCTGGGCACCGGCCGCCCCGACGCCAACCGCGCCACCGCCATGACCAACTTCGTCGGCGCCCTGGCGCAGACCGAGGCGGCGCTGGAGGTGTTCCGCCGGCAGCGCCGCGGCCACCTGGTGCTGATCTCCTCGATGTCGGCGCTGCGCGGCATGCGGAAGTCGATGACGACGTACGCGGCCACCAAGGCCGGCGTCGCCGCGCTCGCCGAGGGGCTGCGCTCCGAGCGCATCCCGGGAGTCGACGTGTCCGTCGTCTACCCCGGCTACATCCGGTCGGAGATGAACGAGCACGTGCAGCAGCGGACCCGCTTCATGGTCGACACCCCGACCGGCGTACGGGCGATGGTGGCGGCGATCGAGAAGCGGCGGCCCCAGGCCTACGTGCCCGCCTGGCCGTGGGTACCGATCGGCGTGGCGATGCGGGTGCTGCCGCTGTCGGTCGTGCGGCGGCTGGCGTGAGCACCACGGCCGGCGGGGCACCAGCGGCCGACGGCCGCCCCGTCCGGCCCGAGGACGCCTTCGACGTCGCCGCGGTGGCCGCCTGGCTGGCCGCGTCCGCCGATCCGGAGCGCGCGGGGGTCGACCTCTCCGCCGTCCCCGAGGTGCGGCAGTTCTCCGGCGGGGTCTCGAACTTGACCTACCTGCTGCGCTATCCCGACGGCGACCTCGTGCTGCGCCGCCCGCCGCGCGGCACCCACGCCGGCCCCGCGCACGACGTGGCGCGCGAGTACCGCATCCAGGCCGCGCTGGCCCCGGTGCTGCCGCAGGTGCCGGCGCCGGTGGCGCTGTGCGAGGACACCGGGGTCATCGGCACGCCCTTCTCGGTGATGCGGCGGCTGGCCGGGCCGATCCCGCGCAAGGAGCTGCCGCCGGACGTGCGGCTCTCCCCCGCGCAGGTGCGGGTGCTGTGCCGCAACGTCGTCGACCTGCTGGCCGATCTGCACTCGGTGGACGTGCGCGCTGCGGGGCTGGCCGACCTCGACCGCGGCCCCGGCTACGTGCGGCGGCAGGTGGACAGCTGGTCGGCGCGCTACCGCGCGGCCCGCACCCGCGACGTGCCGCCGTTCGAGACGGTCATGACCTGGCTGGCCGAGCACCAGCCCGCCGACCGGCCGCACACCCTGGTGCACAACGACTTCCGGTTCGACAACGTCGTGCTCGACCCGGCCGACCCCACCCGGCCGATCGGGCTGCTGGACTGGGAGCTGGCCACCGTCGGCGATCCGCTCATGGACCTGGCGAACGCGCTCGGCTACTGGATCCAGGCCGACGACGACCTGCTGATGCGGGCGTTCCGCCGCCAGCCCACCCACCTGCCGGGGATGCTGACCCGCGAGGAGGTCGTCGCGCAGTACTGCCGGCGCACCGGCACGCGGATCACGAACCGCGAGTGGGCCTGGTACGAGGTGTTCGGCCTGTTCCGGGTCGCCGTCATCGCCCAGCAGGTCTACGCGCGCTACCGCGCGCGGCAGACGACCAACCCGCAGTTCCGGTTCTTCGGCGTCGCCGTCCGGCTGCTCGAGCGGCGCTGCCGCCGGCTGGTCGCCGCCGCCGGGCGCATGGGCCCGGAGCGGGCCGCGGCGCAGGTCGGGACCCCGCTGCTGACCCGCCGGCTGATCCGGCCGCGGCGGTGGACGCCCCCGCCCGGCGCCGCGACGGAGCCGACCGGGCGGTTCGAGGTGCTCCGGCGGATCCCGACCGGGCACGGCCCCGAGGACGTCGTCTTCGACGACGCCGGCCGGCTGGTCACCGGCACGGCGGACGGCCGGGTGCTGCGGATCGACGTCGCCACTGGTGCGGCCACCGTGGTCGGCGAGACCGGCGGCCGGCCGCTGGGGGTACAGCCCTGCCCCGACGGCAGCGTGCTGGTCTGCGACCACGACCGCGGGCTGCTGCGGATGTCGGCCGACGGCACGGTCGAGACCCTCGCCGAGGACGTGGACGGCGAGCGGATCACCTTCGCCAGCAACGTGGTGGCCGCGCCCGACGGCACCGTCTGGTTCACCACCTCGACCCGCCGCTGGGACGTCGAGCACCACCTCGGCGACATGTACGAGCACTCGGCCACCGGCCGGCTGCTGCGCCGGGACCCCGACGGCACCGTGACCACCGTGCTGTCCGGGCTCGGCTTCGCCAACGGACTGGTGCTCGCGCCCGACGGGTCGCACCTGCTGCTGGCCGAGACGACCGACTACCGGATCTCCCGGCACTGGCTCACCGGCCCGCGCGCCGGCAGCACCGAGCCGCTGGTCGAGGACCTCCCGGGCTTCCCCGACAACATGAGCCTGGGCAGCGACGGGCTGCTGTGGGTGGCCGTCGCCGCGCCGCGCAGCGCGCTGCTGGACCGGCTGCTGCCGCTGCCCGGCGTCCTGCGGCTGCTGCTGTGGAACCTGCCCGCGGCGGTGCGGCCAGCGGCCACCCCGGTGGCGCAGGTCATGGCGTTCGACCTCGGCGGGCGGCGGGTGCACGACCTGCGCGCCGACGACGCCGGCTACGGGTTCGTCACCGCGGTGGCCGAGCGGAACGGCACGCTGGTCGCCGCGAGCCTGCACGAGGACGACGTCGTGGTGCTCCGGGCGCCGGACGACCGGCCGGTCTGACCGCGCCGCACCGCGCCGGCGGTCAGGGCCGGAACACCGTGTCCGGCTGCACGGCGACCTCCAGCAGCAGCGGCTCGCGACGGTCGGCGAGCGTCGGCACGACCTCGTCCAGCTCGGCGAGCAGCGCCGCGTGGTCGCCGACCCGCCGGGCGGCGCAGCCGAGCCCGCCGGCCAGCGCGCTGAGGCTGACCTCCTCGAACGGCGGCCACGGCGGCGTGCCGCCGTGCGCGTCGGCGAGCCGGTCCATCACCGCGTACCGCCCGTTGGCCAGCACCACGACCACGACGCCGACGCCGTAGTGCGCCGCCGTCCACAGCGCCTGGACGGCGTACAGCGAGGAGCCGTCGCCGGCGACGGCCACCACCGGCCGCGGCACGGCCATGCGGACGCCGATCGCCGCCGGCAGCGCGAAGCCCAGCCCGCCCATCGCCGCGCTGAGGAAGCCCAGGGGCCGCCGCGCCGGGAGCAGGGCGTGCAGGTCCGGCCGGCTGGAGGGCGTCTCCTCCACCACGACCGCGTCCTCGGGCAGCCGCTCGGCCAGCGCGGCGAGGACGTGCGCGGCCCGCAGCGGGGCACCGGCCTCGGGCACGGCCGGCAGGGGCCGGGCCGGCGCGCGGACGACCGGTCCGGTGCGCGAGGGCACCGCGGCGGCCAGGGCGGCGCAAGCGGTGGGCAGCGGGGCGAGCACGGCGAGGTCGGCGACCGCGCGGCGCGCCTCGGCCGGGTCGTCGGTGAGGACGGCGAAGCGGGTGCCGCACCCGGCCAGCGGCCCGGGGGCGTACTGGTACTGCCGGAGCACCGGCGCGCCCACGACGAGGACGACGTCGTGCGGCTCCAGCACCCGGCGCAGCCGGGGACGGTCGGCCGGCAGGTGCCCGGCGAACTGCGGATGGTCCTGCGGGAACCCGGCGCGCGCCCCGAACGCCTCCTGCCAGACCGGGCAGCACAGCCGCTCGGCCAGCCGCACCAGCGCCTGCCACGTCCGGGGGTCGTCGGCGCCGGCTCCCACGACGACCGCCGGGTTCCGCGCACCGGCGACCAGGTCGGTCAGCGACCGCAGCGCGACGGCGTCGACCGCCGAGGACACCTGCAGCACCGCCGGCGCCGGCAGCGGCAGGTCCTCGGCCGGCTCCGACCAGTCGCCGCTCGGCACGACGACCAGTGCCGGCCCCCGCTCCAGCGTCGCGGCGTGCGCCGCCCGTGCGATCGCGCCGGGCACGTCCTGCGGCCGGGCCGGCTCCTCGACCGACACGGGGTACTCCCCCGCCAGCCCGCGCAGCCGCCCGGCGAGGAACGGCTCCTGGGCCAGGTGCCGGCGGTCCTGCTGGCCGACGAGCACCACCAGCGGCGCCCGGTTCACCCGGGCCGTCGCCAGCGCCCCCACCGCGTTGCCCAGCCCCGCGGTGGTGTGCAGCAGCACGAGCGCCGGCCGCTGCCGGGCGATCGCCCACCCGGTCGCCGTGCCGACGACCGATCCCTCGTGCAGGCCGAGGACGAACTCGAGGTGGTCGGGCAGGTCGGCCAGCAGCGGCACCTCGGTCGAGCCCGGGTTGGCGAAGACGGTCGTCATCCCGGCGCGGCGGAGGACGTCGAAGGCGGCGTCGCGGACGGTGGACATGGCAGCAGCTCCTGGAGCGGGGACGGGCGGGGTCAGGCCGGGCCGAGGGCCATCGCCAGCAGGGCGAGGTTGACCGCCACGACGGCGGCGCAGATGACGGCGGCCGCGACGACGGTGACCCGGCGGTTGACGTCGGCGCCCATCACCGACCGCCGGGAGGTCAGCAGCACCAAGGGCACGATTGCGAAGGGGATGCCGAAGGACAGGACCATCTGGGAGACGAGCAGCACCGTGGTCGGGCTGGTGCCCAGGCCGAGGACCACCAGCGCCGGCACCGCCGTCACCGCCCGCCGCACCAGCACGGGCACGCGGACCCGCAGCAACCCGCCCATGACCACGCCGCCGGAGTAGCAGCCGACGACCGTGGAGGCCAGGCCGGAGAACAGCAGGCCGACGGCGAACAGCACCGCCACTCCCCCGCCGAGGGTGTCGCCGAGGGCGGCGTGCACGCCCTCGACGGTGGCGCTGCGCTCGTCGCCGGCCAGGGCACCGGCGCCCAGCAGGAGCAGGGCCAGGTTCACCGTCCCGGCGACGGCGAGGGCGACGGCCACGTCGACGCGGGTGGCCGCCAGCACCGAGCGGCACGGCCGGCCGGCCGCCCGCCGGCCGTGCCGCTCGGCGGGCAGGGCCGACTTGGCGTAGTCCGCGTGCGGCCT
>NZ_JBJGZW010000025.1:0-67224 GCF_054050695.1 Blastococcus sp. SYSU D00820
ACGGCGGCCATGGCGAGAGGGAAACGCCCGGTCTCATTCCGAACCCGGAAGCTAAGCCTCTCAGCGCCGATGGTACTGCCCTGGAGACGGGGTGGGAGAGTAGGACGCCGCCGGACAACCATTCCCCCAACGGGCCCCAGCCACCAGGCTGGGGCCCGTTCGGCATTCCCCACCCAAGAACCGACAACGCGACACCGGCACCCCCACACCCGCCATTCGCGCGCGAAAGGCGCAACGTCGGTGCCGGCGGGCTCACGCATACACCGCGGCCCCGATCCGTCACTGTGACGGATCGGGGCCGCGTGCATGTCCGGGTGGGTCAGGGGACGACGCGCCGGACCCCCGGGTAGGCGGCCAGTGCCGCGGCGACGGCGATGGCGAGGGGAACGCCCACGGTGAGGGTGGTCGTGGACTGTGCGGCGAACCAGTCGACGACACTTCCCCAGGCCTCGAGCCAGGTGATGAGGACCGCGAGCCCGCCGAAGAGGACGAGGGTGCCGATGATCAGGCCCCAGGTGCCGGTCTGCCCCCACCGCTGGTGGACCACGCCCATGCCGATCCCGATGCACATGGCCGCCAGCATCGGCGCGCCCGAGTAGAGCACCTGGAGCACCGGGTTGCCGGCTTCGAAGACGCCGGGTGCCCAGTACTGCAGGTCGGCGCCCCAGCCGCCGGTGGCGTCCTCGAGAGCGACGAGGGCCGACAGGACGATGCCGTAGCCGAGCGACTGGACGACGGCCACGAGCGCCGTCCCCAGGTAGAAGGCCCGGCGGCTGATGCTGACCCCGATCGCGAACGGCAGCAGCTGGGTCACCGACTGGACGTAGACGACCAGGACGGTGATGTAGAGGGCCAGGACGCCGCCGCTGAAGCCGTCGCCGTCGCCGGCCGGGGTCAGGTGGAAGACCGCCAGGTTGATCGCGAAGCTGATGCCGACCACCAGCCAGGGGACCCCGAGGATCACCAGCGGGTTGACGGTGTGCAGTCGTGCGGCCTGCAGGACGCGGGTCATCGCGAGACCTCCTCGAGGTCGGTCGTGGCGGCGGGGTCGGCCGCGGCGGTTCGCAGGCTCATCGCGACGACGAGCTGCTGGAGGTTGGTGGGCTCCCACGACAGGCCGGCCGCGGCGGCGTCGTCCCCGTTCCCGCCGTTCCTCAGGCGGACGACGGCCCGGCTGTGCCCGCCGAGCGTCTCGGTGTGCAGGAGGTCGTGCCGGGCGGCGAACGCGGCCACCTTGTCGGTCGTCCCCGTGACCGTGAGCGCCGTCCCGCGCAGGGACTCGGCGTCGGCGTCGAGGAGCACCTTGCCGCGGTCGACCAGCAGCACCCGCTCGAGCAGGGGGGCGATCTCCTCGATCAGGTGGGTGGACAGCATGATCGTCCGGGGGTGCTCGGCGTAGTCGGCGAGCAGCCGGTCGTAGAACAGCTGCCGCGCCACGGCGTCCAGCCCCAGGTAGGGCTCGTCGAAGAGGGTGAGCGGTGCGCGGGAGGCCAGCCCGATGATGATGCCGACCGCGGAGTTCATGCCGCGCGACAGCTTCTTCACGGGGCGCTTGGCCGGCAGGTCGAAGTCGCGCAGCAGGGCGGCGGCGAGGTCGGCGTCCCAGTCGGCGAAGACGGTGGCGGCGAAGTCCAGCGCGTCGCGCACCCGGAAGTGCTCCGGATAGCGCTGGCCCTCCTTGATGAAGCAGATCCGGCGGAGGACGTCGTCGTTCTCGTACGGGCGGGCGCCGAACACGTCGACCCGGCCGGCGGTGGGCACCCGGTGCCCGGTGAGCAGCTGCATCAGCGTCGTCTTGCCGGCGCCGTTGCGGCCGAGGAGGCCGGTGATGGCGCCCTCCTCGATCGAGGTGCTGACGCCGTCGAGCGCGGTGTGCTCGCGGTAGCGCATCGTCACGTCGCGCACGGTGGCCACGGCGGTCATCGCTCGTCCTCCCAGCGGTCGATCATGGTGGTGAGCTCGTGCACGGAGATGCCGAGCTTGGTGGCCTCGGCCATGAGCGGCCGGACGTACTGGTCGGCGAACTCGCTGCGCCGCCGCTTGAGCAGCTGCTCGCGAGCGCCCGTGGCGACGAACATCCCGACTCCTCGTCTCTTGTAGAGGACCCCGTCGGCCACCAGCTGGTTGAGGCCCTTCGCGGCGGTGGCGGGGTTGATGCGGTGGAAGGCGCTGAGCTCGTTGGACGACGGCGCCTGGCTCTCCTCCGGCAGGGAGCCGTCGACGATCGCGTTCTCGATCTGGGCTGCGACCTGCCGGAAGATCGGGCCCGCGTCCTCGTTCACCCGGTCCCCCGAGGTGGGGCCGGCTCCCCGAGGTGCAGGGGTTCATTACTCATGTAATGAACCATAGAGGCGACGGGGAGGCCGGCGCAAGAGACCGGCGGCACGGTGGCGCGCAACAGAGCCGTCACACGGAGCGGTCAGCATGGGGCGTCCGCCGCACCAGGGAGGTCCTCGCGCTGTGCACCTGTCGCCCCACGAGCAGGAACGGCTGCTGCTGTCCTACGCCGCCGAGCTCGCCCGCCGTCGCCGCGCCCGTGGCCTGCGGCTCAACCTCCCGGAGGCGACCGCGGTGATCACCGACCACGTCCTCGAGGGCGCCCGTGACGGGGTGCTCGTCGCCGAGCTGATGCAGTCCGGCCGCACGGTCCTGACGCGGGACGACGTCATGGACGGCGTCCCCGAGCTGCTGGAGGAGGTGCAGGTGGAGGCGACGTTCCCGGACGGGACCAAGCTCGTGACCGTCCACCACCCCATCCCGTGATCCCGGGAGAGGTGATCCCCGCCGAGGGGTCGATCGAGACGCTCCCCGACGCCCCCCGGATCGAGTTGGAGGTGGCCAACACCGGCGACCGGCCGGTCCAGGTCGGCTCGCACTTCCACTTCGCCCAGACCAACCGGGCACTGACCTTCGACCGCGCGGCCGCGCACGGCCACCGGCTCGACATCGCCGCCGGCACCGCGGTCCGCTTCGAGCCGGGCATCACGCGCACGGTCGTCCTCGTGCCGATCGCCGGCGCGCGGGTGGTCCCGGGCCTCACCGCAGAAGGAGGGCTCGGCTGATGGTGCAGCTGTCCCGCGAGCGCTACGCGCAGCTCTACGGCCCCACGGTCGGCGACCGGATCCGGCTGGCCGACACCGACCTGCTCATCGAGGTCGAGGAGGACCGCTGCGGCGGTCCCGGCCGGGCCGGGGAGGAGGCGGTCTTCGGCGGCGGCAAGGTCATCCGCGAGTCGATGGGCCAGGGCCGGGCCACCCGCGCCGAGGGAGCCCCCGACCTGGTCATCACCGGCGTCGTCGTCCTCGACCACTGGGGCGTCGTCAAGGCCGACGTCGGCGTCCGGGACGGCCGCATCGTGGCCCTCGGCAAGGCCGGCAACCCCGACACGATGGACGGCGTCCACCCCGACCTGGTGATCGGCCCCGGCACCGAGGTGCTGGCCGGCAACGGCCGGATCCTCACCGCCGGCGGCATCGACTGCCACGTGCACTTCATCTGCCCGCAGATCGTGCCGACGGCGCTCGGCTCCGGCGTGACCACGCTGATCGGTGGCGGCACCGGCCCGGCCGAGGGCTCCAAGGCCACCACGATCACCCCCGGCGACTGGTACCTGGCCCGGATGCTCGAGGCGATGGACCCCTGGCCGGTCAACGTCGCGCTGCTCGGCAAGGGCAACACGGTCTCGCAGGAATCGATGGAGGAGCAGCTGCGCGCCGGGGCCAGCGGCTTCAAGCTGCACGAGGACTGGGGCTCCACGCCCGCGGCGATCGACGCCTGCCTCACCGTCGCCGGGCGGCACGGCGTCCCCGTGGCGCTGCACTCCGACACCCTCAACGAGGCCGGCTTCGTCGAGGACACCCTCGCCGCGATCGCCGGGCGCAGCATCCACGCGTACCACACGGAGGGGGCCGGCGGCGGTCACGCGCCGGACATCATCACCGTCGCCGGGCACCCGAACGTGCTGCCCAGCAGCACCAACCCCACCCGCCCGCACACGGTGAACACCCTCGACGAGCACCTCGACATGCTCATGGTCTGCCACCACCTGGACTCCTCCGTGCCGGAGGACCTCGCCTTCGCCGAGAGCCGGATCCGGCCGACGACGATCGCCGCCGAGGACCTGCTCCACGACCTCGGCGCCATCTCCATGATCGGCTCCGACGCCCAGGCGATGGGCCGCGTCGGGGAGGTCGTGCTGCGCACGTGGCAGACCGCCCACGTCATGAAGCGCAAGCGCGGGTCGCTGGCCGGCGACGGCGCGGCGGACAACCTGCGGGCCCGCCGGTACGTCGCCAAGTACACGATCTGCCCGGCCGTCGCGCACGGCATCGACGGCGAGGTCGGATCGGTCGAGCCCGGCAAGCTGGCCGACCTGGTGCTGTGGGAGCCGGGGCTGTTCGGCGTCCGGCCGCACGCCGTCCTCAAGGGCGGGGTGATCGCCTGGGCGCAGATGGGCGACGCCAACGCCTCCATCCCGACGCCGCAGCCGCAGCTGCCCCGGCCGATGTTCGGCGCCTACGGGAAGGTGCCGGCGCAGACCTCGATGCACTTCGTCGCCCCGGCGGCGATCGACGCGGGCCTGGCCGGCCGGCTGGCCGTCGACCGGCGGCTGGTGGCGGTCACCGACACCAGCCGGCTGTCCAAGGCCGACATGCCGGAGAACACCGCGCTGCCGGACATCCGCGTCGACCCGGACACCTTCACGGTGACCGTGGACGGCGAGGTGTGGGAGCCCGAGCCGGTGCGCGAGCTGCCGATGGCGCAGCGCTACTTCCTCTTCTGATGACCTCGGCCCTCCTCACGCTGGCCGACTCCCGGCTCCCGGCCGGGGGCCACACCCACTCCGGTGGGGTGGAGCAGGCGATCGCGGCCGGCCACGTGCACGACCCCGGCTCGCTGGCCGCGTTCCTGCTGCGGCGGCTGCACACGGCCGGGGTGGTGGCCGCCGGGCTGGCGTCGGCAGCCTGCAGGGCGGTCGACGGGCAGGGGGACGGGGCTCTGCTCGCGTCGGTCCTGTCCTCCCTCGACGCCGAGGCCGACGCGCGGACGCCGTCCCCGGCGCTGCGCGCGGCCTCCCGGCAGCAGGGCCGGGGCCTGGTGCGGGTCGGCCGCCGGGCCTGGCCGTCCGCCGTGTGGGACGCGCTGCCGGCCACGCCGCACCACCCGATCGCGCTGGGCGTCGCCGCCGCGGCGGGCGGGCTGACGTCCCGCGACGCCGCTGCCGCCGCGGCCTACCTGAGCACCAGCGGCCCGGCGACCGCGGCGCAGCGCCTGCTGGCCATGGACCCGATCACCGTCGCCGCCGTCACCGCGCGCCTGGCGCCGGAGGTCGACGCCGTCGCCGCGGCCGGCCATGCGCGCGCGACAGGCGACCTGCCCGCCGACACCGACCCGCTCCTCGACCTGCTGGCCGAGGTGCACGCCGCCCGTTCCGACCGCTACTTCGCGTCCTGAGCACCCTGGGAGTTCCCGTGCCGCCTGACCACAACCTCACCGACTACGTCGACCCGCCGGTGGCGCACCGGCACTCCGCGGGCGGCCGGCAGGGCCCGCTGCGGGTGGGCCTGGGCGGCCCGGTCGGCTCCGGCAAGACCGCGCTGGCCGCGGCGCTGTGCCGCACGCTGGGCCGCGAGTACGACCTGGCCGTCGTCACCAACGACATCTACACGACCGAGGACGCCGACTTCCTGCGCCGCAACGCCGTCCTGCCCGACGACCGGATCGAGGCGGTGCAGACCGGCTGCTGCCCGCACACCGCGATCCGCGACGACATCACCGCCAACCTCGACGCCGTCGAGCTGCTCGAGGAGCGCCACCCCGGCCTGGAGCTGGTGCTCGTCGAGTCCGGCGGCGACAACCTGACGGCGAGCTTCAGCTACGGCCTGGTCGACGTGCAGATCTTCGTGATCGACGTCGCCGGGGGCGACAAGGTGCCCCGCAAGGGCGGCCCCGGCGTCACCGCCAGCGACCTGCTCGTGGTGAACAAGACCGACCTCGCCCCGCTGGTGGGGGCCGACCTCGACGTCATGCGGCGGGACTCGGCGGTCGTGCGCGGCGAGAAGCCGACGCTGCTGATCTCGCTCCGCGAGGACCCGACCGCGGCGCCCGTGGCGGAGTGGGTGCGGGAGCAGGTGCGGGCGCGCGTGCAGACACTGCCTTCGTGAGGACGGTCGTCGAGGTGGTCGCCCGGCGCGGTCCCGGCGGCCGGACGGTGCTGCCGGTGGTCCGCGCGTCGGGTCAGCTGGCGGTCCGGCGGACCGGGCCCGCGTCGGTGCACCTGGTGGCCACGGCATTCGGGCCGCTGGGCGGCGACGACGCCGAGGTGCGGCTCGTCGTCGAGGAGGGCGCCACGCTCGCGGTGCGCTCGGTGGCGGCCGCGGTGGCGCTGCCGGCGCGGGACGGCCACCGCCCCTCGGTGCAGCGGGTGACCGCCGAGGTGACCGGCGCCCTCGACCTGCGCATGGAGCCCACGGTGGTGGCCGCCCGAGCCCACCACCGGGCGGAGCTGACCGCCGAGCTGGGCGGCGACGCCGTCCTCACCGCCACCGAGCAGGTGCTGCTCGGCCGCACCGGTGAGGAGCCGGGCCGCTGGACCGGCACCACCCGCGTGGTCCGCGAGGGGCACCCGCTGGTGCACACGACCATCGGCCTCGGTCCCGGCGCGCCGGCCTGGGCGCCGCCGGTGGCCCCGGTGGCCTACGCCTCGACCGTCTCCCTGGGCGCCGGCCGGCAGGACGTCGCCACCGGGGAGGACGCCGTCCGGCTGCCGCTGCCCGGCGGGTGGGTGGCCACCGCCTGGGGCACCCAGCTGCACCGGGTGGTCCGGGCCCTGGACGCGCTGGCCGGCGCGGGGGAGGAGGTCGCGTGAGCCTGGTCGTCCGCGCCCGCCGGGTGGTGCTGCCCGACGGCGAGCGCGCCGCCGCCGTGCACACCGAGAACGGCGTGGTCACGGCCGTCACCGGCTACGACGACGTGCCCGCCGGGGCGGTGACGCTGGCCGAGGACGAGGTGCTGCTGCCCGGCCTGGTCGACAGCCACGTGCACGTGAACGAGCCCGGGCGCACCGAGTGGGAGGGCTTCGCCACCGCGACCCGGGCCGCGGCCGCCGGGGGCGTCACCACGATCGTCGACATGCCCCTGAACTCGCTGCCCCCGACCACCACCCTCGAGGCGTTGCACGGAAAACGGGCGGTGGCCGAGGGGCAGGTGGCGGTGGACGTCGCCTTCTGGGGCGGCGCCGTGCCCGGCAACGTCGACCAGCTGCGGCCGCTGCACGAGGCCGGCGTCGTCGGCTTCAAGTGCTTCCTGCTCGACTCGGGCGTGCCGGAGTTCCCGCCGCTGGACGACGCCGGCCTCCGCGCTGCCCTGGGGGAGCTGGCCGGCCTCGACGCGCTGCTCATCGCGCACGCCGAGGACGCCGACGAGATCGCGGCGGCGCCGGAGCCGGCGGGTGCCAGCTACGCGGCGTTCCTCGCCTCGCGGCCGCCCACCGCGGAGGAGACGGCGATCGGCCGGCTGGTCGCGGCGACCCGCGACACCGGAGCCCGCAGCCACGTCGTGCACCTGGCCGACGCCGACGCGCTGCCGCTGCTGCGCCGGGCGCGCGCCGAGGGCGTGCGGATCACCGTGGAGACCTGCCCGCACTACCTGACCTTCGCCGCGGAGGAGGTGCCCGACGGCGACACCGCGTACAAGTGCTGCCCGCCGATCCGGGAGACCCGGCACCGCGAGGCGCTGTGGGCGGCGCTGGCCGACGGGGACGTCGATCTGGTGGTGAGCGACCACTCGCCCTGCACGCCCGAGCTCAAGCGGCTGGACGTCGGCGACTTCGGGCTGGCCTGGGGCGGGATCGCCTCGCTGCAGGTGGGCCTGCCGGCGGTGTGGACCGGCGCCCGTGCGCGCGGGATCGGCCTGGCCCAGGTGGTGGGCTGGATGTCGGCCGCGCCGGCGCGGCTGGCCGGGCTGCCCGGCAAGGGCGCGATCGCCGTCGGGAAGGACGCCGACCTGGTCGCGTTCGCGCCGGAGGAGCGCTGGACGGTGGAGCGGCTGCTGCACCGCAACCCGGTCACGCCCTACGCCGGGCGCGAGCTGACCGGGGTGGTGCGGCGGACCTGGCTGCGCGGCGAGGTCGCCGACGGGAGCCCGCGCGGCCGGCTGCTCAGCCGCGGCGGTACCCGGTGAGTCAGCTGCTGCGCTGCTCGCCCTCTTCGCGCGCCGCCTGGTCGAGCACCTGCGGATCGTCCATGACACCACCTGCCGGGTCGGCGTTGCCGAGGGCCGTCTCGGCGGGCAGCTGCTGGCCGTGCTGGCGGGCCCGCTCGCGCAGGTCGTCGGTGGGTTCGGACACGAGGCCTCCTCGGGGAAGTGCACGGACTCCCGCCCCCTACCCTCCCCGCCGCAGGGGAACCCGAGACCGAGGAACGCGATGACCGACCCGTTCGACCTGCCCGACCTCGCCCTCCGGTCCCTCGGCGGCGCGGTGGTCGGCGCCAACGACGAGTTCTTCGCCGGCAAGGAGAACCTGATCACCCCCGGCCCGGCGCGTGCCCGCGACGACTTCGGCGCCCGCGGCAAGGAGTACGACGGCTGGGAGACCCGCCGGCGGCGGGAGCCGGGCTCGGACTGGGCGATCGTGCGGCTCGGCGTCCCGGGCGTGGTGCGCGCGGTCGTCGTCGACACCGCCTTCTTCCTCGGCAACTACCCGCCGCAGGCCTCGCTGGAGGGCGCGGTCGTCGACGGGTACCCGCCGGCCGCCGACCTGCCCCGCGCCGGCTGGTTCCCCCTGGTGCCGCTGTCCCCGCTGGCCGGGGGCGCGGAGAACCGCTTCGTCGTCGACTCCGGCCGCCGGGTCACGCACGTGCGGCTGTCCATCCACCCCGACGGCGGCGTCGCGCGGCTCCGGGTGCACGGCGAGGCCGTGCCCGACCCCCGGCTGCTGGACGCCGGGCCGTGCGACCTCGCCGCGCTGGAGAACGGCGGGCGGATCACCGGGGTCAGCAACGCCTTCTACGGCAGCCCTCACCAGCTCATCGGCCCCGGCCTGGCCCGGCACATGGGCGAGGGCTGGGAGAACGCCCGCCGCCGCGACGGCGGCAACGACTGGGTCGACGTCGCGCTGGCCTGCGAGGGCGTGGTCACCCTGGCCGAGCTGGACACCTCGTGGTTCCTCGGCAACGCGCCGGGGGCGGCCGCGCTCACCGGCACGACCGCCGACGGCGGCACCGTGGAGCTGCTGCCGCGCACGCCGCTGCAGCCCGACACGCGGCACCGGTTCGTGCTGCCCGGCGACGCAGGCGTCACCGCGGTGCGCATGGACGTCTTCCCCGACGGCGGCATGGCCCGGCTGCGGCTGTGGGGCCGGCCCACCGGCGCCGGGCGGGCGGCGCTGGAGCGCCGCTGGACGGAGACCGGCGGCTGACCCGGAGAACTGTGCCGGAGGTCATGGCGCCCCGCGCGGTCTCCGGTTGAAAGCGGACGGAAACGTGCCGAAAGCCTCCCGGTCGATCGTCTGCAACACGGGAGTGCGCCGGTGTCCCTCGTCCCCTCCGTCCTGCGCCGGAGCATCCGCGCCCGGCTCCTCGCCGCCTTCCTCGGCGTCGCCGCCGTCATGGTGACGCTCGGCGCGGTGAACGTCGCCCAGATGAGCTCCATCCACCAGCGCGTCGAGGCCCTCTCGACCCGGGACGTTCGCCCGCTGGCCGACCTGCAGGAGCTGACCGACGACTTCCAGGCCTACTCCGTGCACGGCCTCGTCGCCGCCCTCGGAGCGGTCCAGGGCCAGCCGGACATCTACCAGCTGCAGAACGGCCTGCA
This sequence comes from Blastococcus sp. SYSU D00820, assembly GCF_054050695.1. Taxonomy (NCBI): domain Bacteria; kingdom Bacillati; phylum Actinomycetota; class Actinomycetes; order Geodermatophilales; family Geodermatophilaceae; genus Blastococcus; species Blastococcus sp. SYSU D00820. The sequence continues at coordinate 9,814 of NZ_JBJGZW010000025.1, forward strand.
GATCGAGTCGCGGAAGGCCACCGACGCCGACATCGAGCAGCTGCTCGCGCACACACCACCGGAGCTGGCCGGGCGCGCCGAGGCGCTGGCCAGGGGCTGGGACGACATGGTGGCCAAGGACGCCGCGTACCGGGCCGCCACGGCGGCCGGCGCGCCGGACGCCCAGCAGCTCGGCGACACCGCCACGGCTGCCTACCTGCAGTTCCAGGCCGACGTGGCGGCCATGAAGGACGCGCTGGTCGCCGACGAGGCGGCCAGCCGGGCCCGGATCGCCGACGACTTCGCCGGGGCCCGCACGCTGACGCTGGTCCTGCTCGCCGTCGGCGTGGCGCTCGCCGTGGCCCTCGGCATCGTGCTCGCCGGCAGCATCCGCCGCCGGATCGCCCCCGTGCGCTCGGCCGCCGACGCCCTGGCCCGCGGCGACCTGTCCCCGGTGGCGACCCCGGACAGCGAGGACGAGCTGGCCCGGCTGACCGCCGCGCTGGCCGAGGGCGTGGGCCGGATCCGCGGGATGGTCGCCAGCGTCGTCACCTCCGCCGGCGAGATGACCGGGCTGGTCGACGACCTGACCCTGGCGACCGCCGGCGTGGTCGAGGCCTCGGACGCCGGTGCGGCGCACGCCCAGTCGGTGTCGGGCACCGCCGCCGCGGTCTCGGGCAACGTCGCGCAGGTCGCCACCGGCGCCCAGGAGATGACGGCGTCGATCCGGGAGATCTCCCGGTCGGCCCAGGAAGCGGCGTCGGTCGCCTCCGACGCGGTGCAGATCGTCGCCAGCACCAACGACACCCTCACCCAGCTGGGCACCTCGTCGGCGGAGATCGGCAACGTCATCAAGGTCATCACCGGCATCGCCGAGCAGACCAACCTGCTGGCCCTCAACGCCACGATCGAGGCCGCCCGGGCCGGTGAGGCCGGCAAGGGCTTCGCCGTCGTCGCCAACGAGGTCAAGGAGCTGGCGCAGGAGACGGCGAAGGCGACCGAGGACGTCTCGCAGCGGATCGCGGCCATCCAGGGCGACTCCGGCCAGGCGATGCGCGCGATCGGCCGGATCGGCGAGACCGTCGGCCAGATCAGCGCGCTCCAGACGACGATCGCGGCGGCCGTCGAGCAGCAGACCGCCGCCACCGCCGAGATCGACCGCAACATCGGCGTCGCCGCGCAGGGCAGCCAGGACATCGCCCGGGGTGCCGGGGCCGTGGCCGACTCGTCCGAGCTGAGCGCGGCCCGCATCGCGGAGTCGCGCCGGCTGGCCGAGCAGCTCGCCGGCCGCGCCGCCGACCTGCAGGGCCGGGTCGCGCAGTTCACCCTCTGAGCGGGGTCGCCGGCGCCGCACCCGGGGTGCGGCGCCGGCGCCCGCTCACGTCCCCGTCAGGTGCTCCGGCCGCACCGGCACCCGGGTCAGCGGCAGCCCGGTGGCCGCCCGGATCGCGGCCAGCACCGCCGGGCCGGAGGAGATGTTCGGCGCCTCGCCGACCCCCCGCAGCCCGTAGGGGGCGTGCGGATCGGCGTACTCCAGGATCTCCACCCGCATCGGCGGCATGTCCAGCACGGTGGGGATCAGGTAGTCGGTGAACGACGGGTTCTGCACCCGCCCGTCGCGCACGAGGATCTCCTCCATCACCGCCAGGCCCAGCCCCTGGGCGGTGCCGCCGTGGATCTGGCCGACGACCGCCTGGGGGTTGATGGCCTTGCCGACGTCCTGCGTGCAGGCCATCTCCACGACCTTCACCAGGCCCAGCTCGGTGTCGACGTCGACCACGGCCCGGTGCGCGGAGAAGGCGTACTGCACGTGCGCGAACCCCTGCCCGGTCTCGGGGTGGATCGCCTCGGTGGGGCGGTGCCGCCACTCCAGCGTCTCCTCGAGCACCTCGTCGCCGAGGACGTCGGCCAGGGGCAGCTTGATCCCCTCGTCGTCGGAGACCACCGCGCCGTCGAAGAGCCGCAGGTCGGGCACCGCCCGGCCGATCAGCCGCTCGGCGCGGGCGAGCACCTGCGCCCGGACCGCCTCGCACGCCGCCTTCACCGCGCCGCCGGTCACGTAGGTCTGGCGGGAGGCCGAGGTGGACCCCGCCGAGCCGACGGTGGTGTCCTTCGGGTGGATGGTGACCTGGTCGACCCCCAGCTCGGTGCGGGCGATCTGCTGCTCGACGGTGACCAGCCCCTGGCCCACCTCCGCGGCCGCGGTGTGCACCGTCGCGACCGCCTCGCCGCCGACCACCTCCAGCCGCACGCGGGCGGTGGAGTGGTCGTCGAAGCCCTCGGAGAAGGCGACGTTCTTGTAGGCGACCGCGTAGCCGACGCCGCGGCGCACGCCCTCGCCGTGGGTGGTGTTGGAGACCCCGCCGGGCATGTCCCGCAGGTCGACGTCGCCGCCCGTCGGCACCTCCGGCGGCAGCGGCATCGCCTCGAGCCGGCGCAGCAGCTCGGCGACCGGCGCCGGGCTGTCGACCACCTGGCCGGTGGGCGTCTCCGAGCCCTGCTCCATGGCGTTGCGGCAGCGCAGCTCGACCGGGTCCATGCCGAGCTCGGCGGCGAGCGCGTCCATCTGCGACTCGGTGGCGAAGGTGGTCTGCACCGACCCGAACCCGCGCATGGCACCGCACGGCGGGTTGTTCGTGTAGGCGCCGTAGCAGTCGATGTGCACGTTCGGGATGACGTAGGGCCCGGCGCCCATCGTGCCGCCGTTGCCCACGACCGCCGGCGTGCTGGAGGCGTACGCGCCGCCGTCGAAGTAGATGGCCGCCTTCACGTAGACCAGGTCGCCGTCCCGGGTGGCGCCGTGCTCGTAGCGCATCGTCGCGGGGTGCCGGTGCACGTGGCCGAAGAAGGACTCCTCGCGGTTGTAGGACATCTTCACCGGCTTGCCGGTGCGCAGCGCCAGGAGGCAGGCGTGCACGTGCATGGAGATGTCCTCGCGGCCGCCGAAGGCCCCGCCGACGCCGGCCAGGGTCAGCCGCACCCGCTCCGGCGGCAGGCCCAGCGCCGAGCAGATCTGCTTCTGGTCGACGTGCAGCCACTGGGTGGCGACGTAGAGGTCGACGCCGCCGTCGTCCCCGGGGACGGCGAGCCCGGACTCCGGGCCGAGGAAGGCCTGGTCCTGCATGCCGACCTCGTACTCGCCGACCACGACGACGTCGGCGGTGGCGTCGGGGTCGCCCTTGCGGACCTTGAGGTGGCGCACGAGGTTGCCCTGCGGGTGCAGGTGGGCGCTCTCGCGGCTGAGCTCGGTGACCTCGGCCGGCTCCTCGTGCACCTGGTTCCAGGTGGGATGACCGAGCGCCACGCGCGCGTCGGTGACCGGCTCCCAGACCTCGTAGTCGACGACGATCCGTGCCGCGGCCCGGCGCGCGGTGTCGGGGTGGTCGGCGGCGACCAGCGCCACCGGCTCGCCCTGGTAGCGCACGACGTCCAACGCCAGCACCGGCTGGTCGGCCAGCTCCAGGCCGTAGACCTTCTCGCCGGGCACGTCGTCGGAGGTGAGGACGGCGGAGACACCCGGCACCGCCAGCGCCGGGCCGATGTCGATCGAGCGGATGCGGGCGTAGGGGTGCGGGCTGCGCAGCGTGACGCCCCAGAGCATGTCCTCCATCCAGAGGTCGCTGCTGTAGGCGAACTCGCCGCGCACCTTCAGCACGCCGTCGGGCCGCTGGGCGTCGTCGCCGATGCGGCCGGCGCCGGCGCCGGTCAGGTGCGCCGGTGCTCCGCTGGGGGTGCGGGCCGGGGCGCTCATCGCGCGTCCTCCGGCTGCCGGTCGGCCATCCGGTCGGCGGCCAGGCGGACGGCGTCGAGGATCTTCTCGTAGCCGGTGCAGCGGCACAGGTTGCCCGCCAGCGCCTCGCGGATCTCGGCGTCGGCGGGCTTGCGGTCCTCGGCCAGCGAGCGCCGGACCAGGTCGTCGGTGGCCACCAGCAGACCCGGCGTGCAGAAGCCGCACTGGACGGCGCCGGCCTCGAGGAACGCCTGCTGGACCGGGTGCAGCGTGCCGGGTCCGGCCAGGCCCTCGACGGTGCCGATCTCGCGGCCCTCGGCCTGCCCGGCCGCGACCAGGCAGGCGCAGACGGGCAGCCCGTCGAGGTAGACGGTGCAGGAGCCGCACTCGCCCTGCTCGCAGGCGTTCTTGGAGCCGGGCAGGCCCATCCGCTCGCGGAGCACGTAGAGCAGGCTCTCGCCCTCCCAGACGTCGTCCACCTGCTGCTGCGTGCCGTTGACGGTGCAGGTCAGTCGCATGTCAGGCCTCCTTCGGGGAGCGGTAGTCGGACCAGGCCCAGGTGAGCGCGCGGCGGGCCATCACCGAGAGCGCGTGCACGCGGTAGGCGGCGGTGCCGCGGACGTCGTCGATCGGCGCGGCGGCCCCGGCGACCAGCTCGCCGAAGCGGACGGCGGTCGCCGGGGGCAGCTCGCCGCGGCTCTCCCACAGCCCGTCCAGCTCGGCGGCGAGGAACTGCTCGGCGTCCGTTGCGCGGCGGGGGGTGGGCGCGGCCGAGCCGATGCCGGTGCCGACGGCGCGGCGGGCCGGGTGCAGCGCCAGGCCGAACGCCGCGACCGCGATGACCATCGCGTTGCGGGTGCCGATCTTGCTGTACTGCTGCGGCCCGCTGGGCGGGACGATCCGGACGGCGGCGATCAGCTCGTCGTCGGCCAGCGCGCAGCGCTTGACGCCGGTGTAGAACTCGCCGATCGGGATCCGGCGGGTGCCGCGGGTGGAGACCGCCTCGACCTCGGCGCCGGCGGCCAGGAGCGCGGGGTGGGTGTCGCCGGCCGGGGAGGCGGTGGCCAGGTTGCCGCCCACGGTGCCGCGGTTGCGGATCTGCGGCGAGCCGATGGTGCGGGCGGCCATCGCCAGGCCGGGCAGCCGGTCGCCGAGCTCGCCGATGACCCGCGTGTAGCTCACCCCCGCCCCGAGCCGGACGGTCCCGTCCTCGGTGTCCCACTCCTGCAGCTCGGGGACGCGGGTGAGGTCCAGCAGCAGCGAGGGCCGCAACCGGCCGAAGTTGATCCCCACCATCACGTCGGTGCCCCCGGCTATCGGGACGGCGTCGCGGTGGGCGGCCTTGGCCTCCACCGCCTCCGCCCACGTCGCGGGCTGCAGGAATCGCATGCGTCGCTCCTCGCTCGGGTGGTGCTGGGGGCGGCCACGGTAACTCCGCTGCGTTACGGGAGGAGGTCCCATCGGAGCGACACGACAACTGCTCGTTACAGAGTGTGGGCAGGATGGGACCGTGCCGGATCCCGTGGACCTGCTCGTGCACGACGCCGAGCTCATCGCCACCGTCGACGACGCCCGCCGCGAGATCGCCGGGGGGTGGGTGGCGGTCACCGGCGGCGTGGTGAGCGGCGTCGGCGGGCCGGGGGATCCGCGGCCGGACGCCGTCCGCACGGTCGACGCGCGCGGCTGCCTCGTGACGCCGGGGCTGGTGAACACCCACCACCACCTGTACCAGAACCTGACCCGCGCCTACGCCCCCGCGCTGACCGGCGGGCTGTTCGACTGGCTGGTCACCCTCTATCCGCTGTGGGCGCGGCTGGACGAGGAGGCGGCCTACACCAGCGCCTTCGTCGGCCTCGCCGAGCTGGCGCTGTCGGGCTGCACCACCTCGACCGACCACCTGTACGTGCATCCGCGCGGCGGCGGCGACCTGATCACCGCGGAGGTGGCCGCGGCCCGCGACCTCGGCGTCCGGTTCTCCCCGACCCGCGGGTCGATGTCGCTGTCGGTCAAGGACGGCGGGCTGCCGCCGGACTCCGTCGTCCAGGACGACGACGAGATCCTCGCCGACTCCGAGCGGCTGGTCGCCGCCCACCACGACCCCTCGCCGACGGCGATGACCCGGATCGCGCTCGCCCCGTGCTCGCCGTTCAGCGTCTCCACGTCGCTGATGACCCGCACCGCCGAGCTCGCCGAGCGGCTCGACGTCCGGCTGCACACCCACCTGTGCGAGACGCAGGACGAGGACGCGTTCTGCCTGGAGACCTTCGGCCGGCGCCCGGTCGACTACCTCACCGACGTCGGCTGGCTGTCGGACCGGGTGTGGCTGGCGCACGTGGTGTGGCCCTCGGCGGCGGAGGTCGAGCGGCTCGGGGCCGCGCGGGTCGGGGCGGCGCACTGCCCGTCGTCCAACATGATCCTGGGCAGCGGGCTGGCCCCGGTGCAGGAGCTGCGCGCCGCCGGGGCGCCGGTGGGGCTGGGCGTCGACGGCTCGTCGTCGGCCGACTCCGCCTCGCTGTGGCTGGAGGCCCGCACGGCGATGCTGCAGGGCAAGCTGCGGCACGGGGCGGCGGCGATGAGCGCCCGCGACGCGCTGGAGATCGCCACCCGGGGCGGCGCCGCGGTGCTGGGCCGCGCCGGCGAGATCGGGGAGCTGTCGGTGGGCGCCTGCGGTGACCTGGTGGTCTGGCCGCTGTCGGGGGTGGCGTTCGCCGGCGCGCTGTCGGACCTGGTCGAGGCGTGGCTGCGGTGCGGGCCGGTCGCCGCGCGGCACACGGTCGTCGGCGGCCGGTTCGTCGTGGACGACGGCGTGCCGGTGCACCCGGCGCTGGAGGAGCAGCTCGCCGTCCACCGGCGGGTGTCGGCGCGGATGCAGCGGCCGCTCTGACGCGGGCCCGCTGTCGCCCAGGCATAGGAGGCCATGCGCACGCATCGGGCCCGGGAACGTGCGTGAAGCCTCCTATGCCCAGGTCGCTCAGAGGGCGGCGGCGAGCGCCGCCAGCTCCTCGACCGTCCCGTCCACGTGCGGCGAGACTCGCAGCACCGGCCCGGTCATCTCCTCCGGTGCGCGCTCCGGCCCGATCGCGGTGGTCACGATGCCGTGCTCGGTGAGCAGCCGCGCGCGGGTGGCGACGACGTCGACGCCGTCCGGCGGGCGCAGCGTGGTGATCGCCGACGGCTCGCCGGCCGGCTCGACCACCGACCAGCCCGCCGCGCCGTCCAGCAGCTCGCGGGTCGCCCGGCCCAGCGCCGCCAGCCGCCCGCGCACCCGGTCCGGGCCGGCGGCCAGGTGCTCGCCGGTGGCCAGCACCAGGCCCACCCGGCCGGCCACGTGCGCCTCGCCGGACTCGAAGGCGCGCAGCGGCGGGACGTCGGCCGCCGGGGCCAGCACCGGCGTCAGCTCGGCGGCGATCGGCGGGCGGACGAACAGCAGCCCGACGCCGCGCGGCCCGGCCAGCCACTTGCGCGAGGTGCTGTAGACGACGTCCGCGCCGAGGTCGACGTCGACGTGGCCGAGCGACTGCGCGGCGTCGAGCACCAGCGGCACGCCGGCCTCCCGGCACAGGGCGGCGACCTCGGCGGCGGGCTGCACCAGCCCGCGGTGGCTGCCGATGTGCGTGAGGTGCACGAACCGCGGCGGTGCCTGGCGCAGCAGCCGCGCGAGACCGTCGAGGTCGGCGCGGCCGGCGCCGTCCACCGGGATCGGTTCGAGCGCCAGGCCGGCGGCGCGCAGCTGCGCGGCGTTGGGTCCGTACTCCCCGGGCAGGCAGGCCACCCGGGTGCCGGCCGGCAGCCGCCACCCGCTGAGCAGGGTGAGCAGCGCCGCCTGCGCGGACTCGACGAAGACGACGTCGGCCGCGGCCATGCTCACCAGCCCGCCGAGCACCGAGCGGCCCTGCTGCAGCAGGTCCTGCGCGGCGGCCTCGGCCACGTAGCCCCCCAGCTCGGCCTCGTGCCGCGCGTGGTGGGCGACGGCCTCCAGCACCCGGTGGCTCTGCCGGCTGGACGCCGCCGAGTCCAGGTGGCGCCCGGCGGGGCGGGGTCGGGCGGCCCGCCAGGCGGTCGCGAGGTCGTCGGCGGGCAGCTCGGGGGGCGTCACCGGCACCACGCTAGGCGAGCGCCGCGCGGCGCCGGTCAGGTGTCCACGGGGCCGCGGGCGAGCACTCTTCGGAGGCTGGACCTTTGCTGTGCGCTGTGGCACGCTTGCGGAGCGTGACCGCGCCCATGGCGGCCGGCGGTCGTGACGGACCTGTCCATCCCGTCGGTCCGGCGCGCTCCCTCGTGCCGGATGAGGTCTTCCCATGCTCCCTCGGCTCGTCGGTCGCGTGCTGCGCGCCACCGTCCTCACCGCCATCGCCCTCGCGCTGGCCGTGGTCCTCGCCCCCGTGCCCGCGCATGCGGCCGGGCTGTACGTCAGCGACGCGCCACTGCGTGGCTCCGTCGTCCCCGCAGGCTCCACCGTCCGGCTCTCGGCGCCCGGTGCGGTGTCGGTCTCCTGGGTGCTCGACGGCGTCTACCTCGGCCGGGACGTGGCGGCGCCGTTCGAGCTGCGGCTGACGACGGGTCCGGGCGAGCACAAGCTCAAGGCGCGTAGCGAGACGCGGGACGGGCGGAAGACGACGTACCAGGTCCGGTTCACCACGGTGGTCGCCCCGCGGTCTCCGGGGTCCCCGGGGGCGTCGTCCTCGAACTCCGTCCCCGCCCCGCCGGTGGCCGGCACGGTCCCGGCGACTCCGCCGACGACCGCCGCAGCCCCGTCCGTGGCCGCGCCGTCCTCGGCGCCCCCTGCCCCGGCGACGACCCCTGCCCCTGCGACGGCCCCTGCCCCCGCGACGCCGGCCGCCCCGTCGCCCAGCAGCAGCCCGGCGCCTTCTGCCGGTGCGGTCCGGGTGGCCACCGCCGACCAGTTGGCCGCCGCTCTGGCCGCGGCCCGGCCCGGTCAGGTGATCCAGCTGGCCGACGGGACCTACCGCGGGCGCTTCGTCGTCGAGCGGTCCGGCACGGCGGCTGCGCCGATCGTGCTGCGCGGCGGGCCCGGTGCCGTCCTCGACGGCGGGGACGCCGCCACGGGCTACACGCTCCACCTGGACGGCGCCGATCACTGGCGCGTCGAGGGGCTCACCGTCCGCGGCGGGCAGAAGGGAGTCGTCCTGGACGAGGCCGACTCGGTCGTCCTCTCCGGGCTCGACGTGGGGCACACCGGCATGGAGGCCGTGCACTTCCGGACCTCGTCCAGCGACAACCGCCTGGAGGCGTCGGCCGTGCACGACACCGGGCTGGTGGAACCCGGCTTCGGGGAGGGCGTCTACATCGGCAGCGCGACGTCGAACTGGGGCCGCTACGGGGAGGCCGGCGGTCCCGACCGCTCCGACCGCAACGTGGTGACGGGCAACCGGATCTACGCCGTCACGGCCGAGAACGTCGACGTGAAGGAAGGGACGACGGGCGGCGTCATTTCGGGGAACACCTTCGACGGTGCCGGGATGACCGGCGACCACTACGCCGACAGCTGGATCGATCTCAAGGGCAACGACTACCTGGTGGCCGGCAACGTCGGGGTGCACACCCTCCTCGACGGGTTCCAGACCCACGTGCAGCTCGACGGCTGGGGCGAGGGCAACGTCTTCAGCGGCAACCGCCTCGACGTGGCCCGCGGCGGCGTGGGGATCAACGTCCACCGCGGGGATGCCTCGACGGGCAATCGCATCGACTGCGACAACGTCGTGACGGGCCCATCCGTTGTGCTGGCCAACGTTCCCTGCGGCTGACGATTCACGCCGCCGTCATCGCGACGACGCACCGCGGACACGAGCCGTCAACTTGTAACCACGCTGAGTAATTGCCTCTGGTCATCGACGTGCGGGACACGTCGGAGGGGCGCTCCATGGCTGGCGCCGTCCGTGGCCGGCTGTTTCCGTCTGTCGTGACCGACGCGATGCCAGGAACCGGCCGACGAAGCCCGGCGACGGCCCCGGAGATGCCGCTCGGTCTCGCTGCCGAGGGGCGTGCATGCACGTGCAGAACGAGTCCAGCAAGGGTGCCCGAGGACGGTCGCTGAGCGGTAGGTGTGCGCTGGCGGCGGTGGCTGCGGTGCTCGCTGTCGGGCCACTGGGCGTGGCGCCGGCGTCGGCGGCCCCCGGTGACGAGGTACCGGCTCCGGTCCCTGTGGAGCCCGCAGCGGAGCCGCAGCCGGAGCCGGAGCCTGTGCCTCAGCCCGAGCCGACACCCGAGCCCGAGCCGCAACCCACGCCTGAGCCCACGCCCGAGCCCACGCCCGAGCCGACGCCCGAGCCCACGCCCGAGCCGACGCCCGAGCCGACACCGGAGCCGACACCCGAGCCGACACCGGAGCCGACGCCCGAGCCGACGCCCGAGCCGACGCCCGAGCCGACGCCGGAGCCGGTCCAACCGGCCGAGCCGCCCCCGGCGCCCGCCGTCCCGGCGGAGCCGCCGGCGGTACCGCCCCTTCCGGTCGAGCCGCTGTCGGTGGGCGAGACGCCGCCGCCGGCTCCCGCGGCCGTGGCCACGGTGCTGCCCGGTGTGATCACCGGGCTGACCGCGACGGCGGTGGCCTCGAGCCTCGGCCTGCCGGGCTCCGCGGGGACCGCTGCCGGCACCGGGGAACGGCCCGACGTCCCCCCGCCCACGGTGACCGGGCTGGACCCCCTCGCCGGCACGACGGACGGCGGCACCCGGGTCACCGTCACCGGTACCCGGCTCGCCGGGGCGATCGAGGTCCTGTTCGGCGGCGTGCCCGGGACCGACCTCGTGCAGGTGTCCGACACCGAGGTCCAGGTGACGGCTCCGCCGCGGCCGGACGAGGGCAACGCCAACGTCCGGGTCGTCACGACGACCGGCCGCGGCCCGGGGAACTCCCCGGTCGACTACCGGTACGTCCACACGCCGGTGCTCGCGGCCGTCAGCCCGACCACGGGGTCGGACGCCGGCGGCACGCTGGTCGCGCTCGTCGGGACGGACCTGGACGGCACCACGCGAGTGACCTTCGGCGACCTCGAGGCGACCGTCGTGACGGTGAGCCCCGACCGCGTGCGGGTCATCGCGCCCGCCTCACCTGCGACGGGGCCGGCCGACGTCCGGGTGACCACCCCGGGCGGGACGACCGCGGTCGTCCCGGGGGCAGCGTTCGCCTTCGCCGCCACCCCGAGGGTCACCTCCCTCAGCCCGGCATCCGGCGCCGCCGAGGGCGGGACCGAGATCGCCCTGTCGGGCGAGAACCTGTCGGGTGCCACCCGGGTCACCTTCGGAGGCGTCGAGGCCACCGATCTCACGGTCGTCTCGGACGAGGAGCTCCGGGTCGTCACGCCCGAGCGGACCACGTTGGGCGAGGTGCCGGTCGTCGTCACGACCGACGAGGGGAGCAGCGCCGGAGCCGCCGACCCCGTGGCCTTCGACTACGTGGCGGTGGCCACGCCCGTCGAGCGGGCGGTCCACAGCTACTGGCCGCTGGGAGTGATCGGCGTCCTCTCCTGGACGGTGTGGTTCGTGCGCCGCTGGCTGTCCCGGCACCACTACCGGCCCGTGGTCAACGACTTCCGGACGACGACGTCCGTCGTCATCCCGGTCTACCGGGAGGACCCGGAGGTGCTCGAGCGCTGCCTGCGCACCTGGCTGCGCGAGGACCCCACCGAGGTGATCCTCGTGGTGGACGACCGGGACGACGAGCTGCTGCGCCGGCTGCACGCCGAGCCCGACGGCCGGGTCAAGGTCGTGGAGTGGCACCACACCGGCAAGCGCGGCGCGCTCGGTGCGGGCGTCCGGCACGCGACCGGTGAGGTGGTCGTCTTCGCCGACTCCGACACCGAGTGGCGTCCCGGTCTGCTGGCGTCGATGCAGATGCCGTTCGTCGACCCCGCCGTCGGCGGTGTGGGGAGTCGCCAGCACGTCTACCTGCCGCACACGAACCTGTGGCGCCGGGTGGCCTACTGGATGCTCAACACGCGGTACCTGGACTACGTCCCGGCGATGTCGCGGAAGGGCGGGGTCGCCTGCCTCTCCGGCCGGACGGCGGCCTATCGCCGGGCAGCGATCCTCCCGCTCATCCCCGCGCTGGAGCGGGAGATGTTCCTCGGCCGGCAGTGCGTCGCCGGTGACGACGGCCGGCTGACCTGGCTGGTGCTGGCCGCCGGGTACAAGACCGTGCACCAGGACACCGCCCAGGCCGACTCGATGTTCCCGGCCGACCTCAGGGCGTTCGCGAAGCAGCGGATCCGGTGGAGCCGGAACTCCTACCGGTGCTACCTGACCGCACTGTCCCAGGGCTGGCTGTGGCGCCAGCCGGTGATCACGCAGGTCACCGTGCTGCAGATCCTGCTCACCCCGGTGTCGATGGGGGCGACGATCTGGTACGGCAGTTCCTGGATCGCCCAGGGCGGCTGGATCGCGGTGGCGATCGTCCTCGGGTGGGCCGTGATCGGACGCGCGTTGCGCGCGATGTCGCATCTCATGGAGAACCCGCGGGAGATCGTGCTCGCTCCGGTGGTGGCGCTGACGATCGCCGTCATCGCCCTGCCGATCAAGTTCTGGGCGGCGCTGACCATGAACAAGCAGGGCTGGCTCACCCGTCAGGAGGGCCAGCGGGTCCAGGGGCAGGCCGAGATCGGGCTGGTGCAGCATGCCCAGGGCTGAGCTCACCGGACGGCGGCTGGCCGTCGCGCTGCTGCTGGTCGCCGTGCTCCCCGCGCTGCTGGTGCTGCTCGCGCTGGGCTACCAGCGTCCCGAGCTGCCGCCGGGACCGCCGGCCTACAACCCCCTGCCCCTGGTCAAGGACCCGGTGCTGAACGCCATGCAGGCGCGGGAACTGCAGCGCAGCCGCCGGATCGCGGCGGAGGCGCCGACGCTCACGGCGCCGGTGCTGGTGCCGGCGACGTTCCCGGAGACGGTCCCCACCCTGCTGCTGGCCCCCCGGCCGGAGCCCTACGGCCTCCCCGAGCTGGCCGCAGCCGTTCCCGAGGCGTTCGGGACGGCCGAGGGGGCGCTGCTGCTGCGGGCGAGCATCGAGATCCCCACGGGCAGCACGCTGACGGTCGACGGCGCGGCGACACCGGACCTGCGACTGCTGAGCGCGCCGTCGGGCTTCGCCGTCCTCATCGCCCGCGGCGGGACCCTCGACGTCCGCGGGACCGCCACGGCCCCCGTGCGCATCTCGTCCTGGGACCCGGAGGCGGCCGCCGTCGACGGCGAACCGGCGGACGGCCGGTCGTTCCTCCTGACGCTCGGCGGCCGGATGGACGTCGCGCACGCCGACCTCGGGCACCTGGGCTTCGGCACCGGCTCCAGTTCGGGGGTCGCCTGGCGCGGGGCCGACCACGACCCGGGGGTGACGCCGGCGAAGGCGGTCGGGGAGGTCACCGACTCGGTGTTCCACGACAACTGGTTCGGTGCCTACACGTTCGAGGCGCAGGGCATGCGGTTCCTGCGCAACACCTTCCGGGACAACGCCGCCTACGGGTTCGACCCGCACGACCTCAGCAACGACTTCCTGGTCGAGGGCAACGTCGCGCACGGCAACGGCCGCCACGGGTTCATCTTCTCCCGGGGCTGCGACCGCAACGTCATGCGCGACAACGTGGCCTACGACAACCGCGGCCACGGATTCATGATCGACGACGGTCGCTCCGAGGACAGCGACTACGCCGAGGCCGCGCGGCTGCCCTCGAACGACAACCAGCTCATCGGCAACCACGCCTACGACAACGACGGCAGCGGCATCGAGATCGAGGGCGGCTCCGGCAACCTCGTCCGGGACAACCTGCTCGAGCGCAACCACGTGGGCATCCGCGTCAAGAACGACGCCTCGCTGCTGGTCGAGGGCAACCGCATCGTCGACAGCCGGTTGGCCGGCGTCGACGTGCTCGCCGGTGCCGGGCAGGTGGAGGTCGCCGGCAACGAGGTCAGCGGTGGATGGGCCAGCGTCTCGCTGGGGGACGCCGCCGCGGCCGAGTTGGCGGGCAACAGCCTGACCGGGGCGTCGACGCCCATGGTCGTCGCCGGTGAGACCCGACGCGACGAGGGGCTGGGTACGACCCTGGGCAAGGTGTTCCGCTGGAACCCGCTGCTGGTGCTGTGGGCGGCCATCCTCGGCATCCCGGCCGTGCTGGGTGTCCGCTCGCTCGCCCGTGCCGCCCTGCGGGCGGCGCGACGGCGCTCCCTGCGGATGCCGTGAGGTGCGGGACCCGGCTCACCGCCGGGATCGCCGGGGTCGCGGCCGTGCTCACGGCTTGCTCCAGCCCCGACGACGGAGGCCGGCGGGAGGCTGGGGCGGCTGCGGTGACCGAGGCCTCTCCCGACACCTCGACGGCTCCCGGCCTCGCGGAGCTGGGTGCCGTCTTCGGACCTCAGCTGGAGCCGCAGGAGGAGGGCTCGTTCGGACTGGATCGCTGGACGGCCGTCGACGGTCCGCCCGGCGTCGACGTCCCGGGTCTGCGGGTGTCCTATCCGGCCGGCTCCGTCAGCCCGTCGGCCAGCCGCGAGCACGGCTCCCCGGAGGGGGGCATGCAGGTGTTCCTGCCGTTCGCGGGAGAACCGATGGAGGCGGCCCACCTGCGCTACTGGGTGCGTTTCCCCGAGGACTTCGCGTTCGTCAAGGGCGGCAAGCTGCCCGGCCTCTACGGGGGCACCGAGGTCAGCGGCGGGGAGGAGCCCGACGGCACCGACGGGTTCTCGACCCGGCTGATGTGGCGTGCCGACGGCGCCGGCGAGGTCTACCTCTACGCCCCGGGCGAGTCGGGGACCAGCCTGGGCCGCGGCGACTGGACGTGGCGTCCCGGGGACTGGCTGTGCGTCGAGCAGCGCGTCGTCCTGAACGACCCGGAGGCCGAGGACGGGTCGGTGACCGTGTGGGTCGACGGCGAGGAGACCTACACCGAGGACGGCATGCAGTACCGGACGGTCGGGGAGTTGCGCATCGACGGCGTCTTCTTCTCCACCTTCTACGGCGGCGCCGATCCCAGCTGGGCGCCTCCTACCGACCAGCACGCCGACTTCGCCGGCTTCGCCGTGTCCGGCGAGCGTCTCGGCTGTGGCTGAGACCGCACCACCCCGGCTCTTCCCGGCCGGGTCCGTTCCCCGGGGCGCGTCCGCGCACCCGGTCCCGCAGTGCAGAGAGTGGAGACGACCATGAGGATCTCGGTGATCGGGTGCGGCTACCTGGGCGCGGTGCACGCCGCGTCGATGGCGGAGCTGGGGCACGAGGTGGTCGGCATCGACGTCGACCAGCGCAAGGTGGCCGCGCTGTGCGAGGCACGGGCGCCGTTCTTCGAGCCCGGCTTCGAAGACCTCCTCGAGCGGACGCTGGCCACCGGCCGGCTCTCGTTCAGCACCGACATCGCCGACGCCGCCGGCGCGCAGGTGCACTTCGTCTGCGTCGGCACCCCGCAGAAGCGCGGGGAGTACGCCGCGGACCTGGGCTTCGTGCAGGACGCGGTCGAGTCGCTGGTGGGCGTGCTGCAGCCCGGTGAGCTGGTGGTGGGCAAGTCCACCGTGCCGGTGGGCACCGCCGCTCGGCTCGCCGAGATGGTGGGGGAGAAGGTGCCCGGCGCGCTGCTGGCCTGGAACCCGGAGTTCCTGCGCGAGGGCTTCGCCGTCCAGGACACCCTGCACCCGGACCGGCTGGTCTACGGGATCCCGGCCGACGGGGACGGGCAGACCGTGCTGGCACTGCTCGACGAGGTCTACGCGCCGATCGTGGAGCGTGGCACGCCGAAGGTGGTCACCGACTACGCGACCGCCGAGATGGTGAAGACCGCGGCCAACTCCTTCCTCGCCACCAAGATCTCGTTCATCAACGCGATGGCCGAGCTGTGCGAGGCCACCGGCGCCGACGTCAAGCAGCTGGCCGACGCGATCGGCTACGACGACCGGATCGGGCGCAAGTTCCTCAACGCCGGCCTCGGCTTCGGCGGTGGGTGCCTGCCCAAGGACATCCGCGCCTTCATGGCCCGCGCCGGTGAGCTGGGTGCCGACCAGGCGCTGACCTTCCTGCGCGAGGTCGACAACATCAACATGCGCCGGCGGATCCGCATGGTGGAGCTGGCCCGCGAGGTCTGCGACGGGTCGCTGCTGGGCAAGCGGGTGGCCGTGCTGGGGGCGGCGTTCAAGCCCGATTCCGACGACATCCGCGACTCCCCGGCGCTCAACGTCGCCGCTCAGCTGCAGCTGCAGGGGGCGGTCGTGCAGGTCACCGATCCCGCGGCGGGCGACAACATCCGCCGGAGCTGGCCGCAGCTCGACGTCGTCGACACCCCCGAGCAGGCCGCCGACCGGGCCGACGCCGTCCTCGTGCTCACCGAGTGGAAGCAGTACCGCGAGCTCGACCCGGTCGCCTTCGGCCGGATCGTGCGTCAGCGGCGGGTGCTCGACGGGCGCAACGCGCTGAGCCGTACGGCCTGGACCGAGGCGGGCTGGAGCTACCGGGCGCTCGGCCGACGGGCCGGCTAGGTGTCGAGGACGCCGCGGGCGATCGAGTCGCCCGAGTGCTCGGGATCGCCGTCCAGCGGCTCCACCGAGACGTCGACCACCGGGTACTCGCCGAGGTCGATGCCCGGGGGCAGCACGAACTCCTCCGTGCCCGGGCCGACGACGCCGACCGGCACCAGCCGCTCCACGGCCTCGTCGAGCAGCCAGACCTCGTAGTAGCCCTCGCTCGGGTCGTCGGCGTCGAGCTGGATGCGCAGCACCCGGCTGCCGTCCTCGCGCTCGAGCACCGCGGCCTCCCCGGAGGCGCCGCTGCCGTCCAGCGGGTCCAGCGCGGCGGCGGCCACGGCGACCGCGGAGTCGTCGTCCCGGTTGCCGAGGGCCACCGCACCGGCGCCGATGCCGACGCCGACCAGCAGCGCCGCGGCGGCGGCCAGCAGCAGCTGCGACCGGCGCGGGCGCAGCTGCCGGACCTCGGCGAGCGGCTCGGGCGGGGGCGCGGGGGTCGGTGCAGGCGCCGGTGCCGGAGGGGCGGACGGCGCGTCGTCGACGCCGGTGGCGGCGGCGATCGCCGCCCACACCGACGCCGGCGGGGCGACCGGCGGCGCGGACGCCGCGAACTCGGGGACGGCGAGCGCGTCGACCGCGCGGCGCAGCGAGGCGACCTCGGCGGTGCAGGCGGCGCAGCCGGTCAGGTGCGCGGTGTCGTCGGCCGGGAGGGGCTCGCCGAGCGCGGCGAGCGCGAGGTCCTCAGGCGTGCAGTGCTGCGGCACCGTCCACCTCCAAGCGACTGCGCAGGCGCTCCAGTGTGCGCCTGATGTGGCTCTTCACCGTGCCCAGCGGCAGCCCGGTGCGGGCCGCGATCTGGCTGTGGGTGAGGTCCTCGAAGAAGGCCAGCTCGATGATGCCGCGCTGGGGCTGGTCGATGCGGTCGAGCTCGTCGAGCAGCAGCACCCGGTCGGCCACGGCCGAGTCCAGCGGCCGGTCGGCGGGGGCCGGGCGGGCCTCGGCGTCGCTGGCCGCGGCCTCGGCGAGCCGGCGCTGCCGGTCCCGCTTGGCCCACGTGTCGGCGATCTTGTGCCGGCACACGCCGACCAGCCACGCCGGCAGCGGGCCGGACTCGGGGCGGTAGCCGGCCCGGCCGGTCCACGCCGAGACGAAGACCTGCTGGGTGACGTCCTCGGCGTCGGGGCCGGGCCCGAAGGCCCGCACCGCCATGCCGTGCACCTGGGCCGACCAGCGCTGGTAGGCCAGCGCGAGGGCCTGCTCGTCGCCTGCGGCGAACCGCCGGCCGATCTCGGCGTCGTCCGGCTCCGGGGGGAACCCGGGCGGCGGGACGGCGTCGGACACGGTCGCGACAGTAGTCGGCCGGGCCCGCGAGGAAGATCCACCGGACACGACCGGCCGGTCCAGCAGGCCGGTCACGGTGCCGGCTCCGCGACCACGACGACGTTGTCGCGGTAGCTGCGGTACTCCGGCAGGAACGGCCCGCCGCAGGTGACCAGCACCAGCCGGGGGCCGCCCTCGCGGGCGAACAGCTGGTCCAGCGGCAGCTCCCGCTTGGTCACCAGCTCGCGGCCGGTCACCCGCCACCGGGTGACCGCGCCGTCGGACCCGGTGACCAGCACCTCGTCCCCCGGCGCCGCGTCGCGCAGGGGGGCGAGGGCGCCCAGGCCCTGCTCGGCGTCGTCGACGTGGCCGGCGAGGACGGCGTTGCCGGCGCCGCCCGGGGCGGGGCCGAAGCGGTACCAGCCGACGCGCGAGACGTCGTCCGGCAGCGCCATCTGGCCGTCGGCGGCGACGCCCACCGGGTCGACCGGGGCGTCGACGCCGAGGGCGGGGAGGGCCAGCCGCACCGGCGCGGGCGCCGGGGCGGCGGCCGGGGGAGCGGCGTCCCGGGTCGCCACCGGGGGCAGCGACCCGGGGTCCGCCGGCGCCGGCGGTGGGGGAGCCGCCGGCGCCGGCCGGGTGGACGCGGAGAGGGCCTGCTCGACCGCTGCGCCCGCCGACGCCGGGTCCCGGGTCAGCTGCCAGGTGACCGGCGCGCCGATCGCCACGGCCAGGCCCAGGGCCGCGCCGGCGGTTGCGCGTCGCATCGGGAGGTCCTCTCCGGTCCGGGTTCCGGGTCGGTCAGGCGCGGGTCGCGGCCAGCCGCCGGACGCCCAGCCCGGCGAGGGCCAGCCCGGCCAGCGACAGCGCGGCCACCGGCGCCGGGACGCCGCCGTCCTCGCCGGCCAGGCCGGCGCTACCACCGGGGACGCCGGCGGGAGCGGAGTGGCCCCCGGTGATCGTCTGGACGGCGAGCTGGTAGCCGGCGTCCTGCGAGCCCCACGCGTAGACGATCGTGGTGGCGCCCTCCTGCAGGGTCAGGTCGGCCGGGCCGATGGCCACGGTGTCGGTGCCCGCGAGCACGACGTCGGCCGGCACGGTGCCCGCCGGGACGGTGAGCGAGGCCTCGTCGGGGTTGGTCAGCCCGGGGACGACGACCTGGCCGCCGGCCCGCACGTCGACCGCCGGCGCGGCGGCGGTGTGCCGCACGGTGGCCCGCGCCTGGCCGGCCGGGACGGGGGAGGTGTCGTTGACGAACGGCGTGAGCTTCGGGCCGCCGGCCTCGTCGAGGTGCGCGACGACCGTGGCGTTCGCGCCGGCCGGGACGGTGACCCCGTTGGCCGACAGCAGCGGGGTGCCCGAGCCGTCGGGGGCGTCGGCCGGGAACAGCGCCAGGTCGTAGCTGCCGGCGGGCAGCTGCAGCGGATCGGTGAGCGTGCCGGGCTGGAAGTCGTCGATGAGCCGCTGGCCATTGGCGTAGACGTCGACCGGCGTGGCCGGCACGGCGTGGAGCACCGAGACGGTGGCGGTGCCCTCGTCGGCCAGGGCGGGGGCGGCGCCCAGGACGAGCAGCGCGCTGACGGCGCCGGTGGCACCGGCGGTGATTCCGAGGGAGCGGGTCCGGGTCACGGGACGGGTTCCTTCCGGGAGGGGGTGACTGCGTTGTCACCCCTCCTTCCGGGACGTCCCGCGATCCGGATGCAGCCGGGGGTCCGTCACCAGCCGAGGACGGACAGGGAGACGCCGAAGTCCCCGCCGGGGTCGGTCCACCAGTCGGTCATGCGCAGCCCGGCCGCGGCCAGCTCCGCCTCGACCCCCTCCCGCCGGAACTTCGCCGACACCTCGGTGCGCATCTCCTCGCCGGCGGCGAAGGGGACGTCCAGGCCGAGCGCCGGCACCGGCACCACTTGGTCGATCCGCGAGCGCAGCCGCATCTCGATCCACTCGGCCCCGGCGTCCCAGAGGGCGACGTGGTCGAACGCGGCCGGGTCGAAGCCGGCGCCGAGCTCCCGGTTGAGCACCGCCAGCACGTTGCGGTTGAACGCCGCGGTCACCCCGGCGGCGTCGTCGTAGGCGCGGACCAGGCGCGCGGGGTCCTTGACCAGGTCGGTGCCGAGCAGGAACGAGTCGCCCGGCCGCAGGGTGCCGGCCAGCTCGCCGAGGAACGCGGCCCGCTCGGCCGGCTCGAGGTTGCCGATGGTGGAGCCGAGGAAGGCCACCACCCGCCGGCCGGCCCGCGGCAGCCGGGACAGGTGCCGGGTGAAGTCGCCGACGACGGCGTCCACCTCCACCCCCGGGTACTCGGCGGTGATGGCCTCGCCGGCCGCGGCCAGCACCGAGGGGTCGATGTCGAAGGGCACGAAGCGGCGCAGCGTGCCGGCGTCGCGCAGGGCGGTGAGCAGCAGCCGGGTCTTCTCCGACGTCCCGCTGCCGAGCTCGACGAGCACCTCGGCGCCGGAGGCCGCGGCGATCGCATCGGCGTGCGCGGTGAGCACCGCCCGCTCGGCGCGGGTCGGGTAGTACTCCGGCAGCCGGGTGATCTCGTCGAACAGCTCGCTGCCCCGCTCGTCGTAGAACCACCGGGGCGGCAGCGACTTGGGTGTGGCGGTGAGCCCGGCGAGCGCGTCGGCGCGCAGCGCGGCGCGGGCCTCGTCGGGGGCGAGGTGGCTGGTCAGCGAGACGGTCATGCGCGGGGCTCTCCGATCGGGGTCAGGGTCAGCCCGTCGGGGGTGACCTCCACGAGGTGCCGGTCGGGGACGTCGGTCCACGCCGGGTCGTCGTCCCAGGGCTCGCTGGCCAGCGCGGTGCCCTCGGCGGTGACCAGGGCCGACAGCGTGTCGCCCCAGGTGGTGGCCAGCAGCCGGGTGCCGTCGGCGGCGAGCAGGTTGAGCCGGGCGGCGGGATCGGCCGCGCCGACCTCGGCCACCGTCTCGGCGAGCGCGTCCATCCCCCGGTCGAACACCAGGGCGGCCAGCAGCGCGCTGTCGACCGTCGACTCGGCGTCCCGCACCGGCGGCAGCACCGCGCGGTCGACCCGCCCGTTGTGCGACAGCAGCCAGCGGCCGTCGGTGAACGGCGCCACCGCGCTCTCCTCCAGCGGCATGCCGGCCGTCGCCGACCGGACGGCGGCCACCACGCACCCCGACTCGACCACCGGCGCGACCGAGGCGAACGACGGGTCGCCCCAGAGCGGCCGCGCCGAGCGCCAGCGGGCCGGGCCGGGCCGGCCGGGAGGGAAGAAGCCGACGCCCCAGCCGTCGGCGTTGACCGTGCCGTACCGCTGGCGGCGCGGCGCCCAGGACTGCACGAGCAGCGAGGACGGCGGCTCCAGCACCAGCGCGGCCAGGGTGCGCGGCCGGCCGAGCCAGCCCAGGTGGCGGCACACGGTCACACGTCCCAGGCGAGGCGGACGCCGCTGAAGACCTGCCGGCGGATCGGGTGGTCCCAGTTGCGGAAGCTCGGCCGCAGGATCGAGGCGCCGACCGCCCACGAGCCGCCGCGCAGCACCTTGTAGTCGCCGCCGAAGAACGGCGCGGAGTAGTCGGCGTAGAGCATCGGCGTGAAGCCCGGCCACGGGGTGAAGTCCGACGACGTCCACTCCCAGACGTCGCCCAGCAGCTGCTCGGCGCCGTAGGCCGAGGCCGACGCCGGATAGGCGCCCACCGCCGCCGGGCGCAGCGCGCCGCCGCCCAGGTTGGCCAGCGCCGGGGACGGCTCCGCCGAGCCCCACGGGAAGCGGCGGCGGCGCCCGGTGGCCGGGTCCCAGACCGCGGCCTTCTCCCACTCGACCTCGGTGGGCAGGCGGGCCCCCGCCCACGCGGCGTACGCCTCGGCCTCGAGGAACGTCACGTGCTGGACCGGCTCGTCCGGCGGCAGCCGCTCGACGACGCCGAACCGCGTGCGGGTGCCGTCGGTGCCCCAGAACTGCGGGCGCTCCAGGCCGGCCTCGGTGCGGTGCGCCCAGCCGCGCGGGGACCACCAGCGGGGATCGGCGTAGCCGCCGTCGCCGACGAAGGCGGCGTACTCGGCGTTGGTGACCGGCACCCGGCCGATGCGGAACGCCGGCACGTCGACGACGTGCGCCGGCCGCTCGTTGTCGAGGGAGAACGGCTCGTCGGCGGCGTCCACGCCCAGCACGAACGGCCCGGCGGGCACCAGCACCGAGGTGCCGGCGACCCCGGCCCGGCCCGGGGGCAGCGGATCGCCGGCGCCGAGCAGCGGGGGACCGGCGCGCAGGTTCAGCGCCTGGAGCATCGTCTCGTCGTGCTGCTGCTCGTGGCTGACGACCATGGCGAAGTCGAACGGGTCGTCGTCGGCGCCGAGGGCGTCCAGCCGGTCGAGCACCCGGCCGCGCACCTCCCGGCAGAACGCCCGCGCCTCCACCGGCGGCAGGAGCGGCAGCCGGGCCCGGACCGCCCGCGGATGGGTGAACGCGTCGTACAGCGCCTCGACGTCGGCCGACAGCAGCCCCGCGCGGCGGGCGTCGCCGCGGCGCAGCAGCCAGAGATCCTCCTGCTGGCCGATGTGCGCGAGGTCCCAGACCAGCGGCGACAGCAGCGGGGTGTGCTGGCGCAGCAGCTCGGGCTCGTCGTGGTCGGTGAGGAGCAGGGTGCGCTCGCGGGCGCCGGCGAGGTCGCGGGCGAGGACGTCGCGGAGGTCGGTCACGGGCTCTCCTCGGGCTCGGGAGCGGGGGCGGCGGCGGCCAGCAGCGCCGATCGCGGCCCGGCGGCCGCGGCCAGCAGCGCGTCGCCGGGATCGCGGCCGGCGTCGACCAGCTCGGCCAGGGCGGCGACCTCGCGGCGCAGCGACGGGGGGACGGCGTCGGCGGCGGCGGCCAGGCAGCGGCGGGCCGCGGTGTGCAGGACGGGATCGGCGAGGCCGACCCGGGCGGCGCGGTCCCACAGCCCGGCGGCCGGCGCGCTGGCCTCCTCCGCGGCGGCCGCGGCGGCGGGGTCGTCGAGCAGGGTGGCGGTCACCGCGGCCAGGGCCGGCCACCACGGCTCCGGCGCGGCGTCGAGGTAGCGGATCTCCAGCCAGCCGCGCAGCCGCACGGGCGGGAACAGCGTGGTCAGGTGGTAGTCGAGGTCGGCGGCGGTGGGCCGCCGGCCGCCCAGCGGCACCGCACCGGTGATCCAGTCGGCGAAGGCCACCCGCCCGCGGACCGGCCGGGCGGCGCCGGTGACCGGGTCGCGGACCAGCATCACCGGCGCGGTCAGCGCGTAGGCCGCCCACTCGCCGGCCGGGTCCGCGCCGCCCAGCAGCGGCCCGCAGCGGGACTGGTCGATCTCGCCCCACACCTGCTGGCGGCTGGACCGCCAGCCGGTGCGCCGGCCGGCGAGCAGCGGCGAGCACGCGGAGACCGCCACCAGCACCGGACCCAGTTGGTGGGCCAGCGAGATCCGCTCGCTCCAGCCGGCGCTCGGGCCGGCGTCGAGGTTGACCTGCAGCGAGGCGGTCGCCGTCATCATCGCCGTGCCGGGGCGGGCGCAGCCGACGGCGGCGAAGTGCGCCTCCATGGCGGCGTACCGGGGTGCGGGGTTGACCCGGGCCGCCGGGCGCAGCGGATCGCAGCCGACCGGTGCCAGGCCGAGCCCGCGCGGGCGCAGCTCGGCGTCCAGGGCGGCCCGGTCGGCCCGCAGTGCGGCCACCGCCGGGGCGACCCCGGCCAGCGGCGGGCCGGAGAGCTCGACCTGGCCGCCGGGCTCGACGGTGACCCGGCTGCCCGCGGGCATCGGGGGCAGGCCGGCCAGCAGGTCGGCCACCCGCGGCCACGGCACGCGGGTGCCCGGGGCGGCGAGGTCGACCAGGTGGCCCTCGAGCTCCAGGCCGACGCTGCCGACCGGGCCGGGGGACAGCGCGGTGGTGGTGACGTGCTCGACGGCGGCGGCGAGGTCGAGCAGGGCGGGACGGTCGTCGGTCACGGGGGGCACGGGGCCCCACCCCCTCCAGGTCCGGACCGGTCGCCGGGGCGACCGCGGGTCGGTGCGGGGGCGGCCCTCGGGCCGTCCTCGACTCCATCCTGCACGGACCCTCCGACAGGACAACCCCCGTCGGCGTCCCGGGTCCGCGTTCTCCCGGTGTTCGCGCGACGATGGCCTGGTGGATTCCTCCCGCGACCGGGATCCCGCCGGCCGGGCCCGCAACGCCCGCCCGCGGGACGCGCTGGGCCGGCCGCTGCCGCGCGGCGCGGCGGGCGTGGAGCGGGCGCCGGAGGGCGTGGTCCGCGCACCGGTCGCGGCACTGACCGAGGCGCAGGCGCTGCTGGACGCCGGCCGACCCTTCCACGCGCACGAGGTGCTGGAGGACGCCTGGAAGTCCGCGCCGGAGGGCGAGCGGGAGCTCTGGCGGGGGCTGGCCCAGCTCGCCGTGGGGCTGACCCACGCCGCCCGCGGGAACGAGCGCGGCGCGGCGACGCTGCTGGCCCGCGGCGCGGGCTCGATCGCGCCGTTCGCCGCCGCGCCGCCGCACGGGGTCGACGTCGCCGGACTGGTCGCCTGGGTGCGGGCCGGTGCGGTCGGGACGCCGCCCCGGCTGGTGGCTTCCGCCGGGGGGTGATCCAGCGCACACTCGGCCCATGAGCTCCCTCGCCACGGACCGCACCCGCGACCTCTGGGCCGCGGGCGACTACCAGCGGGTCGGCGTCCGGCTGGTGCCGGCGAGCGAGCAGCTGGCCGCCGACCTCGGTGTCCGGCCGGGCGACCGGGTGCTCGACGTGGGCGGCGGCACCGGCAACACCGCGCTGGCCGCCGCCCGGCGCGACGCCGAGGTGGTCTGCACCGACCTGGTGCCCGAGCTGCTCGAGGTGGCCGCCCGCCGCGCGGAGCTCGAGGGCCTCGAGATGGCCACCGAGGTCGCCGACGCGGGGCAGCTGCCGTTCGCGGACGCGTCGTTCGACGTCGTCACCTCGACCTTCGGCGTCGTCTTCGCCGCCGACGCCGAGCGGGCCGCCGCCGAGCTGCTCCGGGTGCTGCGCCCCGGCGGCCGGCTGGGGCTGACCGCCTGGCGGCCGGAGGCGCCCGGTGGCCGGCTGCTGCAGCTGGTCGCCCGG
Source organism: Blastococcus sp. SYSU D00820 (assembly GCF_054050695.1). NCBI lineage: Bacteria > Bacillati > Actinomycetota > Actinomycetes > Geodermatophilales > Geodermatophilaceae > Blastococcus > Blastococcus sp. SYSU D00820. Next base: position 34,329 of record NZ_JBJGZW010000025.1, read on the forward strand.
TACGACCCGCCGGAGCCCGGCACCGCCGACCCGCTGCGCTGGGGCACGCCCGAGGGGGTGCAGGAGCTGCTGGGCCGCGGCGTCCAGCTGCGCGCCGCCGAGCGGACGGTGGACTTCACCGCGCCCTCGCTGGCCGCGCAGTGGCAGCGGTACCGGGACTGGTTCGGGCCCGTGCGCACGGCCTGGGAGCGCCTGGACGAGGAGGGGCGGGCGGCCCTCGAGCGCGACTTCCTGGAGATGTGGGGCAGCTACACCCGCGGATCGGGGCCGGGGATCGTCGTGCCGAACACGTACCTGCAGGTCATCGGCGTGCGCGGCTGACCCTGCCGACGCACCGCGGGCCCCGGCGCCGGGTGGCGACGGGGCCCGCGGTGGGAGGGCGGATCAGAACGAGTCGGCGATGATCTGCTGGAACTGGTCGGAGGCGTCGAGCACGCCCTCGACCAGCTCCTCCCACTCGGCGCCCGGCATGACGCTGAGCGGACGCTGCTGGTCGGCCAGCTCGCCGGCCAGCTCCTCGTTGCCCGCGGCGCAGTCGAACGCGTCCCGCAGCTCGGTCAGCTGGGCGTCGGACAGCCCGGGCGGCGCGACGATCCCACGACCGGTGGCCTCCAGGCCGACGAGCTCGTCGCGCAGCGTCTCCCCCTCGTCGCCGGCGGGCTCGAAGTCCATGACGGTCGGGGTGTCCGGCAGCTCCTCGACGGCCTCGTCCGTGGCGAGGAGGACGGAGCGCACCTCGCCGCTCTCGACGGCGCTGAGCTGGCTGTCCCACGACTGCACGTGGGCGTCGGCGTCCCCGCTGACCACGGCCAGGCGGGCCTCGCCGGAGCCGGGGAACCCGGTCACCAGCTCGATCGGGAAGTCGTAGATCGCCGACAGGATGTTCGGGACGATGTACTCGTTGCTGCCCGGGCCGGTGGCGACGAAGCGCACCGGCTCGTCGGAGTCGATCATCTGCTGGAAGTCCTCGATGTCGCCGTCGCCGGCCACGGCGACCGAGTCGGCGGGAGCCGAGACGCGGCCGATCATCGAGAACTCGGCCATGTCGTACTGGACGCCCTCGGCGCCGGCGATCTGCGCGCTGACGGTCCCGACGGTGTTGGTGATCTGGATCCGCCGCTCGTCGGAGCTCGCGGCGCCGGTGGTGTTGGTCGCCAGCAGGCCGCCGGCGCCCGGCTCGTTGCGGACGACGACCTGCGTGCCGTCGCCGAGGCACTCGGCGAGGTAGGGGGCCAGGGCGCGGGCGTAGGCGTCGTACCCGCCACCCGGGTCGAACGGGACGACGAAGTCGAGGGTCTCCCCGGCGTAGAACGTCTCCCCCTCGTCCCCGCCCGAGCCGCCGTCGTCCCCGCAGGCGGTCAGGACGAGCAGCGAGGCGGCGACCCCGGCGACGTAGGCGTGGCGACGGGGGGTTCTGCGGGCAGCGGACATGGACGTCTCCTGTCTCGGGCAACGGTGGTCGGAACGGCGGAGAGGCGCCGGTGGTGCGGCGAGCTGTGGTGCGGTCCGGCCTCCCGGCTCGGGAGGCGGGAGGGTCAGGGGAAGAGCAGGCCCGGTGGGGTGGGCAGTTCGAGGGCCAGCTCGAAGACGCCGTAGAGCAGGGCTGCGGTCACCACGGCGTACACGCCGCTCACCAGCCAGGACGTCCGGGCGGAGAAGCGCAGGTAGAGGAGCGCGAACACCGGCGCGGTGACCAGCAGCCCGACGACGTAGAGGCCCACGAAGAAGGCGGCCACCCAGGCCAGCGAGCGCAGCCAGGCGCCGGTGCCGGCGGTGGCGAAGATGTACTCGACGTCGTCGACGTCCTCCTCTTCGTCCCCGGTCCGCACGGCGGGAGGCGCAGCCGCCGCCGGGGCGCGCAGCGCCCAGCGGGCGAGCACCAGCAGCAGGTGCAGGACCGACAGGACCAGGCCCGCCGTGGTCACGATCCGCGGGAAGAGGCCGGCCCGCTCCCCCCACTCCATCGCCGTCAGCAGCGCGGCGGTGAAGACGGCGGCGAGGACGACGCTGATGACCGCGTCGGCGACGGGGAAGCGACCCCGGGTCCGGGTCGCGCTCGGGGCGCTCACAGCTGAACTCCGTCCTTCTGGGCCACCGCGGCGTCGGTCGCCGGGCGTGTGTCCCGGTCCTGGTCGCGGCGGGCCGACGGTGCCGAGGGGGTCGTGGGGGCCGTGGGCGTGCCCGGTGCCGCCCCGGGCGTGGGGCCGGCCGCGCCGGCGCCGGGGTCGGGCCCGTCGTCCGAGGGCGTGCCGGGCGTGCCGGCCGGGGGCGTCCCCCGGCGGCGGCGCTTGCGGAGCAGCGGCAGGAGCAGCACGAGCACCATGACGGCGAAGATCCCGATCACGGCCGGCCGGCTGAGCCATTCCCACTCGAACAGGGAGTAGGAGACGAACAGGTAGCGCTCGGCGATGCCGCCCAGCACGACCGCGAGCAGGAAGGGCACCCGCGGCCAGTCCCAGCGGATGCAGGCCACGCCGAGGGCGGAGGCCCCCAGCATGACGAGCACGTCGTTGATGGAGTTGGTCGACGTGTAGGCGCCCAGACCGAGGACCAGCAGGAGGAACGGCACGAGCAGCGGGCCCGACACGAAGGTGAGCCGGGTCAGCGGGCGCAGCAGCAGGAAGGCGGCCGCCACGGCGACGAAGTTGGCGAGGACGGTGATCCAGACCATCGAGAACGTGACGTCGACGTGCGTGGTCAGCATCTCCGGGCCCGGGTCGAGGCCGGCGATCAGGAAGGCGCTCAGGAGGACGGCGGTGGCCGCCCCGCCGGGGATGCCGAAGGCGATGGTGGGGATCAGCGCCCCGCCGTCCTTGGCGTTGTTGTTCGCGCCGCTGGCGATGACGCCCTCGATGGCCCCCTTGCCGAACAGCTCCGGGGTCTTGGAGGCCTGGCGGGCCGAGCCGTACGCGATGAACTGGGCCACCGACCCGCCGAGCCCCGGCACCATGCCCACGGTGGTGCCGATCGCGCTGGACCGGAGGACCACGGGCCAGTGCCGCAGCGTGTCGGTGATGCCCTGGCGCACGCCGGTGACCTTCGACGGCGGCCGGCCGGTCGTGCCGGCGATGCTGCGCCGGCTGAGCATCAGCTGCAGCACCTCCGCGCCGCCGAACAGGCCGATCACGAGCGGGACCAGGCCGATGCCGTCCCACAGGTAGATCTGGTCGAAGGTGTAGCGCGGGATGCCCTCCTGCGAGTCGATGCCGATCATCGCGACCAGCAGACCCAGGGCCGCCATCACGAAGCCCTTGAGCAGGTTCTTGCCCGACAGGGCGACGACGAAGGTGAGCCCGAGGAGGGTGAGCATCAGGAACTCGGGAGCACCCAGCCCGAGGACGAGGGGACGCACGACCGGCACGGAGAGCGCGAGGACGGCAGCGCCGAACACCGAGCCGAGGGCCGAGCTGAACAGCACGGCGCCGAGCGCCCGCCCGCCCTGGCCCTTCTTCGTGAGCGGGTGACCGTCCAGCGCCGCGGCCGCGGACGTCGCCTCGCCGGGGATGCCGAAGAGGACCGAGGTGATGTCGCCCGTGGTCGAGGTGACCACCAGCATCCCGAGCAGGAACGCGAACGCCTCGACCGGCTCCATGCCGAAGGTGAACGGCAGCATCAGTGCCAGCGTCACGGGCCCGCCGAGGCCGGGCAGGATGCCGACGACGAAGCCGATGGCGACGCCGAGCAGCATCAGGCCCAGGGTCTGCGGCTGCAGGACCTGACCCAGGCTGTCGAGGAGTGCTTCGCCCACGGGGACTCCAGGGGACGTAGGTGCCCGGCCGGGCGACCGGTCGGTGGTGTCGGGACTCGGCGCCTGGGTTGGTGGCGCCGGAGCGAGCCATGGACGTGCTGTGCATCACGTCCACCGCGGATGGTTCGGCAGAAAGACGTTCTTTGTCAAGCCGCGGTTCGTGGTCGAGTTCCGGTGAGCGGATCCGATCTTCTTGTGACGTGATGCACTTGTCCGGCGTGATCGGGGGCACGTACAGTCCGCCGCGACAGAATCGTTTTCTGCAAGCAGGGCGGGAGATCGATCGTGAGAACCGTCGGCGTGATCGGCCTCGGGGGCATGGGAACGGCCCTGGTGGAGGCGCTGCTGGCGGCCGGCTGGCCGGTCCGGTGCCACGACCTGCGCCCGGAGCCGGTGGCCGCCATGGCCGCCCTCGGCGCCGTCCCGGCCGGCGACGCGCGGTCGCTGGCGGCGGGCAGCGACGTCGTCCTCACCTTCCTGCCCGGCCCGCAGCAGGTCCGCACCGTGGCCCTCGACCCGGAGCGCGGCGTCCTGGCCGGCCTGGCCCCCGGCGCCGCCATGCTCGACATGTCCACCTGCGAGCCGGCCCTGGCCGAGGAGCTCGGCGCCGCCTTCGACGCCGCCGGGCGCCGCTTCGTCGACTGCCCGGTCAGCCGCAAGGCGCCGCGGATGACCGTCCTCGTGGGCGGGGAGGCGGGGGTGCTGGGCGCCGACCAGGAGGTCGTGGAGGCGGTGTCCCGGGTGGTCGTGCACTGCGGCCGCCGCGGCGCCGGCTACGCGGTCAAGCTGCTCAACCAGCACGTCAAGTACAGCTGGTACCTGGCCTCGGCCGAGGCGATGCTCGTGGGCGAGGCGCTCGGCCTCGACGCCGGCACCGTGGCCACCGCCATCGAGGAGTCCAGCGGCTCGGACTCGGGCTTCACCACGGCCGCCGCGTGGTTCCGCGGGGATGCCGAGCACGTCGCCGGCCGCGCCCCCGCCACCACGATCGAGAAGGACCTCGCCCTGGCCGAGGCCATGGCCGCGGCTGCGGGCGTGCGCAGCCGGGTCCTCAGCGACGCCGCCGACTTCTTCACGACCGTCGGCCGTACCGACTTCCGCGGACGCCCGTACCCGGAGAGCTCCGAGCTGCTCCGGGCACTCCGCCGGATGCCCCCACGAACAGGAGCGTGACCGTGACCATGACCGACCGCGCGGTACCCGGGCTGCGGTCCGAGGCCGACCTCCGGGAGCTGGTCGCCCTCGGGTGCCGGGTCCTGGCCTTCCGCGGCCTGGCCGAGGACATCCTGGGGCACATCAGCGTGCGCACCGGCGAGGACTCCCTGCTGGTGCGCTGCCGCGGGCCCCAGGAGCGCGGACTGCTGTTCACCGAGGCCGACGACGTCCACGAGGTCGCCCTCGACGGGGCGGCCGACACCGGTTACCACTCCGTCCCCAACGAGCTGCCCATACACACCGAGGTGCTGCGGGCCCGGCCCGACGTCCAGGCGGTCGTGCACGTCCACCCGCCGGCGGTGGTCGCCGCGGACCTGGCCGGCCTGCCCCTGCGGCCGATCGTCGGCGCCTACAACATCCCCGCGATGCGGATGGCCCACGAGGGCGTGCCGGTCTATCCGCGGGGCGTGCTGATCAACCGGCCGGAGCTCGGCGTCGACGTGGCCCGCGTGCTGGGCGACCGCTCGGCGTGCGTCCTGCGCGGCCACGGCATCGTCGCCACCGGGGACTCGGTGGAGCAGGCGGTGGTGCGCGCGCTGAACCTGGACGCCCTCGCGCGGATGACCCTGCAGGCCAGCAGCTTCGGGAGCACCCCGCCGGAGCTGCCCGAGGAGGACATCGCGGCGATGCCGGACCTCGGGTCGGCGTTCAACGACGCCCAGGTCTGGAAGAACAACCTCAGCCGGCTCGAGCACGCCGGTCTCGCCGGCGGGATCTGACCACCGGCCGGCGGGCGGACCTCACGTGCCGGCCACGCGCCGGGCGGTCCGCTGAAGGTGGTCGGCCATGATGCGCTGCGCGAGCGCGGCGTCGCCGGCGCGTACCGCCTGCACGAACGCGCGGTGCTCCTCGACCCCCTGCCGTCCCTCGTGCTGGGCCTCGCGGAGGCTCATCAGCACCGGTTCCCGGAACGAGCGCATGAGCATGACGATCGCCGGGTTGTGCGCCGACGCGGCGACCCGCAGGTGGAAGTCGAAGGACATCTCCACCGTGTAGGTGCCGGCCTCCCGGGCGCGGGCGGCCTCGTCGCAGACGGCGAGCAGCGCGTCCAGCTCGTCGGCCGTCGCGCGACTGCACACCAGCGGCACGACGCCGAGCTCGACGACCTCCCGGGCCTCGGTCACCTCGGCCGCGGACAGGCCCGACATGCTCAGCAGGTCGGTGATCCCCTCGCCGATCCGGCCGGTGGTGGGCGCGGTGACGAAGGCGCCTCCGCGCGAGCCGACCCGGATCTCGATCAGCCCGTTGGCCTCGAGCACGCGCAGGGCCTCGCGGACGGTCACCCGGCTTACCCCGAAGCGGTCCACCAGCTCCCGCTCGGAGGGCAGGCGGGCGCCGACACCCAGCTCGCCGCTGCGGATCAGGGCACGCACCTGGTCCACGATCGCCTGGGACACCCGGGTGACGGCGACGGGCTGGAAGAGGTCGGCGGGCGATGCGGTGTCGCCCTGGCTCACGCGGATCCCCTCTCGTCGGCTGCGGACGCTACTGCACCGCCGCCGGCCGGCCACGCGCGCTGCGCCGTCCCGGGTGGCGTCCTCACGGCGTGGGCGCGGGGGTCCGGAGCCGGTTGACGCCGATGGCGGGGACGGTGATCAGCAGGCCGGCGGTCAGGATCGCGGTACCGAGCGGCATGACCGTCACGAGCCCGGCGACGGCGAACGGGGACAGCAGGAGCGCCGCCGCGCGGAACGTGCCGGCCGAGGCGATGGCCTCGCCGCGCTCCTCCGGGTCGACCGCGTCGGTGGCCACCGCGGGACCCACCGTCTGCAGCGCGCCGGCACCGACGCCGGAGAGCAGCAGGACCGCGCCGGCCGCCACCGCCACCCCGGCCAGCGGGCCGACCGCCGCCACGCCGATGCCGCTGGCCAGGACGCCGAGGACCAGGGACCGGCGCACCCCGGCGCCGCGCAGCCGCCCGGCGACCGCGCTCCCGGCCACCTGTGCGCCGTTCGCGATCGCGACGAGGACGCCGATGGTCGTGGAGCTCTGCCGGGCGTGGTCGAGCACGACCGGGACGTAGGACCCCAGCAGCCCGCGCCAGGCGCCGGCGCTCGCGCCCGCCCAGCAGGCCACGGCGACGGCAGGCCGCCGCCACACCCGGCCGCCGGCGCGGTCCTTGCTGCGTCCCTGGAAGGGCGGCAGCCGCACGAGCAGCGCGGCGGTGCCGATGCCGAGCGCGGCGACGGCCGCACCCACGCCCAGGGCGAGCTGCGCGGACAGGGCGATCAGCGGGCCGGCCACGAGCGGGCCGAGGATCTGGCCGGTGCCGGACCACAGGTTGAGCTTGGCCAGCGCGCCGACCGCCGAGTCCGACAGCCGGACGGCGTGGGTCTGCGTGCCGGTCCAGAAGAAGGCCCGGGCCAGCCCCTGGAGCAACTGGCTCACCGCGAACACCAGCCAGGTCGTCGACAGCACCAGCGCGCCGCAGGAGACGGCGAGGGACGCCGCGGCGGCGATCACGAAGACCTTGTCGGGCAGGCGCCGCATCATCGCCCCCATGAACAGGCGGGTGCCCATCTGGGAGACCGCCGAGAGGGCGATCAGCACGCCGATCTGAGCCGCGGAGTACCCGGCCCGCACCGCCAGCAGCGGGACGGCGACACCCGCGATGCCCAGCGCGACGGCGAAGACGAACCCCCCGGCCAGGGCGGCTGCCTCGTCCCTGCGCGTGCGCGCGGGGATCCCCTGCTCTGCGGCCACGGCCGGCTCCTCTCGCGGAGATGGATCGACCGGCGCCGGCTTGACAGTGGCGGAGGCCACTCCTACCGTAGCGATTGGACAGACCATTAGACAACCGCGACGGAGCCGCTCCCGAGGGCCGTCGCTCGCCGCGAGCCGGTCCCCGGCCCGGCCCCCCGGACGACGGAGATCGATCCCCATGCGCATCAAGGCGGACGCCGGCAAGTGCCAGGGCTACGGGAACTGCGTGGACCTGGCGCCCGAGCACTTCGACCTCGACGACGACGGCCTGGTCGTCGTCCTCCGGGACGGCGTCGACGAGCCGGAGCGCGAGACGGTCGGCGCGGCCGTCCGCAGCTGCCCGGTGCAGGCCGTGTGGCTGGCCGACGATGCCGGCTGACCCGGCCGTGCGGCGCGTGGTCGTCGTCGGCACGTCCGTCGGCGGCATCCGCACCGGCCAGGCGCTGCGCGCGGCCGGCTTCGACGGCGAGGTCGTCCTCGTGGGCGCCGAGGACGTCGCCCCCTACGACAAGCCGCCGCTGTCCAAGCAGGTGCTGACCGGCGACATGGCGGCCGAGGACATCGCGCTGCTCGGCCCGGACGGGTGGGCCGGCGACGGCCTCACCCCGGTGCTCGGCCGTCCCGCGACCGGGCTGGACGCCGCGCGCCGCGAGGTGGTCCTCTCCGACGGGGAGCGGATCGCCTACGACGCGCTCGTCGTCGCCACCGGTGCCACGCCGCGCAGCCTGCCCGGCGAGGGCGGGACGTTCGTGCGCACGATCCGCGAGCTGCGCGACAGCACCGCGATCCGCGCCCGCATGGCGCAGGGCGGGCCCGTGGTCGTCGTCGGCAGCGGCTTCATCGGTGCGGAGGTGGCCTCCAGCGCCCGGGCCCTCGGCCTGGAGACGACGATCGTCGAGGCGCTCCCCGAGCCCTTCGCCCGCGTCCTCGGTCCCGAGGTCGCCGCACGGATCGCCGGGTTGCACGCCGACGCCGGCGTCACCGTGCTCGGCGGCGCGGCGGTCGACCGCATCGAGTCGCTCCCGGACGGCACCGGCGTGGTGCACCTCGCCGACGGCCGCCGTCTCCCGGCCGCCACGGTCGTCGTCGGGATCGGCGTGGTGCCGAACACCGGCTGGCTGGCCGGCTCGGGGCTCGACCTCGACCATGGAGTCCGCACCGACGAGTTCTGCCGCGCCGAGGGCGTGCCCGGCGTGTACGCCGTCGGCGACGTCGCCCGCTGGTACGACGTCCGCAGCGGCACCCACCGGCTGGTCGAGCACTGGACCAACGCCGTCGAGCAGGCCAACACCACGGCCCACAACCTGCTACACCCCGAGGACCTCAAGGCGCACGTCAAGGCGCCGTATTTCTGGTCCGACCAGCACGGCGTCAAGATCCAGATGGTCGGCCGCATCACGCCGGGGGACCGGGTGGAGCTGCTGCGCTTCCCGACCGCCACCGGCGAGAAGGACGTCGCCCTCTACTCCTCCGGCGGGGCGTTCACCGCCGCCGTCGTCCTCGGCTGGCCCCGCGCCGTCGTCGCCTGCCGCCAGGCATGGGAGCGCGGTGAGGACCTCGCCGCCGTCCGTGCCCGGCTGGAGAGCCTCTCCGGCCGCCCCGCGCCCGTCCCCGTCGGCTGAGCCGGCACCTGCAGCACCCTTCGCCCGACTCCTCGAGAGGAACAGTCCGTGACGACAGTCCACGAGCCGTCCGCCGGCACCGGCGCGCGGCAGGTCCGCGACCTGGTCGACGTCAAGAACGGCGAGATCAGCCGCGAGATCTTCGTCGACGAGCAGATCTTCAAGGCCGAGCTGGAGAACCTGTTCCCCCGCGCGTGGCTGTTCGTCGGCCACGCGACCCAGGTGCCCGAGCCCGGCGACTACTTCTCCTCCTGGATGGGGGCCGACCCGGTCCTGCTCACCCGGGACGACAAGGGGCAGCTGCACGTGCTGCTGAACTCCTGCCGGCACCGCGGCATGCGGGTCTGCCGGTACGACGAGGGCAACACCATGCAGTTCACCTGCCCGTACCACGCCTGGTCGTACTCGATCGACGGGTCGCTGGTCTCGACGCCCGGCGCCCTGCACGGCGTGCCGCAGCAGAAGATGGCCTACGGCAACAAGCTGCAGAAGGAGAAGTGGGGCCTGGTCCACGCCCCGAAGGTGCACGACTACAAGGGCCTGGTCTTCGCCTGCTGGGACCCGGAGGCGCCGGACTTCGACGAGTACGTCGGTGACTTCCACTGGTGGCTGGACAACCTGGCCGACGCCTTCGACGGCACCGAGGGCGGCACCGAGGCCTACCGCGGCGTCCACAAGTGGCGGATCCGGTCGAACTGGAAGTTCGTCTCGGAGAACTTCCTGGGCGACACGTACCACGGTGCCTCCACGCACGCCTCCGTCGAGGCCGTCGGCATCGGCCCCGGCGGGCGCGGCAAGCGCCGGCACGGCGAGCGCCAGGACCAGGGCGGCTTCTCGAAGGGCCGGATGAAGACCTCGTTCCGCCGCGGGCACGGCGCCTCGGACAACCTCGCCTACGAGATCCCCTATCCGGAGTTCGCCGAGCCCGAGCTGGAGGAGTACTTCTCCGCCGCGTGGGAGAAGCGGGCGGAGAAGCTCCGCGCCGAGGGCCGGCTGCTCGGCGGCCGTGGCCCCGCCACGCTGTTCCCGAACATGTCCTTCGCGGCCGGCTTCCCCCGGACGATCCTCGTGGCGCACCCGATCAGCCCCACCGAGACCGAGGTCTGGCGCTGGTACCTGGTCGACAAGTCCGCGCCCGAGCCGGTCCGCGACTGGCTCCGCCACTACTACATGCGCTACGCGGGTCCGGCCGGCATGACCGAGCAGGACGACATGGAGAACTGGGACTACGCCACCGAGGCCAGCCGCGGCGTCATCGCCCGGCGCTACCCCTACAACTACCAGCAGGGCCTCGGCGAGGAGACGCCGAGCGACCTGGCCGGTTCGGTGCACAGCCACCACGCGATCGCCGGCGAGGTGAACGCCCGCGCCTTCTACCGGCGGTGGGCGGAGTTCGTCGACAACCTGGCATGGCCGGAGCTGGCCAAGCTCGCCGAGGTCGACGACCGCGCCACCGAGCGCGCCGCCGGCGACGGCGCCCAGTAGGACCCCACGAGCAGAGGAGAGGACCCCCATGCCCGTCCCCGAAGCCCTGGTCGAGCGGCTGCTCCTGCAGGCCAGCGTCGAAGACTTCCTCTACCGGGAGGCCGACCTGCTCGACGAGCGCCGCTACGACGAGTGGCTGGACCTGCTCGCGGAGGACTACCAGTACTCCGTCCCCCTGCGGATGAACGTCGCCTACGGCGAGGGTCACCGTGAGGAGACCCGCGCCGGCCGGGAGATCTGCTGGTTCGACGAGGGCAAGGACACCGCCGAGCTGCGCGTGCAGCAGCTGGCCACCGGCGTGCACTGGGCCGAGGAGCCGGTCTCCCGGGTCTCGCACCTGGTGACCAACATCCGGCTGGACGTCATCGAGCTGCCGGAGGTGGAGGTCAGCTGCCGGTTCCTGGTCTACCGGAACCGGGTGTCGGACGAGACCGACTTCCTTGTCGGCCGCCGGCGCGACCGGCTGCGCCAGGTCGGCGACTCCTGGCAGGTCGTCCGCCGGGAGCTGCTGCTCGACCAGTCCGTGCTGCTGGCGAAGAACCTGTCGATCTTCGTCTGAACACCGAGGGAGCGCCCCACCGCCGACGCGCGGTGGGGCGCTCCCCCCGCTGGTGGTGGAAGGTGGCGCCCGATGGACGCGGCATCCCGCTCTACGATCGCGAAGTGCCGGACAGTGTGACCAAGAGCGCCAAGGACGGCCCGGCGTACCCGATCTCCTCCGTGGACAACGCGCTGCGGATTCTGCTGATGCTGCGCGACCAGCCCCGGCTGCGGCTGTCGGGCATCGCGACCTCGCTGGAGATCGCGCCGTCCACCGCACACCGCCTCCTGGCCATGCTGGTGCACCACGGGTTCGTCCGGCAGGAGGACGGGCTGGGCACCTACGTCGCCGGCTCGGCCCTGCTGGACCTCGGTCTCGCCGCGGTCCGCAACCTGGACATCCGCACCTACGCCCGGCCCATCCTGGACGACCTCGCGCGGACCACGGACGAGACCGTGCACCTGGCCCAGCTCGAGGGGAACAAGATCCGCTACCTCGCGTCAGCGGAGAGCGGCCGCCCCCTGCGGGTCGCCGACCGGACCGGGCAGCTGCTGCCCGCGCACCGCACCGGCACGGGCAAGGCCATCCTGGCCAACTTCAGCCCCCGCCAGCTCGACGAGATCTTCTCCCTGCGCGAGGGTGCCGACGGCGGCGAGGGCCTCACGCCCGCCGAGCGCGAGCAGCTGGACGCCGAGCTGGCCGTCGTCCGGGAGCTCGGGTACGCCACGAACCACCGGGTGCACGAGGACATCATCTCGGTGGCGGTGGCCGTGCGGGACCACCGCGGGGCCAGCATCGCCGCCCTCAACGCCTCGGCGCCGGCCAGCCGCATGTCCCGCAAGCGGCAGCAGGCCGTGGTGCGGGCGCTGCACGCCGCGGCCACCCAGCTGGAGGAGCTGCTCAGCGCGGTCGGGCGGACCTGACCGCGCTCAGCACCACCGCTCGAGCAACCGCCCGGCCCGCTCGGCGAACGGCGCGAACCCGAACAGCTCGCACACCTCCAGCGCCCGCTCCAGTTCCGCCCGGGCGCCGGGCAGGCCCAGCAGCGCCATGACGCCGCCCCGGTAGAGCGCGGTGGGGCCCAGCACCGTCGTCCCGGCCCAGAGGACGACGACGGTGTCCCCGTAGGCCTGCAGCGCCGGCAGCACGGTGGCCGCGCGCTCGGCGTCGGCCAGCTCCAGGTAGACGTCGCTGAGCAGCACCGTCTTCACCGGTTCCCGCGTGCCGGCGCCCGGGGCGGCCAGCATGCGATCGGCGGCGGCCAGCGCGGCGTCGCGCCGGCCGGCCTGCGCGTGCGCCTGGGCCAGCACGCCGAGCCAGTCCGGGTCGACGGTCTCGGCGAGGTCGGCGACCTCCGGGACGACGGCCGGCAGGGCGTGCGCGTGCCACGCGGCGATGCCCTCGATCGTCTGCCGCGACATGCGCGTGACGTCGGCGGCGGCCGGGGAGGTGGTGGGCGCGTCGGCGACCGCCGCGTCGGCCAGCCGGCGCGCCTCGTCGGCCTCGCCCCGGGCCAGCGCCAGCCCGGCCGACCACCAGGCGTCCATCTGCAGGAGGTCGCCGTCGCCGCGGCGGGTGGCCAGCTCGGTGTACCGGCGGGAGACGGCGGCGGCCTCGTCGGCCTGCACGGTCTCGGTCAGCGCGCAGCGCAGCAGGTGCAGCGCGGTGGCCTCGGCGACCGGGTCGCCGGCGCTCTCGCGGAGCATGGTGCGGGCCAGGTCCACCCGCTCGGCGGCGTGCGCCGGGGTCCAGTGCGCCACGAACGCGGCGACCCGCGCCCGGGCCCGCGCCGGCCGGTCGTCGCGGGCCGCCGTCAGCGCCCGCGCGGCCAGCTCCACGCCGTCCGCCCGGCCGGTGGAGGCCCGCTGCACGGCCAGCGCGCTCAGCACGGTCGACGCGAGGGCCGGCGGCAGCTCGGCGGCCCGTTCCGCGGCCTCCTCCAGCAACGGCACGTCGGTGGCCTGCAGGGAGCCCACCGACGCCCAGTAGCCGCCCACCCCGCCGCCGGCGGAGACCACCGCGGCCCGCGCCAGCCGCGCGGGATCGCCGGCGTCGCGGGCGAGGGCCGCCGTCGTCCGCAGCGCCGCGGAGCTCTCCTCGATCAGGCCCAGCCGGCGCAGCGCCGCGCCGCGCAGCAGGTGCAGGTCCGCGGCGGTCGCCGGGTCGTCCGGCACGACGTGCGCCAGCCCGCGCTCCGCGAGCGCCCGCGCCTCCTCCACACCCGCGCGGTCCAGCGCCTCGCGGGCGGCCAGCAGGCAGGCGCGGGCGGCCGCGGCGTCCGGGCTCCCGGCCGCGGCCTCGCTGCGGTGCACCGCGATGGCGGCGGCCGCCGTGCCCGCGGCCGGGCTGGCGGCCAGCGCGTCGGCGACCCGGCCGTGCAGCGCCGCCCGGCGCACCGGGCCGAGGTCGGCCAGCAGCACCTCGCGCACCAGGTCGTGGGCGATCCGCACCCGGCCCGGCGCCGGCTCCACCAGCAGGCCGGCGCGCAGCGCGGGATCCAGCGCGACGCCGTCCCCCGGCCCGGCCAGCGCGGCGGCGAGCAGGCCGACGGGAACGTCCCGGCCGGCCACGGCCGCGGCCGCCAGCGCCTCGCGGACGTCGTCCGGCAGCCCCGCCAGCCGCAGCCGGACGACGTCGCGCACGCCGGCCGGCACCGCGCCGTCCCCGCGGGTGGGGAGCGCGGCCAGCTCGGTGACGAAGAAGGGGTTGCCGCCCGAGCGCTCGGCGACCGTGCGGGCGGTGGCCTCGTCCCCGCCGCCGAGCCCGGCGACCAGCGCCGCGACCTCGGTCGGGTCCAGCCCCGCCAGCCGCAGCCGGCGCGCGCCGGGCAGCCGCGCGGCCAGGCCGAGCACCCGGGTGAGCGCCGGCTCGCCGGTCGCCTCCTCGCGGCAGGTGACGGCGAGCAGCAGCCGGCTGCCGTGCAGCTGGGAGAGCACGACCTCGAGCACGTGCAGCGAGTCGCCGTCGGCCCACTGCAGGTCGTCGAGGACGACGAGCAGCGGAGCCTCCCCGGCCAGCGCGCGCAGCCGGCGGGCGGTGTCCAGGCCCAGGGCGAAGCGGGCGCCGGTGTCGCCGCCCAGGGCCGCCTCGGGCAGCCCGCCGAGCACCTGCTGCCACGGCCAGTACGGCGGCGCGCCGCCGATCTCGGCGCAACGGCCCCAGCGGACGGCGGCCCCGGCACGGGCGGCGAACGCCTCGACCAGCCGGGTCTTGCCGATGCCGGGCTCACCGGTCACCACGACCGCGGTGCCCCGGCCCGCGGCGGCCGCGGCCCACGCGCTGGCCAGCGCGTCGAGCTCGGCGGGGCGGCCGACGAAGCCGTCGCCGGCAGCGGGCGCGGGCACCGGCGGCGGAGCCGGGGGCGCCGGTGCCGCGGGGGTGTCGAGCGCCGGGTCCTGCCGGAGCAGGGCGGCCTCCAGGGCGCGCAGCTCGGGGGAGGGGTCCAGCCCCAGCTCGTCGGCGATCCGCTCCCGGGTGCGGCGCAGCACGTCGAGGGCCTCGGCCTGCCGGCCACCGCGGTAGAGCGCGCGGGCCAGCAGCGCGGCGGTGGACTCCCGCAGCGGCTCGGCGGCGGCCGCCTCGGACAGGTCGGCGACCAGCTCGGCGCCGGTGCCCAGCGCCAGCCGTGCCCCGGCCAGCCGCTCGACGGCGGCCAGCCGCAGCTCGGCCAGCCGCGCGACCACCGGGACGACGTCGTCCACGTCGGCGACGTCGGCGTAGGGCTCGCCGGACCAGCGGGCGAGCGCGCCGGGCAACACCCGCGCGGCGGTGGCGTCGTCGCCGGCGGTGGCTCCGGCGACCTCGTCGGCGAAGGCGTGCGCGTCGACGGCGGTCCGGGGCAGCGCCAGCGCGTAGCCGGCGCCGCGGGTCACCAGGACCGTCGCCTCCCGGGCGCCGCGGCCGGGGTCGAGCAGCCGGCGCAGCCGGGCGACGTGGCCCTGCAGCGTGGTGGTCGCCGTGACCGGGGGCTCCCCCCGCCACAGCCGGTCGGCCAGCACGTCGGCCGGCACGGTCCGCCCCTCGGCGGCGACCAGCAGCGCCAGCAGCTCGGCCGGCCGGCGACCGCCGAGGTCGAGCTCGGCGCCGTCGCGGAGGACGCGGGTCGGCCCGAGCACCTCCACCCGCAGCTCCACGGCTGCGGAGGGTAGGCGCTCGGGCCCCCGGCGACGATCCCCCGCGCGGAGGGATCAGCGGCGCGCCGCGACGGTGCCGCCGTCCGGGCGGCGCCGGAGAGGGGAGCGGCGCAGCCAGATCGCTGCGCCGGCGACCAGCGCGACGGCGGCGAACAGGCCGCTCTCCCCGGCGAACCAGCCGGGCGACCCCGTGTCGGCGGTCAGCGGGACCAGCGCGTGGTACATCGCCGCGTTCACCACGGCGTGCGCGACCACCCCGGGCCAGATGCCCCAGCGCAGCTGCATGCTCGCGAGGACCGCCGAGAACGCGACCGCGCCCACGGTGAAGCACAGCACCGCCCATCCGGCCGGCACGCCCTCCGGCGCACCCCCGAGGAACAGCACCAGCGGCCAGTGGAAGACCGACCAGGCCAGCCCGCTGACGAGCACGACGGTGCGCGGCCCGGCGACCTCGGCCAGGCGGGTCACCAGCAGCCCGCGCCAGCCGACGTCCTCGGCGAGGGCGAGCAGCACGTACGGGGCCACCAGCACCGTCAGGCCCAGCGGCACCATGACGTCCAGGCCGCCGGTGGCGAAGCCGCCGGTGCCGGTCGCCCAGACCAGCAGCCCGCCGGCGAGCACGGTCGGCAGCGCCCACAGCCAGGCGGCGCCGACGTGCCGCCAGCTCGTGCGCCGGACGCCCCAGCCGGGCCGGCGCAGGCTGCCGGTGGTGACCAGCCGGGCGAACAGGGCGGCGATCAGCGGGAGGAGGGCCTGCCCGAAGAGCAGCGCCTGCACCAGCGGCGGTGCCTGGTCGAGGTGCGCGACATCGGCGTCGGCGAGCACGGCGACGGTCGTGGTGCCGGTCAGCAGCACCGCCACGGTGCCGAGGAAGACGCCGATCTCCGCCCACGGCGAGCGGCGGGCCGGCACGGCCGGCGGCGCGGCCTGCGGTGCGGGGAGGTGCGGTGTGGTGGTCATGGCGCCGACCCTCGGGGCCCGGGCTGGTCGGGCCCTGGTGGCGGCCTGGTCGGCGCCCGACCAGCGGCTCACCAGCGGCGCGCGCGAGCGTGCGCGGCATGGACCTCCTCGATCCCGCCCCCCGCACCGGCCCGCCGGGTGCGGAGGTCGTCGACCTGCCCGCCGGCACCGCCCTGCGCCGCTGCCGGGCCCGGCGGTCCGACGTCGTCCTGGTGGTGCTGGCCGGCTGCCCCGCCGTGACGGTGGGGGAGGACCCGCCGCGGCCGGCGCCGGCCGGCTCGGTGGTCGTCTGCCCGCGCGGCACGGCGTGGCAGGTGCGCGCCGACGCCTCCGCGCGCCTGGTCGTGCTCGCCTTCCCCGCCGGGCCGGAGCGCGCGGTCGCCGTCCTGGCCGCCCGGCCGCAGCTGGACGACGCCGCCCGGGTGGCGCTGGCCGCCGACGGCGGCCTGGAGCTGGTGCTGGAGCCCGCGCCGCCGGTGTGACCGGTCGGGCACCGCCGTTCCGCCGTGCCGGGCGGCCGCCGGTGGGACCATGGGGACGCCATGAGCACCGACACCGCCGCCCACACCAGCGCCGACCCGACCGCCGCGGGAGAGCCCGCGCCGCCGCCCCGGGGGCCGGTGACCTCGGCGTCCTACTCGATCACCGTGCGGCTCACCGCCGACGGCGACCCGTCGTCCATCGGCCGGATCGCCACGGCCGTGGGCAGCGCCGGCGGCGCGGTCACCGCCATCGACGTGGTCGAGAGCCGCCCCGACGGGCTGACCGTCGACGTCACCTGCTCGGCCGCCGACGCCGCCCACTCCGAGGAGATGGTGCAGGCGCTGCGCGACGTGCCGGGCGTGCGGGTGCGCAAGGTCAGCGACCGCACCTTCCTGCTGCACCTGGGCGGCAAGCTGGAGGTGGCCTCCCGGGTACCCCTGAAGACCCGCGACGACCTGTCGATGGCCTACACGCCCGGCGTCGCCCGCGTCTGCCTGGCGCTGGCGGAGAACCCCGAGGACGTCCGCCGGCTCACCATCAAGGGCAACACCGTCGCCGTCGTCACAGACGGCTCGGCCGTGCTCGGCCTCGGCGACATCGGTCCCGGCGCGGCGCTGCCGGTGATGGAGGGCAAGGCCGCGCTGTTCAAGCGGTTCGCCGACATCGACGCCTGGCCGATCTGCCTGGACACCCAGGACGTCGACGAGATCGTGCGCACCGTGGAGCTGCTGGCGCCCGGCTTCGGCGGCATCAACCTCGAGGACATCGCCGCGCCCCGCTGCTTCGAGATCGAGGCGCGGCTGCGCGACAAGCTCGACATCCCGGTCTTCCACGACGACCAGCACGGCACCGCGATCTGCGCGCTGGCCGCGCTGCGCAACGCCCTGCGCGTGGTCGACAAGCGGCTGCCCGCGGTGCGCATCGTCGTGGCCGGCGCCGGTGCGGCCGGCACCGCGATCGTCAACCTGCTGCTGGAGGCCGGCGCCGGCTCGGTGCTGGTGTGGGACCGCGAGGGCATCCTCAGCCCGGACGACGAGCGGCTCTCCCCGGCCAAGCTCGACCTCGCCCGCCGCACCAACCCCGACTGCGTGCGTGGCGAGCTGGCCGACGCGCTCCGGGGCGCCGACGTCTTCATCGGGGTCAGCGCCGGCAACGTGCTGCCGGTCGAGGCGCTGGCCGGCATGGCCGAGCGCGCCGTCGTCTTCCCGATGGCCAACCCGACGCCGGAGGTCGACCCGGTGCGCGCGCGGCAGTACGCCGCGGTCGTCGCCTCGGGCCGGTCGGACCTGCCCAACCAGATCAACAACGTGCTGGCCTTCCCCGGGGTCTTCCGGGGGCTGCTCGACGCGCGGGCGAACCAGATCAGCACGCACATGCTGCTGGCGGCGTCCGAGGCGCTGTCGGCGGTGGTCCGCGACGACCAGCTCAACGCCAACTACATCATCCCGAGCGTCTTCGACCCCGAGGTGACCAAGGCGGTGGCCGCGGCCGTCGCCGAGGCGGCCCGGGCCGACGGCGCCGTGGCGCAGGTCAGCGACCGCACGTCGTTCTCCGGCTGACCGGGTGACCGGCCCGTCGCACGACGCGCTTCCCTTCGACGCGCTTCCCTTCGACGCGCTTCCCTTCGATGCGCTCACGGTCGACGCGCTCACCGAGGACGCCCTCCGGTCGGCAGGCGGGCTGAAGTGGACGCGGTTCGGCCCGGCCATCGGTGCCTGGGTGGCGGAGATGGACTTCGGGACGGCGCCCGAGGTCACCGCAGCCCTGCACGCCGCCGTGGACGCCGGTGTCTTCGGCTACCTGCCCGCGGCGCTGGCCGGGGAGATGGCCCGCGCCTGCGCCGGGTTCCTCGAGCGCCGGCACGGCTGGACGGTGCCCGCGGAGTGGATCACCCCGCTGCCCGACGTCCTCGCGGGGCTGCAGGCGGCGATCGAGCACTTCACGCCGCCCGGCTCGCCGGTGGTGCTGCCCACCCCGGCGTACATGCCGTTCCTCGAGGTCCCCGGGATGCTCGGCCGGGAGATCCTGCAGGTGCCGCTGGTGCCCGGCCCCGACGGCCGGCCCACCTACGACCTCGACGGGCTGGACCGCGCGTTCGCCGCCGGCGGCCGGCTGCTGGTGCACTGCAACCCGCACAACCCGGTGGGCCGGGTCTTCTCCGCCGAGGAGCAGCTGGCCGTGGCCGAGGTGGTGCAGCGGCACGGCGCCCGGGTGTTCTCCGACGAGATCCACGCGCCGCTGGTGTACCCCGGCGCGGTGCACCGGCCCTACGCCGCGCTGTCGGCGGTCACCGCCGGGCACACGGTCACCGCGACGTCGGCGTCCAAGGCCTGGAACCTGCCCGGCCTCAAGGCCGCCCAGTTCCTGGTGTCCAACGAGGCCGACGCCGCGCGCTGGGCGCAGGTGGGCCCGTTCGTCGCGCACGGCACGGCCAACCTCGGCGTCGTCGCCAACACCGCCGCCTACACCGCGGGGGAGCCGTGGCTGGCCGGGGTGCTGGGCTACCTCGACGGCAACCGGCGGCTGCTGGCCGACCTGCTCGCCGAGCACCTGCCCGCCGTCCGGTACACCCCGCCGGAGGGCACCTACCTCGCGTGGCTGGACTGCCGCGGGCTCGGCGTCGAGGGGTCCCTCGGCGACCACTTCCTCGAGCGGGCCGGCGTCGCGCTGGTCGACGGGCCGGCCTGCGGGCCGCCGGGAGCCGGGCACGTGCGGCTGAACCTGGCCACGCCGCGGCCGGTGCTCACCACGATCGTCGAGCGGATGGCGGCGTCGCTGCGGCGCTGACCGCCACCCGATCGGTGGGTCGTGACCGGCCGGGATCGCGCTTCCGGCACCACGGGGTGCCCGGACGGGGATCATGGCCGGGTGCCCGAGTTGCCCGAGGTGGAGGCCCTGGCCGCGTTCCTGCGCGAGAACGCCGTCGGCCGGGTCGTGACGCGCGCCGATCTCGCCGCCGTCCAGGCGATCAAGACCTTCGACCCGCCCCTGTCGGCGCTCGGCGGCCTCGAGGTCACCGGTGCCCGGCGGCTCGGCAAGTTCCTCGACCTCGACGTCTCCGGCGTCCACCTGGTCGTGCACCTGGCCCGCGCCGGCTGGCTGCACTGGCGCACCGGGCTGCCGCCGGCCCCGCCGAAGCCGGGCAAGGGGCCGCTGGCGCTGCGCGTGCACCTGGCATCACAGGACGGGACGCCGCCCGACGGCTTCGACCTCACCGAGCAGGGCACCCGCAAGGGGCTGGCGGTCTACGTCGTCCGGTCGCCGGCCGAGGTGCCCGGCATCGCCCGGCTGGGTCCGGACGCGCTGCAGGTCGACCGCGAGCAGTTCGCCGCGCTGCTGGCCGGCCGGAGCGGCCAGCTGAAGGGCGCGCTCACCGACCAGACCCTGCTGGCCGGCATCGGCAACGCCTACTCCGACGAGATCCTGCACGCCGCGCGGCTGTCGCCGTTCAAGATGGCCGACAAGCTCAACGACGACGAGGTGCTGCGGCTCCACGACGCGATGCGCGCGACGCTCACCGACGCCCTGGAGCGGCAGGTCGGGCAGAAGGCGGCCACGCTCAAGGGCGAGAAGCGCTCGGGCCTGCAGGTGCACGCGCGCACCGGGCTGCCGTGCCCGGTCTGCGGTGACACCGTGCGCGAGGTCAGCTTCGCCGACACCTCGCTGCAGTACTGCCCGACCTGCCAGACCGGCGGCAAGCCGCTGGCCGACCGCCGCATGTCCAAGCTCCTGCGCTGAGTGGAGTGCCACGGGCGCGTTTTCCGCGCCGTGGCACTCCACTCAGCCGAGGATCTCCCGCGTGACGGCGGACTGCTCCGTCAGCACCCCGCCGATCACCTGCTGCGTCTCGTTGATCGACGCCACCACCGAGCTGATCGCACCGAGGGCCGCGACCACGCGCTCGACCTGCGACTGGATGGCGGTGACGCGGGCGTCGACGTCGGTGGTGGCCCGCGCGGTCTCCCCGGCGAGCTCCTTGACCTCGTTGGCGACGACGGCGAAGCCCCGCCCGGCCTCGCCGGCGCGCGCGGCCTCGATCGTGGCGTTGAGCGCCAGCAGGTTGGTCTGGTCGGCGATCCCGCGGATCACCTTGACCACCTTGCCGATGTCCTCGCTGGACTCCCCGAGGCCGGCCACCTCGCGGTTGGCCTCCTCGGTGAGCCGCCGCCCGTCGGTCGCCACGGCCGTCGCCGACAGCACGTTGCGCTCGACCTCGTCGATCGACTGCAGCAGCTGCTGGCCGGCCAGGTCGAGCCGCTCGGCCACGGCCAGGCGCTGCAGGGTCTGGCCGAGCAGGAAGGCGGCGCTGCGCAGTGCGGCGGCGCGGCCGGGGGCCAGCACGAGGGTCCGGGTGGCGAAGAAGTCCATCGTCCCGACGACCTCGCCGTCGACGACGATCGGCAGGCACACGCCGGACCGGACGCCGGCCCGCCGCGCGGCCGGGGCACGCACGCAGTCGGTCATCTCCGCGAGGTCCCCGACGAAGTAGAGGTCCCGCGCCCGCCACGCCCGGCCGGACAGGCCGACGCCCTCGGCGAAGGAGGCCTCGAGCGTCACCTGCCGGAACTCGGCCCCGGCGTCGCCGGACTCGGTGACGAAGCGGAGGAGACGGTCGGCGGGGTCGACGGCCCAGTAGGAGCCGTACGCCCAGCCGAAGCCCTCGCGGATCGTGTCCAGCGCGCGGGTCATCGCCTCCGCGCGGGTGGCCGCGCCGGTGACCGCGCGCAGCAGGTCCGCGACGGCCTGGGTGTCCTCGGCCGCCTCGGTGTGGCGCACCGCCGCGGAGATCCGCTCGACGGCCTGCGAGACCAGCCGCCCGACGGTGCGCAGCGTGTCCAGCCGCTCCGCGGACGGGGTGAGGGTCTGGGTGGCGAAGAAGTCCATGGTGCCCGTGACCACGCCGTCCTCGAGCAGCGGGAAGCAGATGCCGCTGCGGACGCCGACCCGCTGGGCGGCCGGTGCGCGCACGCAGTCCCGCACGTCACCCAGGTCCGGCACGAACACCAGGTCGCGGGTCCGCCACGCGCGGCCGGCGAGGCCGACCCCCTCGCGGAAGCTCGCCGCGCGGGTGACCTCCCGGAACTCGGCGCCGGCGTCGCCGGACTCGCAGACCACCCGCAGCGCCCGGTCGGCGGGGTCGACCCGCCAGTAGGAGCCGTAGGCCCAGCCGAAGTGCTCCCGCACCAGGTCGAGGGCGCGCCGGGCCGCCTCGTCGGGCGTGGGCACGTCGGTCAGCGCGGCCACCACGGCCGTCACCGCCGTCGCGTTGCCGCGTGCCTCCGCGACGGCGTCGTGCTGGGCCGTCGCCGGTGTCCGGCCGAACCGCATCGCCGACCTCCTCGTCCATCGTGTGAGGGGGTCTACGGCGCCGGGGCGTGCGGAGTTGAGTCCGATCGCGTTCTGTTGCGCCCAATATGGTGGGCTCTTGCGAAACGGCGCCGTGCCCTCTCGCTCAGTCGGGACGGCGCTGCGGCAGCCGGGCGACCGCGCGGGCCACGACCGACGTCGAGGCCCCGGCGTCGTCGGGTGCGTCGGACGGGGAGCCGACCGCCGTCCACCAGTCCTCCAGCGGCGGCGGCGCGGTGACGTCGATCCGCTCGCCCGGCCGCGGGACGGCGACCTGCACGCCGGACCGCCCGGCCGCGGCCAGCAGCCGCTCCACCGGCTCGGCCCAGCGGTGAAAGCCCAGGTTGAACGTCGCCCAGTGCACCGGCACGAGCAGCCCGCCGCCGAGGTCGCCGTGCGCGCGGACGGCCTCCTCGGGGTCCATGTGGATGTACTTCCACGCGTCGTTGTAGGCGCCGATCGGCAGCAGGGTGAGGTCGAAGGGGCCCAGCCGGGCGCCGATGCCGGCGAAGGCGGGCGTGTAGCCGGTGTCGCCGCCGAAGAACACCCGGTGCCGCGGGCCGGTGACCACCCACGACGACCACAGCGTGGTGTCGCGGGTGAGGAAGCGGCCGGAGAAGTGCCGGGCCTCGGTGCAGGTGAGGGTGAGCCCGGCGACCGTCGTCTGCCCGTCCCAGTCCAGCTCGACGATGCGGTCCTCGGGCACGCCCCAGCCGCGCAGGTGCACCCCGATGCCCAGCGGGACGACGAACGGCGCGCTCTGCCGGCGCAGCAGCTCGCGCACGGTGGGGAGGTCGAGGTGGTCGTAGTGGTCGTGGGAGACCAGCACCGCGTCGACCTGCGGCAGGTCGGCCAGCGGCACCGGGGCCGGGTGCAGGCGGGTCGGCCCGATCAGCGGGGACGGCGACACGCGCTCACCCCACACCGGGTCGACCAGCACCCGCCGGCCGTCGATCTCGAGCAGCGCGCTGGAGTGGCCGAACCAGGTCACCGCCAGCTCGCCGGCCTCCGCGGGGAAGGTCGCCGGTGCGAGGGGGACCGGCCGGGCGGGCAGGCCGACGTGCCGGTCCTCGTGCCACTGGCGCACCAGGCCCTCGCGCAGCTTGGCCGGGTCCAGCGAGGGGGTGGGCAGCGTGTTGTGGAACCTGCCCTCGGAGAAGTGGGGGGAGCCGGCGACCGTCGGCCGCA
Organism: Blastococcus sp. SYSU D00820; assembly: GCF_054050695.1. Lineage (NCBI taxonomy): Bacteria > Bacillati > Actinomycetota > Actinomycetes > Geodermatophilales > Geodermatophilaceae > Blastococcus > Blastococcus sp. SYSU D00820. The sequence continues at coordinate 57,753 of NZ_JBJGZW010000025.1, forward strand.
GCCGTCGCCGGCTGGCACCGAGGGCGGTGGGCAGCCCCCAGGCGGCGCGGGCGACCCATGCGGCGGGGGCGGCGAGCACGGCGGCGGCGAGGGCGGCGCGGCGGGTCTTCCGGGTCGGCACGTCCCCAGCATCCCAGCCGCCGGGCGGGAGGCGCTCGCGCGCACGGAGGACGATCGGGGCATGACGACCGAGCCCCGCCGCGAGGAGCCCGACGAGGGCGGGGACCCTGCCTGCTGGCTGGCGCGGGTCTGCCCGGCCTGCGGCCGGCTCGCCGACGAGGACCCGCCGACCCGCTGCCCGCAGTGCGGGGAGCTCGTCGAGGGCGGCTGAGCTCACCGGCCGGCGGCGAAGTCGGCCAGCACCCGCCGCAGCGCCACCCCCAGCCGGTCGGAGCGCACGTGCAGCTCGTCGCGCAGCCGCAGCGGCAGCCCGGTGCTGGCCATCTGCGCCTGCAGGGCGAGGTCCTCGGCGAGCACCCGCTGCTCGAACGCCACCTCGGCGGCGACCTCGTCGGGGCCGGGCAGCGGCCGCCCGTGCGCGGACGCGAGCAGCAGCCGGGTGTAGACGCGGGTGGAGTCGGCGTCCTCGGGCTGCAGCAGGAACAGGATCGTGGTCACCGCCCCCGACTCGGGGAACTCCAGCCGCAGCCGCAGCTGGAACGGCGCGCGGTACACGTAGGTGGCCACCCGCCGCTGGCGCAGCGGGCGCTCACCGGTGGCCACGCCGGGGTCCTGCGGGACGTCCACCAGTTGCTCCTGCACGCTGCGGAAGCCGCCGGGCTCGTACTCCACCTCGACCGGGGGCACCTCGACCGCGTCCGGGGTGCCGAACGTGCCGCCGTGGACGAACGGGAAGTGCGCGACGTCGAGGAAGTTGTCGGCCAGCGGGCCGGCCGGGCCGGCCGCCCGCTCCGGCGGCAGCCAGCCGGAGACGAACCGGCGGTCGGCGTCCTCCGGCAGCTCCAGCGGGACGTCGGCCGGCTCGGCGGGCGCCAGCCAGACGACGCCGAAGCGCTCCCGGACGCCGTACGCCGGCGGATCGGCGCGCAGCCCCTCGGGGGTGCGCTGCAGCGCCCAGGTGCGGCCGAGCAGCCGCACCATGAGCCAGCCGCCCGGCCGCAGCTCGCGGGAGAGCGCGACGGGGTGCCAGGCGTGCGCCAGCGAGAGGTCGAGGTTGCCGAGCACCGGCCCGTCCGGCGCGGGCAGCGGCGCGGGCGGCTCGGGCTCGGGGCGCAGGCCCGCGCGCGAGGGGCACGGCTCGCCGGTCCGCTCCGGGGCCAGCCACACCCAGCCGTGCCGCTCCTCGACCGCCCAGGGCACCGGGAGGTCGGCGCGCGGCGGCGGGGTGCCCTGGGGACCGAGGGAGGGGACGTCGACGCAGCGGCCGTCGCCGTCGAACCGCCACCCGTGGTACGGGCACTGCAGCCGGCCCTCCACCACGGTGGCCGCGGCCAGCGGCACCAGCCGGTGCGGGCACCGGGCCGGGAAGGCGCTGACCTCCGCCCCCGGTCGCAGCCGCACCAGCACGTAGGCGCGGCCGCCGGCGCCCACCGGCACCGGCGTCGTCCCGACCTCGGCGGCACGGGCCACCGGGAACCACCCCGCCGTCCGAACCGCCGGCGTCCACCCGATCGCGGTCATGACCCATTGCAGCGCCGGCGCGTTCCCGTGGCGTTACGCGCGGCGGACGTCTCTGCGACGGTTCGGTCTCTCCCGTGTCGCCGGTGAGAGCGTTTCCCTAGAGTGACCCGCATCACTGCCCCGCGGACAGGAGACGCAGCCGTGACACCACCCGCCGAACGCAGGCTCCTCACGCCGGAGGAGTACCGGCAGGCCCAGGACTCACCCGAGTTCACCGAGCTCCGGCGGCGGTTCCGCCGCTTCGCCTTCCCGATGACCGTGGCGTTCTTCGCCTGGTACCTGCTCTACGTCCTGCTCTCCACGTACGCCGACGGCTTCATGGCCACCAAGGTCTTCGGTGACGTCAACCTCGGGATCCTGCTGGGCCTGGCCCAGTTCGTGACGACGTTCCTCATCACCCAGCTGTACGTGCGGCACGCGGGCCGCAACACCGACCCGATCGCCGACGAGATGCGCGAGCGGCTCGAGCACCACGAGTACGCCCGGGAGCGCGGAGCCGCCGGGGACGACGTCACCCGAGGGGGGACCCGTGGCTGACGCCGTCCTGGCCGCCGAGTCGTCGATCGGCGAGCCCGCGGTCAACATCTCGATCTTCGGCGCGTTCGTCCTGGTCACGCTGATCATCACGTTCCAGGCCAGCCGCACGAACAAGAGCGCCGCCGACTACTACGCGGCCGGCCGCAACATCAGCGGCACCCAGAACGGGCTGGCGATCGCCGGCGACTACCTGTCGGCGGCGTCCTTCCTCGGCATCGCCGGCGCGATCGCGCTCTACGGCTACGACGGCTTCCTGTACTCCATCGGCTTCCTCGTCGCCTGGCTGGTGGCGCTGCTGCTGGTGGCCGAGCTGCTGCGCAACACCGCGCGGTTCACGATGGCCGACGTCCTGGCCTTCCGCATGCGGCAGCGCCCGGTGCGCATGGCCGCCGCGATCTCCACCCTCGCCGTCAGCCTCTTTTACCTGCTCGCCCAGATGGCCGGCGCCGGCGGGCTGGTGACCCTGCTGCTTGGCGTCACCGGTGAGGCGGCCCAGGCACTGGTCGTCGTCCTCGTCGGCGCGCTGATGATCATCTACGTGCTGGTCGGCGGCATGCGCGGCACCACGTACGTGCAGATCATCAAGGCCTCGCTGCTCATCGCCGGCGCGCTGGTGATGACGGTGTGGGTGCTCGCGAAGTTCGGGTTCAACCTCTCCTCGCTGCTCGGCGGCGCGGAGGAGGTCGCCCAGGCGGCCCCGACGGCCCGTGACGTGCTCGCCCCGGGCGCCCAGTACGGGGCCAGCTCCACCTCCCAGCTGGACTTCGTCTCCCTCGGCCTGGCCCTGGTGCTCGGGACGGCGGGCCTGCCGCACGTGCTCATGCGCTTCTACACCGTGCCCACGGCCAAGGACGCCCGCCGCTCGGTGGTCTGGGCCATCTGGCTGATCGGCATCTTCTACCTGTTCAGCCTGGTCATCGGGTACGGCGCCGGTGCGCTGGTCGGCCCGGAGCGGATCGCGGGGGCGCCGGGCGCGGTCAACTCCGCGGCCCCGCTGCTGGCCTTCGAGCTGGGCGGCACCGTGCTGCTGGGCATCATCGCCGGCGTCGCGTTCGCCACGATCCTGGCCGTCGTCGCCGGCCTGACGATCACCGCGTCGGCGTCGTTCGCGCACGACGTCTACGCGTCGGTGATCAAGAAGGGCAACGTGCCGCCCAACGGCGAGGTGCGGGTCGCCCGCATCACCGCCGTCGTCATCGGCGCGGTGTCGATCGGCCTGGGCATCCTGGCCCTCCAGGCCGGGCTGAACATCGCCTTCCTGGTGGCGCTGGCCTTCGCCGTCGCGGCCTCGGCGAACCTGCCGACGATCCTCTACACGCTGTTCTGGAAGCGGTTCACCACCCAGGGCGCGCTGTGGTCGATCTACGGCGGGCTGATCTCCTGCATCGTGCTGATCATCTTCAGCCCGGTGGTCTCCGGCGCCCCGGTGAACCCGGCGACCGGCGTCAGCCCGTCGCTGTTCCAGGACGTCGACTTCCACTGGTTCCCGCTGCAGAACCCGGGGATCGTCTCCATCCCGCTGTCGTTCTTCCTGGGCTGGCTCGGCACGGTCCTGTCCAAGGAGAAGCCGGACGTGGACAAGTACGCCGAGCTGGAGGTGCGGGCGCTCACCGGGATCGGGGCGGAGAAGGCCGTCGAGCACTGACAGGACCCCTCTGCAGGGCCTGACACGTCACCGGGCGCGCGTCCCCGGGAGGGGGCGCGCGCCTCGTGGCGTGCCGGTTCAGGCGGCAGCGGCGGGGGCCGCCGCGGGCGCCGGGACGGCGTCCGGTGTGGCGACGGCGGCCAGCACCGGGGTGGCGGCCGCGGCGCGGGTGCTGCGGAGCCGGGTGCGCAGCACCCAGCGGGTGACCAGGCCGGCGAGGACGACCAGGCCGGCGACCAGGTGCTCACCGGGGGCGGTCAGCGCGACGGCGACGGCCGCGGCGTAGACGCAGGTGAGCACGACGGCGGGGACGGGCAGGTGCACGGCAGACCTCCGGGGGAGGCGTCCCGCCGGCCGGCGGCCGGTCCGCGGGAGGGACCGGTCGCCGGCGCGGCGACGGCGCAGGAAGGGTGGTCAGCAGCTCACTTGAGCATGTCCTTGGCCTTCTGCAGGAGCGACTGACCCGGCTGCTGCGGCGTCGGGAACAGGCGCGGGTCGCCCGGGGGCAGGATCGGGGCGTCGGCCGTGGCCTCGATCGGCCGGGCGGCGAACTCGGCGCGGCCGTCGATCGACGGGCCCGAGGCCCAGCGGCCGTTGGCGGCCTCGGGGCCGTCGGAGGCGTCGATGAAGGTGTAGCCCAGGTCGCCGACCTCCTCCTCGATCGGGAAGGCCTCGGGCACCGGGATGCCCTCGAGGCCGTCCTCCTTGAGCTGCTCGATCGCGGCCAGCCACATCTGCTGGTGGTAGTGGTCGCGGGTGATGAGGAACCGCAGCATGTCCTTGACCCCGGGGTCGTCGGTCATGTTGTAGAGGCGGGCCACCTGCAGCCGGCCCTGCATCTCGGCGGTCACGTTGTACTGGAAGTCGGCCATCAGGTTGCCGCTGGCGGTCACGTAGGCGCCGGTCCAGGGGTTGCCCATGCTGTCGATGTACGAGGCGCCCGCGCCGTTGACGATCGGGTGCTGCGGGTTGTGCTGCCCGTAGCCCGCCGCCGCCTCCTTGCTGCGGTCCGCGGCGTCCGGCTTGAGCGGGATGTGGTCCAGCAGCCGGTCGATCATCGTCACGATCATCTCGACGTGGGCCAGCTCCTCGGTGCCGACGGCGAGGAGCAGGTCCTTGTACTTGCCGGGGAGCCGGCAGTTCCAGCCCTGCAGCAGGTACTGGGTGGCGACGGTCATCTCGCCCCACTGACCCCCGAGGACCTCCTGCATCTTGCGGGCGAAGTCCGGGTCGGGACCGTCGGGCTTGGCCTCGTACTGCAGGGCGTGCGTGTGCGTGAACATCTGGGCTCCCTGGCCTCGTCGTCGCGACCACCGCCGGTGCGGTGACACCAGGGATCTGCCCGCCCCCGGTGGCCCGCCCGTGCCGTCCGCTGGCCCGCCGGTGCCAACCTCCCGAGTGGAGTGGGAGGGGCGCGTCATCCGCGCCGTGGCACTCCACCCGGAGTGTCAGCGGCGAGGTTTCCTCGCCTCTCGCACTCCGCTCAGCGGTCGGGGAGCTGGACGGCCAGCGTCATCCACCCGTCCGCGACCTCCACCACCACCCGCCCGCCGAGCTCGCGGGTCTGCCGCTGCACCGACCACAGCCCGAGGCCGGTGAGGTCGATGGGCGGGGTGGTCGTGCGCAAATGCCCGACGACCCGGTCGGCCCGCACGCCGGCCTGGCTCAGCGCGAGGTCCACCCATCCCGGCCGGCAGGTGACGGTCAGCCGCACCGGGGCCCCGCCGCCGTGCCGGTGGGCGTTCTCCAGCAGGTTGGTGAGGATCCGCTGCACCCGCGCGTCGGCGACGGCCACCTCGCCGGCGCAGTCGCGCACCTGCACCGTCAGCTGCGCGGCGGGCAGGCCGCAGGCGCCGATCGAGGCCCGGACGACGTCGCAGAGCCGGCGGGTGCCGGGACCGCGCCGCTGCGCACCGGCGGTGGCGTCGGCGGTGCGCAGCATGGAGGAGAGGTGCTCGGTCTGCGCGCGGGCGAGCTCGAGCAGCTCCGCCCGCGACTCCGGTGCCCGGTCCAGCGAGCCCAGCGCGGCCTCGAGCGCGGCCAGCGGGCTGCGCATGTCGTGGCACAGCGCCCGCAGGAGCGCCTCGCGGTCGTCCGGGGGCTGCTCGCCCGGCGGCCGGCGTCGCGTGAGGTGGGTGCGCAGGACCCGCCCGAGCTCGGGCAGCAGCCGGCGGGTGCGGTCGGTCGTCGGGGGATTGGCCAGGACGGTCATGGGGGACCTCCGTCGTGCGTGCCGGTCAGCCCCGCCGGCCACGGGCGCGGGAAGGGAGGACCGTGCGTGGACGACGCCGGTGCTGGGCGCCGATCGGTCATCGACGTCGTGCTCGTCGACGACCACCCCCTCTTCAGCCGGGGGTTGTCCCTGTTGCTGCCCGAGGTGAGCGACGGGCGGGTGCGGGTCGTCGGCAGCACCGACGACGCGTCGGCGGCCGCCGCGCTGGTCCGCCGGCACCACGCCGACGTCGCGGTGGTCGACCTGCACATGCCGCCGCCGGGGGGCACGCGGGCGATCGCGGCCATCCGCCGCGCCGACCCGATGGTGCGGGTGGTGGCCCTGTCCGGGCTGGCCGAGGCCGACGCCGCACTCGAGGCGCTGCGCGCCGGCGCGGTGGGCTTCCTGCCCAAGGCCGCCGACCCGGAGCAGCTGGTGCGCCCGCTGCTCGCCGTCCTCGACGGGTGGTCGGTGCTGCCCGAGCCGCTGCTGCGCCAGCTGCTGGAGGAGGCGGCGCCCAGCGGCGAGCAGGGCGTCGCCGATCGGCTCAGCGCCGACGAGCGCCGGCTCTGGCGGCTGGTCGCCGACGGCACGAGCACCGTCGACATCGCCACGACGCTGCACGTCTCCGAGCGGACGGCGAAGCGGCTGGTGGCGGCGCTGCTGCGCTCACTGGGCGTGCAGACGCGCGTGGAGGCCGCCGCGCTGGCCGGGCGGGTGGGGCTGGGCCGGCAGGCCGGGGGCGCCGCGGAATGAGGGACGGACCGGTCCGGCTCGGAAGTCATCGGGGGCTCGGCTACCCGCCCCGGTGATCGTCACGCGCCGGGCCGGGTGAACTCCTGCTCCCTGCCGGGGTGCCGCAGCGCTGCCGCCCAGTTCCCCGAGGCGGCCTCGGCGAACGGCGCGGCGTCCTCCTCCGCGAGGTCGACCGCCGCGTATCCGCCGCTGCCGGCCCCCACGCAGGCGACCACGGTGGCCAGCCCGGAGCGGCGCTGGAACCACGACTGCCGCACCCGCCACCCGACGACGGCGCGGCGCTGCAGCCGCACGTGCTCCTGCACCAGCCAGCCGCTGCGCACCGCGAACGACCGGGGTCCGGCCCGGTGCCCGAGCGCGGCGTAGCGGCCGAGCCCGACCGGGATGCCGAGCACGGCCAGCGCGAGCCCGGCGGCCAGCAGCGGCCACCAGCCGCCGGCCAGCGCGGTGGCCACCGCGCCGGCAGCGGCGACGACCAGGCCGGGGACGACCGATCGCACCACTGCGCGGCGGCGGGCCGCCGGCGGGTGGGCGCGCAGCTTCCCGGGGTCGTCGGTCAGCCGGCGGGCCAGTTCCTCCGCCCGCGCCCGCGGACCCAGCGGCAGCAGCTGACCGCGGCGCTGGGCGTCGCCCAGGCCGGTGACCAGCGCGGTCACCCGGGCGGCGCGCACCCAGCGCATGCCCAGGCCGGCGGAGACGGTGCAGCCGCGGATCCGGTCGACCTCCAGCTCGGTGTGCCGGCGGGTGAGCAGCCCCCGGTCGGCGACCAGGGAGCCGTCCCGCCGGACCAGCCGGAACCCCCAGTTGACGACGGCGGCCCCGGCGACCGACCCGACGACCAGCAGCACAAGCCCGACCAGCACGGCGAGGACGGCCACGCGGGGGTCGTCGAGATCGGGGCCCTCGATGTCCGGCCGGATGCTGCGGGGCAGCTCGTCGGCCAGCCGGAACAGCGCGCCGACCGCGGCCAGCGGCACGGCCAGGTAGCTGCCGACCAGCGGCGCGTAGAGCAGCCACCGGTTGTCGAAGCGGGTGATCAGCTCCTCGTCCGGCACCTCGGGGACGTCGTCCCCCGGCGCCGGCCGGCGGCCCAGCAGCCCGGCCCGCAGCCGCTCGCCCTCGGCGCGCGGGACGCCGTCGATCAGCAGCTCGTCCTCCTGGCCGGCGACGGCACCGGCGGCGGCGTCGATCCGCACGCGCACCAGGCCGAACAACCGGTGCAGCGCCGGGGCCTCGACCTCCACCCCGCGGATCCGGTCGCGCGGCACGGTGCGCACCGACCGGGCCAGCAGGCCGCGGGTGACGACCACCGCGGTCGGGCCGTCGAGGTAGCCGAACCGCCACCAGGAGACGGCCGCGAACGCCAGCGAGGCGAGGGTCACGGCCACGACGAGGACGACGACGGCCGTCGTCCCGCCCCCGAAGCCGGTGGCCGCGGCGATCGGCAGCGCCACCGGCACGAGCTGGCGGGCCTGCCGGAAGGTGACGGTGTGGACGGCGATGACGCGCGGCGAGGTGCGCCGGGGGGCCGCCGCGAACTCGGTCACTGTCGGCTCACGTCGCCTCGTCGCGGACCTGCTCGGCGCGGTGCGCGAGGTCCGCGGCCACCCGCTCGGCGACGTCGGCCGGCAGGTGCGGCACCCGCACGGTGCCCTGCGACGACGCGGTCAGCACGGCGACCGAGGCCAGGCCGTAGAGCTGCTGGAACAGCCCGCGGGTGACGTCGACGGTCTGGATCCGGCTGATCGGCACCAGCGTCCACGTGCGGGTCAGCCAGCCGGTGAGGGTGTAGACCGCCTCGTCGGTGACCTCCCAGCGGTGCACCCGGAAGCGGATCCACGGCCGCAGCCCCACGGCGACGACGGCGTACAGCCCGAGCAGCAGCGGCCCGGCCCAGCGCAGCGCCGACCACGGGGCGCCGACGTCGTCCGGCAGGACGACCAGGACGACGGTGAGCGCCACCGCCCAGACCAGGACCTCGAGCACGCCCTGGGTCAGCCACAGCCAGACGGCGGACCGGGACAGGGGCCAGGCCGGCTCGCGCACCGGGGCGGTCGGGACGGCCACGGCCCCATCCTCGCAGCCGGACGGCGGCGCTCCGCGTGCCACGATGGGGGAGTGATGCCGCAGCAGGTCCCGACCGTGTCCGTGCACGACCTCCCGGAGGACGCCGTCGTGCTCGACGTCCGCGAGGACGACGAGTGGGTGCACGGCCACATCGAGGGCGCGACGCACATCCCGATGGGCGAGGTGCCGGCGCGGCTCGACGAGCTCCCCGAGGCCGATCCGCTGTACGTCACCTGCCGGGCCGGCGGCCGCTCGGCGCGGGTGGTCGCCTGGCTCAACCAGAACGGCTTCGACGCGGTGAACGTCGCCGGCGGCATGGGTGACTGGGAGGCCGCGGGCAAGCCGATGGTGAGCGAGACGGGCCAGCAGCCGTTCGTGCGCTGACAGCCCCGGGAGCATCGCAGCGAGCGCCAGCGAGCGAGGAGCGGACCGGGGCGCGGAAGCGCACCGGAGTCATCGTGCGCTGACAGCCCCGGGAGCATCGCAGCGAGCGCCAGCGAGCGAGGAGCGGACCGGGGCGCGGAAGCGCACCGGAGTCATCGTGCGCTGACAGCCCCTGAGTGGGGGGGGGGGGGGGGGGGGGGGGGGGGGGGGGGGGGGGCGGGCGCCGGGGG
>NZ_JBJGZW010000026.1:0-66197 GCF_054050695.1 Blastococcus sp. SYSU D00820
GCGGCGCCCGCCGCCCCCCGCGCCCCCCCCCCCCCCCCCCCCCCCCCCCCCCCCCCCCCCCCCCCCCCCCCCCCCCCCCCCCCCCCCCCCCCCCCCCCCCCCCCCCCACCGCGCTCGGGGCGCTCAGCGGCATCGGCACGGGGGTCGGCCTCGGGGTCGTCGCCAGCGGCCTCCGCTCGGCGGGCGTGCGCTTCTCCCGCCCGGTGGGCGCCGTGCTCACCGGCGCGGCCGCGATGGCGGCGAGCGACGGCACCGCCGCCGCCCTCGGCGTCACCGATCCGCGCACCTGGACGGCGGCGGACTGGGCCGCCGACGCCGTGCCGCACCTCGCCTACGGCGCGGCCGTCCAGGCCGTGCTCGAGGCGGTGCCGACCGAGCGGGAGCGGCGCACCCCGCGGGCGCCCGCCGGTGCCGGGCTCGCGCTGCGGTCGGCGGCGCTCGGCGTCGCGTCCGGCGCGCGCAGCTCGCTCGGGCTGTCCGGGCCGACGCTCAGCGCGCCGGCCGGCGCCGTGCCGCCGCTGCGCCGGCTGGTGTCGCTCGCCGCGGTCGCCGGCGAGCTGGTGGCCGACAAGAACCCGGCCACCCCCGACCGCACCGATCCGCCGGCGCTGGGGGCGCGCTTCCTCGGAGCCGCCGTCGGCGCCGGCCGGCTGGCCGGCCGGGACGGCGCCAACGGGGCGGTGCCGGTGCTGGCCGCGGCCGCCGGTGCGGCCGTCGGCGCCTTCGGCGGGATCGGCTGGCGGCGCTGGGCCGCCGCGCGGATCCCCGCCACGCGGGCCGCCCTCGTCGAGGACGGCGTCGCGCTGCTGCTGGCCGCGGTGGCGTGCCTGCCGGGGCGCTCGGGCACCGGGCGGCCGCGGCTGGTCGTCGTGCCCCGCGGGTGAGCACTCCCACTCCGGGGGCGCCCGGGGCGCGCGCGACAATGGGGGCATGAGCGAGCAGACCGAGCACCGGAGCGTCGGCAAGCGGGCCAACGAGCTGAACGCGACCATCCGCTACACGATGTGGTCGGTGTTCAAGCTGGCCCGGCCGCTGGGCGACGACCAGCGCGGCCCGGCCGCCGACGAGGTCGGCGCCCTGATCGAGGAGCTCGCCGGCAAGGACGTCGTCGTCCGCGGGGTGTACGACGTCGCCGGCCTGCGCGCCGACGCCGACCTCATGGTGTGGTGGCACGCGTCCACGCCGGAGGCGCTGCAGGAGGCCTACTCCCGGCTGCGCCGCACCACCCTCGGCCGCCACCTGGAGCCGGTCTGGTCGCAGATGGCGCTGCACCGGCCCGCCGAGTTCAACCGCAGCCACATCCCGGCGTTCCTGGCCGACGAGGAGCCGCGCCGCTACGTCTGCGTCTACCCGTTCGTGCGGTCCTACGAGTGGTACCTGCTGCCCGACGAGGAGCGCCGGGCGATGCTCGCCGAGCACGGCCGGATGGCCCGCGGGTACGCCGACGTCCGCGCCAACACGGTCGCCTCGTTCGCCCTCGGCGACTACGAGTGGATGCTCGCCTTCGAGGCCGACGAGCTGCACCGGATCGTCGACCTCATGCGCGAGCTGCGCGCCTCGGAGGCGCGGCGGCACGTGCGCGAGGAGGTGCCGTTCTACACCGGCGTCCGGAAGCCGATCGCCGAGCTGGTCAACGACCTGCCGTGAGCGGAGGGCGGGAGCGCAGGTTTCCTGCGCTCCTGCCCTCCGCCTCAGCCCGGCACGAAGCGGACGCTGGCCGAGTTGATGCTGTAGCGGTCGCCGGTGGGCGTCTGCGGCGCGTCGTCGTACACGTGCCCGAGGTGGCCGTGGCAGGTCGCGCAGCGGACGGCGATCCGCGGGAACTTCCCGGTGAGGTCGGGCCGCAGCTGCACGTTGCCGGCGCTGCTGGGCGCGTAGAACGACGCCCAGCCCGACGTCGACTCGAACTTCGTCCGGGAGCGGAAGACCTCGGTGTCGCAGCCGCGGCACAGGTAGGCGCCACCGACCTTGGTGTCGACGTAGGCGCCCGACCAGGGGCGCTCGGTGCCGCCGCGGCGCAGGACCGCGAACTCGCGGGCGGTCAGCAGCGCCCGCCACTCGTCGTCGGTGCGACTGACGACCGGGTCGTCGTCCTCGTCGGGGAGCACGGGGGCACCGTAGGGCGGCCTCCCCGGGCGGGCGGGGAGGCCGCGGGCCGACGCGCCGGTCAGCCCTCGGCGGGCTGCAGCGTGATGCTGACCGAGTTGATGCAGTACCGGTCGCCGGTCGGGGTCTGCGGCGCGTCGTCGAAGACGTGCCCGAGGTGGCTGTGGCAGGTGCCGCAGAGCACCTCGGTGCGGATCATCCCGTGGCTGCGGTCGGTGCGGAGCACCACGTTGTCCTCGCCGCTCGGCTCGTAGAACGACGGCCACCCGCAGTGGCTGTCGAACTTGGCCTCGGAGCGGAACAGCTCCGCGCCGCAGGCCCGGCAGGCGTAGACGCCGACGGTCTTCGTGTCGACGTACTCGCCGGTCCACGGCCGCTCCGTGCCCGCCTGGCGGAGCACCGCGTACTCCTCGGGGGAGAGCTGGGCGCGCCACTCCGCGTCCGACCTCGTGACCTTCGGCTGCTGCTCTGCGGACGTCGTCATGACCCCACGGTACGGCCGCGGCGCCACCGGCAGGGGCGCTCCGGACGCGGCCCCTACCGGCCCAGACCCGCCTCGCGGGCCCGGACGATCGCCTGCGCCCGGTCGGTCACCTGGAGCTTGGCCAGCACGTTGGAGACGTTGTTGCGCACGGTCTTCGGCGACAGGTACAGGGTGGCGGCGATCTGGGCGTTGGACCGGCCGGCGGCCACCAGGTCGAGCACCTCCCGCTCGCGCGCGGTCAGCTGCGGGAAGGCGGTCTCGGGCCCGCTGGGCCCGGCGGCGAAGAACTCGGCGATCCGGCGGGCCAGGGCCGCGCCGAAGACCGCGCCGCCGCTCGCGACGGTGGTGATCGCGCGGACCACCTCCTCCTGGTCGGCGCCCTTGAGCAGGTAGCCGCGGGCGCCGGCGCGGACGGCGGCGAACACGGTGCCGTCGTCCTCGCTCATGGTGAGCACCACGATGCCGACGGACGGCGACTCGGTGGTGATCCGGCGGGTGGCCTCGATGCCGTCCATGACCGGCATCTGCACGTCCATGACGACGACGTCGGGCTGCTCCTCCCGGGCCAGCGCCACGGCGGTGGCGCCGTCGGCGGCGGTGCCCACGACGGCGAGCCCGGGCACCGAGCCCAGCAGCACCGCCAGCCCGTCGCGGTAGACCGGGTGGTCGTCGACCACCAGCACCCGCAGCGGCTCGTCGGGATCAGTCGTCACGTCGGTCTCCCTCCGCAGGCAGCACGGCCTGCACCACGGTCCCGCCCTCCGGCGGGCAGGTCACCGAGCTGGACCCGCCGAGCTCGGCGGCCCGCTCGCGCAGCGAGATCAGCCCCACCCCGGCCGGGGCGGCCGGGTCGATGCCGACGCCGTCGTCGGCGACGGTCACCACCAGCGCGCCGTCGCCGTCGCAGTCCAGCGACACCCGGACCCGCGTGGCCCGGGCGTGCCGGGCCACGTTGGTCAGCGCCTCGGACGCGATCCGGTAGGCGGCCACCTCGACCGCGGCGGGCAGGCCGGCCACCGCGTCGGCCGCGGCCACGGTCACCGTGACCTCCGGCGGCAGCACCCGCTGCGCCTGCTGCTGCACCGCGCCGGCCAGCCCGACGTCGTCGAGGGCCGGGGGGCGCAGGTCGTGCACCAGCCGGCGGACGTCGGCCAGCGCGGTGGCCACCTCGGTGCGCGCCTGGCGCAGCACCCGGTCGGCCTCGTCGGGGCGGTCGGCCGCGAGGTTGCGCGCGGTGTCGATGCGCAGCACGACCGCACCCAGCGACGGGCCCAGCCCGTCGTGCAGGTCGCGGCGCAGCCGGCGGCGCTCCTCCTCGCGGGCGGTCACCAGCCGTTCGCGGCTGCGCTGCAGCTCGGCGGTGAGGGCGCTGGCCCTCGCGGCGGCGGCCGCCTGCCGCACGACGTCGGCCAGCAGCCGCTCGTCGCGGGTGCGCAGCTGGGCCCGCACGCCGTCGCTGGGCAGGAGCAGCACGCCGACCTCCGCGCCGCGGTAGGTGATCGGCAGGCGCTGCACGGCCGCGGGGCGCCGGCCGGACTCGGCGGTCATCCGCTGACCGGGTCCGGACTCGATCTCCACGCCGACGTAGGGGGAGCGGAAGGCCTCGGCCACCGCCGCGGTCACCGCGCGCAGCTGGTCCTCGACGTCCTCCGAGCGCTCCAGCCGCTCGGCCAGCCCGGCGACGACGCGGTAGGGGTCCTCGCGCTCGCCCAGCACCCAGCGGCGCACCAGCCGCCACGCCTGCGCGCGCAGCGGCACATACAGCGCGGTGACGACCAGCAGCGCCAGCAGGGTGGCGTCGCGGTCGCCGAGCCGGTCGCCGAGCAGCGCCCCGGCACCGGCGACGACCGCGAGGTCCAGCAGGACGACGGCGACGGCGAGCCCGCCGTAGACCAGCGTGCCGCCCAGCAGGTGGTCGATGTCGACCAGCCGCGGGCGGAGCAGGCCGATCGTGACGGCGGCGGCGGTGAGGCCGACGGCGATGCCGAACGCCAGCGAGCTCAGGTCGCCGGGCACCACCAGCGTGGCGAGCGCGACCAGCACGTCGGCCACGCCGGCCCACAGCAGCCAGCGCAGCTGGAGGCGCCGCTCGCCGGAGGCCCGGCGGAACCGGGCGACGACGGCGGCCAGCGGCACCAGCACGCCGAGGACGGCGGCGGGGAAGGCGACCGACCGCAGCGGCAGCACCAGGCCGGCCGGCAGCGGCAGGCTCGTGGGGTCGAGGTCGACGCGGTCGTAGAACGCAGGGGTGGTGCTGCCGGCGCCGGCGTCGAGCAGCTCGGCGGGCGCGACCATGAGCAGCAGCGGCAGCATCGACGACGCCGCCAGGCTCAGCACCGCCACCACCCGCCAGCGGCCACCGGGCAGCCGCCCGTCGGGGTAGACGAACAGCAGCAGCGGCAGGCCGATCAGCAGCCAGGCGCCGAAGCGCGAGACGAACCAGAACGCCGGCGTCGCGCCGGGCAGCGCCTCCTCGCCGCGCAGGGCGAAGACCAGCCACGACTGGGCCAGCCCGTCCAGGCCCCAGACCAGCGCGTTGCCGGCCACCACCCAGGAGACCGGATGCCGGGGGAGCCGGGTCAGCAGCAGCCCGGCGGGGACGGCCAGCAGCAGGCCGGGCAGGCCGATGACCCAGCCGGCCGTCGCCACGGCCTCCTCGCGCACCGCGGCCGGGGTGAGGACGTCGAGGACGGCGGCGGCCAGCGTGCTGCCGCCGCTGACCAGCGCCACCACCCACCCGGCGAGCAGGCCCCACCGCCGCCGGCGCGACGGCGGTGCCGGTGGGAGCGCGGCGGCCGCAGGCGCGGCCGGGAGCGCGGCGGGGTCGGCGGACACGGGCACGCGGCAGATCCTCGCCGACCGCGCGTCCCGTGCGACAGGAGGCAGCTGTCCCGGATCCCCCGGGACGGGGAACGTGACCGGATCGGGGGTCCCCGGCCCTGGGAGCCCGGGACGCGCCCCGCCGACGGTGGCACCAGGGCGGTGCACCGGGCACCGCCGACCGTTCCGGAGGACCCGATGTCGCTGACCACCACCCCCGTTCCCGCCCGCACCGACGCGCCGTCCGCACCGCCCGCGGTTCCCCCGGCCGGGCCGCGCACCGGCGCCGTCCGCGCCGCCGGCGTCGCCACCGCCGTGGGCTCGGCCGCCTGGGCCGGCTGCATCATGGCCTTCGGCCTGGGCGACGTGGACGGCGTGCGCCTGACGATCTACCACGCCTCGACGCTGCTGTTCCAGGTCGGCCTGGTGGCGCTGGTCGCCGTGCAGCTCCGCACCCGGGCCACCGGCACCGGGCGGCTGGCCCGCGGGTTCCTGCACGCCGAGCACGTGCTGCTCGGCCTGGCGATGCTCTCGACGGTGCAGACGATCGCCGTCCCGGCGTGGGACGAGCACCCCGTCGCGCTGGCGCTGGACGCGTTCTGGCCGGTCTCGATGCTGGGCATGTTCGCGATCGGCATCCGCATCGCGATCGCCGGCCGCTGGCGGGGCGCCGCCCGGTTCTGGCCGCTGGGCGCCGAGAGCTGGGCGCCGGTGTGCGTGCCCACCGCCGCGCTGCTGCCGGCGATCGCCCCGGCCGTGGCCGCCGGCCACCTGCTCGCGGGCTACGCCTGCCTCGGCCTGGTGCTGGCCCTGCGCCCCGACCTCACCCGCGGCTGAGCTCCGGCCCGGCGCCCCGGCCGCTCCCCGGCCGGGGCGCAGCCGGGCGCTGGGGGAGACTGCTCGTCGTGACGCCGCCCGACCAGCCGCTGCCCGACGTGTGGTTCACCCGCGACCTGCCGGTGCTGCGGGCGATCGCCCGGCTGGTCGACGGCCCCGAGTACGGCGGCAACCCCTACCTCGGGCAGGTCGTACCGGCCAGCGGGCTGCCCAAGCCGCAGGTGGTGGCCGCGGTGCGCGCGCTGGTCGACACCGGGTACGTCGCGGCGCTCACCAACTATGCCGGGGAGATCGTGCGGATCACCGGCATCACCGCGGAGGCCCGCCGGCTGGCCGGCCTCTGGCCCACGCCGCAGGGGGAGTGGGAGCGGCTGCTCGAGCAGCTCGCCGCCCGCGCGGCGAACGCGCCCACCGACGTGGAGCGCGAGCGCTGGCAGGCGCTGTCCGACGCCGCGCAGGCGGTCGGGCCGGACTCGGGCGCGCTGCTGATGTCCGCGCTGATCGGCGGGTATGTGCCGAGGGCCCGCTGAGGGGCGCCCGGCCGGGCGGCGCGCTCAGGCGGAGTCGCTGACCCCGGCGCCCTCGTGCTCGTGCCGCGCGCAGTGCGCGCAGCAGTAGAAGTGCCCGTCGACGACGACGCCGTGGCCGATCACCGTGCAGCCGCAGTGCTCGCACCGCGGGGCCATGCGGTGGATGGCGCACTCGAAGCTGTCGAAGGTGTGCCGCGCCCCGGCGGCGATCACCTCGAAGCTCATGTCGTAGTCGTTGCCGCAGACCTCGCAGACCGCCACGGTGCCTCCCCGGATCGCGTCGTCCCCGGGGTGTTCCCCGAACGCGGCCGCTGACACCGCCGCCGATCCCGGCCCCGGAACGACACCACCCCCGCCCGGGAGACCCGGACGGGGGTGGTGCGACTGATCAGAGGATCAGAGCGGGTTGACGTTCGCCGCCTGCGGGCCCTTCTGGCCCTGCTCGATGTCGAACGAGATCCGCTGGCCCTCGTCGAGCGAGCGGTACCCGCTGGTCTGGATGGCCGAGTAGTGGACGAACACGTCCGGCCCACCGCCGTCAGGGGTGGCGAAGCCGAACCCCTTCTCCGCGTTGAACCACTTCACTGTTCCTTCGGGCATTGCTCGCTCCTAGCTGAGGTCGTGCATCGGGGTCCTGCCATAGCGCAGGGCCTTCCCGACGCGGATGACCTTAGCGGCTCGGACCCCGGATGTCCGCCCCTGGCTGCGGCGCTGCGGGTGCGGGATCCCGAGATCGGTTCTTGCGCCGATCCTGCGGATTCTCGGAGTGCTGGTTGCGGTGCGCCCGGGATCGTCGTCCGTGCCGGAGGAACCGGCCGCTGGACACCGACCCGAGGAGCCGTCATGGAGACCGCCACCGCACTGCTGACCGCCGACGAGGACCTGCTGGCGCTGGTCGACGTGGAGGACCTGGAGGACGGCGACCTCGACAACCGGCTGACCGAGATCCACCCCGTGGTGGAGGTCGTCGCGCCGCGGGTCGGCCGGCAGGAGCCGGCGTCGCGGCAGGCGGAGGTCGACGCCGTCCTCACCGCGTGGACCATCGGCCGCGACCGCCGCTCGGCGGTCTACGCCCACCGGTTGGGCGCCCGCGCCGCGGCGCTGCTCGCCGCCTGACCCCACCGGAGTGCCAGGGACGCGTTCTCCGCGCCGTGGCACTCCGGTCGGGCACTCCGGTCAGAGCAGGCCGGCGGCGGTGAGCGCGGCCCGCACCTCCGCGACCTCCGCCTCGCCGGCCGGCACCTGCGGCAGCCGCATGGCCCGCCCCGGGACCAGCCCGAGCAGGGCCAGCGCCGTCTTCGAGCGCAGCGCGCCGTTGCCGGAGCCGCTGATGACGTCGACCACCGGCAGCACCGACCGGAACGCCTCCCGCGCGGCGGCGGCATCGCCGGCACCGGCGAGCGCGATGACCTCGGCGAGCCGGTCGCCCACCAGGTGCCCGGCCATGCTGACCAGCCCGACGGCGCCGACGGCGAGGAAGGGCAGCAGGAGGTCGTCGTCCCCGCTGTACCAGGCCAGCCCCGTGCCGGCGATCAGCCGGGTCGCCGCGGCGAGATCGCCCGTGGCGTCCTTGACGGCCACCACCTGCGGGTGCCCGGCCAGCCGCTCGTAGGACGGCCGGGCCAGCCGGACGCCGGTGCGCGCCGGCACGTCGTAGAGCATCACCGGCAGGTCGGTGGCGTCGGCGACGGCGGTGAGGTGGGCGACGACGCCGTCCTGCGAGGGGCGGGAGTAGTAGGGCGTGACCGCCAGCAGCCCGGTCGCCCCCGCGTCGGCCGCCGCCCGGGCCATGGCGACGGCGTGCGCGGTGTCGTTGGACCCCGCGCCGGCGAGGACGGCGGCGCGGCCGCCCACGGCGCCGGCCACCGCGCGCACCAGGTCGGCCTTCTCCCGGTCGCTGGTCGTGGGCGCCTCGCCGGTGGTGCCGCTGACCACCAGGCCGTCGTGCCCGTGCTCCACCAGGTGGACGGCGAGGGCCGCGGCCGCGTCGAGGTCGACGGCGCCGTCGTCGGTCATCGGGGTGACCATCGCGGTCAGCAGGGCACCGAAGGGGCGGCGGGGGTCGGGACCGGGCACGGGCGGGAACCTACCCAGGCGCTCCCCGCCGCCGGTCAGAGCGTCCAGGCGTCCACCGGGCTGGTGCCCTGGAAGGGGATGTCCCCGAAGAGGGCGGCGAGCACCGCGTCCACGGTGTGCGCCGTCGGCGAGTAGGCGTTGACGAACGTGCCGACGGAGGGCACGTCGCGCAGGTGGTAGGGGTCGGCGATCGAGACCATGACCGTGGGGACGTCCACGTGCCGCGGGACCTCCGGTGCCTGCGGGTGCGACCACGAGATCCGGTAGTCGTTGGAGTTGCCGGCGAACCGCACGTCGGCGAAGTAGACGACGAGGTCGTGCGCCCGCTGGACCTCCCGCTCGGCCCGGATCGAGCGGCCCTCCCCGGGCACCCGGCGCGTCGTGACCGTCATGCCGCGGGCGGCCAGCCCCGCCGTGAACCGGTCCGCGTGGCCGCCGGTGGGGTCGTAGAAGGTCGGCTGGTCCCCGAGCACGTAGACCAGGACCCGCGGGTGCCGCCCGGCCGACAGCGGCAGGTGACCGGCCCGGTCGTGCACCAGGGTGACGGCCCGCTCGGCGCACTCCCGGCGCCAGGCGCGGATGTCGGCGCGGGGCACCTCCGGCACCGGCGGGGCGGTCCCGTCGAGCAGCCCGAGGCGGGCCTTGACGGTCAGCACCCGACGCAGCGCCTCGTCGATCCGCGCCACGGGCACCTCGCCCCGCTCGACCGCGCGCAGCACGATCGCCTGGTCCTCCAGCGGGTCGAAGGCGCCGAGCAGCATGTCGCAGCCGGCGTTGAGCGACGCGGGCAGCGCCTGCTCGCGGGCCATGACGGTGGAGTAGCCGGCCATCGCGGTGTTGTCGGACACGACGAGCCCGTCGAAGCCCAGCTCGCCGCGGAGCAGGCCGTCCAGCAGGGCGGGGGAGAGCGTGGCGGGCAGGTCGGCGCCCCCCGCGGCGGCCGCCGGGGCGCCGGACACCGCGGGCAGCCGGATGTGGCCGGCCATCACGGTCAGCGCGCCGGCGTCGATGCCCGCCCGGTACACCGCGCCGAAGGTGCTCCGCCAGGTGTCCAGGTCCAGGGTGTTGTCCGTGGTGACCAGGTGCTGGTCGCGCCCGTCGACGCCGTCGCCCGGCCAGTGCTTGAGGGAGGCGGCCACGCCGCAGGACTGGACGGCGGAGACGTAGGCCGCACCCATCGCGGCCACCAGCCGCGGGTCCCGGCCGAAGGTCCGCGTCCGGATGATCGGGTTCTGCGGGTTGAGGCTGAGGTCCACCACCGGGGCGAAGGCCCAGTTGACGCCGAGGTCGCGGCCGATGCTGCCGCAGGCCAGCCCGAGCCGGCCGGCCTGCGCCGGATCGCCCGTGGCCCCGACCTGCAGGGGGTTGGCGTAGGCGTCGTCGTCGGTCCCGACGACGCCGGCGCCCTCCTCCAGGTTGGCGGCCACCAGCAGCGGCACGGAGGACCACTCCTGGGCCAGGGCGACGTCCGCCCGAGTCTTGGCCCCGTCGCGGGCCAGCAGCAGCACGCCACCCGGCGCGTAGTCGGCCTTCCGCCAGCCGGCCAGCACGTGCTCGGTGTCGGGATCGGTCAGGTAGGCGCAGGAGAGCTGGCCGATCTTGGCGGGCAGGTCGAGGGAGGCGACCAGCCGGTCCACCGCGGCGCTGCGGGCGGCGTCGAGGGGCGGGAGGGGTGCCATCAGCGGGCGTCGCAAGCGGGGGACATGGAGGGAACTCCTGTGCTCTGTCGGGTCGAGGTGCGGCGGTGCGGGCGGTGGGTCAGAGCACCGCGAGCGGGTTGACCGGGGAGGCGGTGGCGCCGGGCAGCGGCAGGGCGGCGAGCACCGCGAGGAACGTCGTCCGCCCGGACTCGGCGCACGACGCGGACAGCTCCTCGAAGTCGGCGCCGTCGACCAGGAACAGGCCCAGGGCGACCAGCGTGAGCACGTGCCAGGGCGTGGCGACGTCCTGCACCAGCGGCGTGGGGGAGTCCAGGCCCGCGTCGGTCAGGACGAGGGCGAACTCCTGGTCGTGCACCCAGCGGGCGCAGCCCAGGTCGAGCGTGCCGACCTGCGGAAAGGCGCCCGGCGGCACCGGCGGTGAGTGCGGGCGGCCGGTCCGGATGAACAGCAGGTCGCCGGAGCGGACCTCGGTCCCGGTCGCGGCCAGCCACGCCTGCACCTCCGGCAGCGTCACCAGCCGGTCGGCCGGGAGGTGCGGCTCCCCGACCAGGCGGGGCAGGTCCAGCAGCACGCCGCGCCCGACGACGCCGTCCGCGGCCGGCCGGACGTCGTTGGCGCCGACGCCGTCCCCGGCCACCACGTCGGGCGTGGTCCCCCCGAACCCCCGGCCGCCGTAGAAGAAGTGACCGAGCGAGTCCAGGTGCGTCATGGCGTCGGCACCGTGGTGCCGGTACCGGACCACCTCGTTGACGGCCAGCCAGTCGTGCGCGGCGTCCACGGAGGTGGTGATCGCCGGGCCGCCGTCGCCGGCGCCGAGCGCGCGCTGCGCCGCGGCGCGGTCGGCGCAGCTCACCACCCGCCCCTCCGTCACCGTCGCCAGGCCGCGGAGGGTCGCCTCCCGGGACAGGAAGCCCAGGGCTCCTCGCCGCGGGTCGCCCGGCCACCGGCCGGTGCGGTCGACCGCGGCGACGAGGGCCCTGAACTCCTGCTCGCTCAGCACGTCCGGCTCGCCGTCCTCAGCACTCGGCCCGGTAGACGTAGTCGGCGTTCTCGGGGTCGTCGACGGTCTCGGCCGTGAGCACCCGCTGCGGGATGCCGATCGGCTCGGCGGTCGTCGGCACCGGGCCGCCGTCGGCGTCCTCGAGGTAGTCCACGAGGGCCCCGACCTGCTGCCGGCCGATCTCGAAGGGGTTCTGCGCGATGAGGACGGTGATCGTCCCGCGGCGCAGCGCCTCGACCTCCGGCGGGATGGCGTCGAAGGCGATGAGCGTGATCTGGCCGGCCTTGCCGGCCTGCTCGATGGCCGCGGCGGCGCCCACGGCGTCGGGACCGGCCGCCGCCACGATCAGGCGCAGGTCCGGGTTGGCGATGATCAGCGAGGAGGCGTCCGTCGTCGCCTTGTTGATGTCGAAGCCGCTGAACTCGTCCTCGAGCCGGGTGAGGTCCGGACGCGCCTCGGCGATCGCCTCCAGCAGCGGGGTCGTGCGGGCCTCCAGCGGCGGGATGCCGGGCGCGCCGCCCATGTAGACCATGCTGCCGGCGCCCTCGGGGACGGTGGCCAGCACCTCCTCGGCGAAGCCCGCGGTGTCGGCGTCGCTGAAGACCACCTGGTACTCCGTGCGCGGCTCCGTGCCGGTCGCGGTCACGACGGGCACGCCCGACTGCATCAGCGTCCGGTACTGCGCGACGAACTGGTTGCCGTTGAACGGGTTGGCGAAGATGCCGTCGGGCTCCTTGAGCGTGGCCGTCTGGAAGTTGCTGGCCGTCTGGTTGTCGTCGATCGACGTGCTCGTGTAGAGGTCCAGCTCCACACCCCGCGCCTCGGCCTCCTCCTGCGCTCCGCAGGCGATGCTGGCCCAGAACGGGTCCGAGGTGTTGGCCAGCACCCCGGCCAGCGCGATGGCGCCGTCGCCGGACCCGCCGTCGTCGCCGCTGTTCTCCGAGCCGGAGGAGCAGCCGGTCACCACCAGCGCGGTCGCCACGCCCCCGAGGAGGGCAGACGTCAGCCGTGTTCTTCTCATGGATGGTCCTTCGGTGGGGGAGGGGGGATGCGCCGGTCAGTGCCTGGCCGCGCGCCGCTTGCTGGTGATGCGGTCGATGACGACGGCGAGCAGGAGCACGACGCCGACGACGATGAGCTGCCAGAACGAGGGGACGCCGGTGATGACCAGACCGGCCTGGAGGATCACGGCCAGCGCCGCGCCCCACACCGCCCCGACGATGGAGATGTAGCCGCCGGCCAGGAGCGTGCCGCCGATGACCACGGCGGTCACCGCCGCGAGGGAGTCGTTGGCGTGGCCGGCGAGCGCGGTCGAGCCGAAGCGGCTGAGGTCGACGAACCCGGCCAGCCCGGCCAGGGCCCCGGCCAGGGAGGTCAGGGCGACGTAGTGCCGGCGCACCCGGATGCCGGCCCGCTCGGCGGCCGCCCGGGAGGACCCGATGGCCTGGGTCCGCATGCCGAAGCGGGTGTAGCGGACCACCGCCCACAGCAGGACGGCCAGGACGATGGCGACCAGCGCGGGCACCGGGATGCCGGCGACCGTGGCCAGCCCGATGGCGTCCTGGGCCTCGAACGGCATACCCGCCACGTCGGCCCCGCCGCTGAGCAGCAGGGCGACGCCCGTCCCGATGCCCAGGGTGGCCAGCGTCGCGATCAGCGAGTTGACGTCGGCGACCGCGATGAGCAGCCCGTTCACCACGCCGAAGGCGATGCCGGTCAGCACGCAGGCGAGCAGGCTCAGGGTGATCGCCGTCCACGGGCTGGCGTACCCGAGCGTCGCCGGGTCCATGAACTGCCGGGCCACCAGGGCGCCGACGACCGAGCTGAGCACCAGGTTGGCGCCCAGCGACAGGTCGAAGACGCCGGCGCCGAGCATCATGGCGAGGCCGAGGGCCAGCAGGAGTGCCTGCGTCATCCCGAGCAGGAGCGAGCGCCCGTTGGCCGGCGTGAAGAAGACGTGGTCCTCCGACACCAGCGTGAAGACGACGACGAGCACGACGTCGAGCGCCAGCACCCAGGTCGCCCGCGACCGCAGCAGCGTGCCGGCCAGCGAGGCGGGGCGGAGGGCGCGGTCGTCGACCGGCGGCGTCGCGTCCGTGCCGGTCGTCGCCCCGTGCACGGCGGCGGCGCTCACGCGGCGGCTCCGGGCCGGTAGCCGACCATGGTGGCGACCAGGTCGGGCACGGTGAGGTCGGCGGCCGGCGCCCGCAGCGCGGTCTCACCCCGCCACAGCACGGTGACCGTGTCGGCCGCCCGCAGGATGCGCGGCAGGTCGTGGGAGACGACGAGGACACCCAGCCCCCGGGCGGCGACGGTCCGCATGAGCTCGCAGACGATCTCCGACTGGCGGGCGCCGAGTGCGGCGGTCGGCTCGTCCATGAGCACGGCGGTCTCCGACCACATGACCGCGCGCGCCACCGCCACCGCCTGCCGCTGACCGCCGGAGAGCTCGCGGATCGGCACGGTCAGGGAGGGCAGCCGGATGGACAGCTCCCGCAGGGCCTCGGTCGCCCGGTCGGCCATCTCCCGCCGCGCCAGGACGCCGAGCCGGCCGCGGATGCCGCCGCGCAGCTGCTCGTGGCCGAGGAACATGTTGTCGACGACGGAGAGGTCCGGAGCCAGGGCGAGGTCCTGGTGCACCGCGTCGACGCCCCGGCGCTGGGCGTCGCGGACCCCGGTCAGGGTCACCGGCTCGTCGCGGATGACGACCTCGCCGGTGTCGGGCCGGTGGATCCCGAGCAGGGTCTTGAGCAGGGTGGACTTCCCGGCGCCGTTGTCCCCGACGAGCGCGACGACCTCGCCGGGGGCGACGGTGACGGTCGCGTCGCGCAGGGCCTGCACGTGGCCGAACTGCTTGGCGACGTGGCGGCAGCCGATGACCGTGCTGGTCATGAGCGTCCCTTCTGACGGTGGGCCCGCGGTGCGGGTCCGGTGGGGAGGCGCGGAGCTGGAGGGGGACTCAGGCGGGGACGACTCCGGCGGGGCGGGCCCACGAGGGCAGCGCCTCGGTGCCGATGCCCTGCGCCTCGACGACGAGGGCGATGGCGCCGAGCAGTGCGGCATCGGCGTCCAGGGGCGAGCGGACGAGCTCGGTGCGGCCGCTCATCGGGCTGATCACCATGTCCCCGAGCGCGGCCTCGATCGGATCGCTGAGCACGCCGCCCGCGGCGGCGAGCGGCCCGCCGAGCACCACCCGGCTGGGGCCGAGGATGCCGACGACGTGGGCGAGGGCCATCCCGATGTACCGGCCGGCGTCGGCGATCAGCCGGCTGGCGAAGACCTCGCCGGACCGGGCTCCGGCGATGAGCCCGTCGAGGGTGGTCGACGTGTCACCGAGGGCACGCATCTGGCCGACCAGCGCGCGCCCGGAGGCCAGGGAGCTGAGGTCGCCGCGCTTGCCGCAGGTGCAGACCGGGCCGCGGTCGTCGATGGTGACGTGCCCGATC
This sequence comes from Blastococcus sp. SYSU D00820, assembly GCF_054050695.1. NCBI lineage: Bacteria > Bacillati > Actinomycetota > Actinomycetes > Geodermatophilales > Geodermatophilaceae > Blastococcus > Blastococcus sp. SYSU D00820. Next base: position 14,961 of record NZ_JBJGZW010000026.1, read on the forward strand.
TCGCCGGCCATGCCGGTGCCCCCGCGGAACAGCCGGCCGTCGGAGATGATCCCGGCGCCCAGGCCGTACGCGGCCATGACGTACACGAGGTCGGGGCAGTCGCGTCCCGCGCCCCACTTCGCCTCGGCGACGGCCGCGGCGTTGGCGTCGTTGTCGGCCACCACCTCGATGCCCAGGCGCTCGGTGAGGACCTGGACGAGCGGCTCGGCCGCCCAGCCGGGCATCAGCGGGGTCGGGGCGATCCGCCGGGTCCGCGCGTCGTAGGGCTGGGGGATGCTCAGGCCCAGGCCGAGGACGTCCTCGGTCGTCGCCCCGCGGACCGCCATCAGCTCCTCGACCAGACCGACGATCGCGTCGACGTCGTCCGAGGCGGCCTCGCGGGCCGCGCTCAGGCCGACCTGGCGGTCGGTGCGACGCCCGCCGGGGAACTCCACCAGCGCGGCCCGCGCCGTCTGGTAGCCCAGGTCGACCCCGATCACGGCCCCGACGGTCGCGCGCAGGCTGACCTGGGTCTCCCGGCCGTTCGCGCCGGCGGTCACCTCGACGTCGCCGGCGGCGGTGAGCGCGCGGACGACGTTGTTCACCGTCTGCCGGGACAGCCCGGTCGCCCGGGCGAGCGTCGCCTGGCTCATCGCGCCGGCGGACTGCAGCGCCTCCAGCACGCGCCGCTCGTTCGCCTGGCGGAGCGCGGTCTGCGAGCCGCCGTCCGGCGAGGCGCTGCTCCGCACTCCGGTGATCACGCCGGGAACTGTGGCACCGGCCACTTCGACCGTCAACGGATTGGCAGGTCCTTTCGTCGAACGAGCGTTAACCGTCCAATTCTTGGCCGGTCGGTGGATGCGCCGGTAGGGCGCCGGCACGCGACATGCGGTGACGCTCTATTGACTTTCGATAGATCCCACCCGAGAGTCGATGCATGACGTCCCTGCGCCGCGTGGTGCTCCCCCTCCGGGTCCTGCTGGTGGTCGTGGTCGCGGCCCTGCTCGCCGCTCAGGTGTGGGGGGTACCGGAGGTGCTCCCGCACCTCGCCGAGCCCACGCTCGAGCGCGAGGTCGTGCGGCTGGTCATGGCCGCGGCGGCCGTGCTCGCGCTGGTCTGCGTGCAGGCCGTCGTCGTGTGCACCTGGGCGCTGCTGACCCTCGTCACCCAGGACCGGATCTTCAGCCCGAGCTCGCTGCCGTGGGTCAACGCGATCGTGCGCGCGGTCGCGGCCGGCTGGGTCATGCTGCTCGGCGTCTTCGTCTGCTCCTACTACTTCATCGTCGACGAGGTCAGCGACGACCCGGTGCTCCCGGCCCTGCTGCTGCTCTCGCTGCTGGTCGGCGCCGTGCTGGGCCTGCTCATCGTCGTGCTCCGGGCCCTGCTGCGGCAGGCCACCTCGCTGCAGGCGGACATGGCGGCGGTCATCTGATGCCGATCGTCGTGCGGATCGACGTCGAACTGGCCCGCCGCAAGATGAGCGTCGGGGAGTTCGCCGAGCGGGTCGGGCTCACGCCGGCGAACGTGGCGGTGCTCAAGAACGGCCGGGCCAAGGCCGTCCGGTTCAGCACGCTCGAGGCCATGTGCCGCGTGCTCGACTGCCAGCCCGGTGACCTGCTGGAGTGGGTGCCGGACGACGCGCCGGCGGCCCGGCCGGCGCACGAGGTCACCTCGTGATCGAGGTCCGCGAGCTCAGCAAGCACTACGGCGAGGTGCGGGCCGTCGACGGGCTGTCCTTCGTCGTGGCGCCGGGCGCGGTGACCGGATTCCTCGGGCCCAACGGCGCCGGCAAGTCCACGACGATGCGGATGGTGCTGGGCCTGGACCGGCCGACCGCCGGCACCGCCCGGGTGAACGGGCGGCCGATCACCGCCTTCGCCGAGCCGCTGCGCGAGGTCGGCGCGCTGCTGGACCCGGGTGCGGTCCATCCCGGCCGGACCGGCCGCGCGCACCTGCGCATCGCCGCCCGCACCAACGGCATCCCGCGGCGCCGGGTGGAGCAGGTCATCGAGGAGGTGGGCCTGGGCGCGGCCGCCCGCCGCCGCATCCGCGGCTACTCCCTGGGCATGCGCCAGCGGCTGGGCATCGCCGCGGCGCTGCTGGGTGACCCCGGGGTGCTGCTGTTCGACGAGCCGGTCAACGGGCTCGACCTCGACGGCGTGCGCTGGATCCGCGGGCTGCTGCGGCGGCTGGCCGACGAGGGGCGCACCGTGCTGGTCTCCAGCCACCTGCTCGGCGAGATGCAGCAGATCGCCGACCGGCTGGTCGTCATCGGCCGGGGCCGGCTGATCGCGGACGCGACCACGGAGGAGATCCTGCGGGGGCTGGGCGCCCGCCGGGTGCTGGTGCGCGCCGGCCGCGCGGCCGAGCTGTCCGCCCGGTTGGCGGAGCGCGGCCTCGCGGTCCGGCGGGCCGAGGCGGACGACCTGGAGGTCGAGGGCGGCACCGCCGAGGACGTCGGTGCGGTCGCCGCGGCCGCCGGCATCGCGCTGCGGCACCTCTCCGACGAGGCGCAGTCCCTGGAGGACGCCTACCTCTCGCTGACCGGCGACAGCCTGGACCACGGCCGGCGCGAGCCCGCCGAGCCGGCGACGGAGGGTGCCCGGTGACCGCCGCGACGGGCAGCCGGCCCACCTCGCCCGGGCGGGTGCTCGCCCGCACCTGCGGCGCCGAGTGGGCACGGCTGTGGTCGGTGCGCACCTCCTGGTGGTTCCTGGCCGCGGCGGCGGTGGGGTGGATCGGCATCGGCGCGCTCGCCGGCGCGGAGGCCGCCTCGGAGCAGGGCGCCGGACCGGGCGACCCGGCCTGGGCGGCGGGTGCGTTCGCCGCCCTGCCGGTCCAGTTCGCGCTCCTGGCGCTGGTCGTCACCGCGGTCACCGCCGACCACGCCACGGGCGGCATCGTCCCGACGCTGCAGTGGACCCCGCGCCGCGGCGTCCTCGTCCTGGCCCGGGTGGCCGTCGCCACCGGCGCGGGAACGGCGCTCGGGGTGCTCCTCGCCCTGGCGTCCGCCGTCGCGGCGCACCTGGCGTCGGGCACGACCCTGCCGCTGCCCGCCGCGGAGGCCGGGCGGGTGCTCGGCACCGTCGCCCTGGTGCTCGCGGCGGGCGCCGTCCTCGCGGCCGGGCTCGGCCTGCTGCTGCGGAGCACGGCGGGCGCGCTGGTCACCGTCGTCCTGCTGATGCTCCTGCTCCCGCTGATGCTGCCGCAGTTCGGCTATTCCTGGACCGCCGCGGTCGCCGAGGTGCTGCCCGGGTCCGGTGCCGCCCACCTCCTCCTCGGCGAGGTGCCGGGCATGACCCGGACGTCGTCGGTCGTGGTGCTGCTCGCCTGGGCCGGGGGCGTCTCGCTGCTCGGCTGGCAGCGGCTCGCGCGCAGCGACGCCAACCGGTGAGCGGGCTCCCGGGCCGGGCGGACGGCCGCCCGGCCCGGGGCGCGGCTCACGACTGGCCGGCCGTCGCCTTCTCCTGCGCGTAGCGGTCGGCCGCCGCCTGGATGGCGGCGCCGTTCTTCGCGTCGAGCTCGGCGTGCTTGCTGCGCGCCCACGACTCCGCCGCCAGCAGCCGCCGCTGCGAGGGCTGGAAGGCGGGGATCACGTGGCGGGCGAACAGCTCGAAGCTGCGCTGGGTGGCCTGCCAGTTGGCCCAGTCGTGCTGCAGCAGGATGTAGCAGCCGAACCCGCCGTCGGACTGGTCGACCAGCCGCTGGATCTGGGCGATCGCGTCGTCGGGTGTGCCGATCACGCCCCACCCGCTGTCGTCGAGCCAGGCCAGCCGCTCGTCGAAGGTGTCGCCGGGGATGCGGACCGGCGGCAGGGCGAGGGTCTTCTGCGTGTACTCGACGAAGGCGTCGAAGCCGTAGCGGATGTCCTCGACGGCCTGGTCCCGCGTCTCGGCGATGTGCATGGGACCCATCAGCCGCCACCGGGAGCGGTCGGCGGTCCGGCCGGCCGCGGCGGACTCCGCCTCCAGCACGCTCCAGTGGTGGCCGAGGACGTCGAAGCCCTCCTTGGTCGTAGCGCCCACCGACAGCATCCCGAGGCCGTACTTGCCGGCCAGCCGGGGGCCGGTGGGGGAGGCGGTGGCCGCGACGGCCATCTCGAAGCACGGGTACTGGTAGGGCGCGAGCTGGCACCGCGCCTCGACCAGCCGGTAGCGGTCGGTCTCGATCGTCACCGGTTCCTCGCTGGTCAGCAGCCGGATGAGGACGTCGAGGTCCTCGTGCAGCGCCGGGCGCAGCTGAGCCGGCTCCAGGCCGATCATCGCCGCGTCGGTGGGCAGCGACCCCGGCCCGACGCCGACCATCAGCCGGCCGCGCAGCAGGTGGTCGACGAGGATCGCGCGGTCGGCCACCCACAGCGGGTTGTGGTACGGCAGCGAGACCACGCCGGTGCCCAGCTTGATGTTCCGGGTGAGCGGCCCGACGTGGGCCAGGAAGGTGAGCGGGTCGGCGATGATCTCGGTGGCCGCCGAGTGGTGCTCGCCGACCCAGACCTCGTCGTAGCCCAGCTGGTCCAGCAGCTGGATGGTCTCGATGTCGCGCTGCAGCGAGGTGGTCGGGTTCTGCGTGGGCGGGCTGTTGAACGGCGGCATGAACAGGCCGAAGCGCATGGTGCTCACGGGTGGCTTCCCTCCGGGTGCGACGGTGGACCAGGGGACGGACGCAGCCGGGGCCGGCTGCGGGCTCGGGGCCTCTACACCGTGAGCGGCCGGTAGCGCCGCAGCTTCTGGTAGAGGGTGCCGCGGGAGATGCCGAGCCGGGCGGCGGCCGCGGACTTGTTGCCACCGCACTCGGCGAGCGCGGCGGCGATGGCGTCGGACTCCACCTGCTCGAGCCGGGTGAGCCGGCTCGCCGGCGTCGCCGGCGCGGGCTCCGGCCCGGCCGGCGCGGTGCAGCGGAGGGCGAGGACGGCGCCGTCGCGCGGGCCGTCGTCGAGGGGCAGGACGTCGGCGACCACACCCCCGGCCAGCGCGACGACGGTGGCGCCGGCGCCGGCCGCGACGACCCGTGCCCAGGTGTCGGCGTGGTCCAGGCCCAGCTCGGCCGCCGCGCCGTCGGCCATCAGCAGGTCCGCGGTGAGCGCGACGACCGGCGCCGTCGTCCGCCGGCGGGCTCGCAGGAAGGCCTGCAGCAGCCGGTGCTCGCCGGCGGTCGCCGCCTCCGCCAGCGCCGACCGCACCTGGTCGGTCAGGGACCGGGCGGCGACCTGCAGGAAGGGGCCGGCGTCGGAGGCACGGGAGGTCACGTTGACCGCGCCCACGGTGCGCCCGGTCACCGGGCAGACGACGGGCGCGGCCACGCACGCCCACCGCTGGAACGACGCCACGAAGTGCTCAGCGCCGACGACCGTGGCCAGCCGGCCGGTCGCCAGCGCGGAGCCGATGCCGCAGGTGCCCACCTGCTGCTCGTCGAAGGCGGCGGCGAACCGCAGGCCCGACCGGTCGATCTCGGCGCTGAGCTGCCGGTCGGACACCCACCGCCACACCACGTGGCCGGTGCGGTCGGTGAGCGCCAGGCAGGTCCGGCTGTCGGCGAGCAGGTCGGCCATGCGGAGCAGGACCGGCGCGGCCGTGCGGACGAACGGGGAGTCGTCGTCGGCGTCCTCGACCGGGGGGACGTCGAGCCCCGGGTCGACCTGGTTCCACCGGGACCGGCGCCAGGAGGCGAGCACCTCGGCGCGGACCCCGACGGGCTCCTCGCCGCGCTGGAACGCCTCCCAGGCGTCGACTGCCGACACGCGCACCTCCCCGGCTCGACCGAGTCGAGTATGAGGTGGCTCACATGGCGGTGGGGTGTGCGATTTCTGGACATGCCACCCGCCCCCTCAGAACGGCGGTGGTGCGTCGGGACCGGCGATCGCCGGGTCGGTCGCGCGGTCGGGGAGCCCGGGTGGTGCGGGGCCGGGGAACCAGTCGGGCCCGGGTGGCCGGGTCACCCGGGTGATGCCGCTGGGGGTGGTGACGGTGATTTCTCCGTCGGGGCTCATGTTGAAGCGCCAGCCGCGGGCGTGGGTCTTGAGCCGGTGGTGGCGGCGGCAGAGGCAGCAGAGGTTGTCGCAGGCGGTGGCGCCGCCGGAGGCGTGCGGGATGACGTGGTCCCGGTCGGCCCAGCCGGCCCGCTTGTGGCAGCCGGGCATGCGGCAGTGCTGGTCGCGGGTACGCACGAACCGGTCGGTGGGGTTCGGTGGCCGGTAGCCGTCGACGGGGGCCGGCCGGTCGAGCACCGGGCAGCCGCAGTCGGCTCCCTGAGAGGCGATGTCGGGGTGGTCGGGGCAGCCGCGGCGGGCCAGGCGGTCGAGCTCGGCGCGGGTGAGGGTGGCGCGCAGTTCGCCGGTGCCGGGGTCGACCAGGCCGATGTCCAGGCTCCCGCCCTCGGGCGCCTGCAGCCCGCCGGGGCACAGCGCGTCGAGCTGCTCGAGCACCTGCCGCAGGTGGGCGGCGGTGATCGGCTGGCCGTCGACCGCACCCACCGAGCCGCCCGCGCCCGCTGAACCGGCAGCCTGCAGCGCCGGCAGTGGGGCGAGCACCGTGATGTGCGCCGTGACCGGCGGACGCGAGTCGTCCCAGGGCCGGGTGATCAGGGCGTGCAGCGCCGCCACCCGCAGCACGCCGATGGGGCGGTCGTCCCCGTCGGCCTTGGCGGCGTGGGCCAACTGGTCGACCGTCGCCCGCATCGCGGCGATCTGCTCGGCGGTGCCGGTGATCTCGTAGCGCGCCATGCCGTCGGGCAGCGGACGCTGGACGGCGTCGGCGGCCCTCCTCGCCTGTTCACGGCGCCGGTCGGCGGCCTGCTGGTCCAGCCGTTGCAGCTCGCGCTGCACCGCTGCCCGCACCCCGCTGATCGACAGCTCCATCGCCTGCGGCAGCACCAGCGCCTCCACCGCCCGCACGACATCCGGGGAGGTCTGGCCGGCCTTCTCGACCCCGAGTTCCTGGGCGATGGCGCGGGCGCGGGGCCAGTCGAGTTCGCCGTCGGCTAGCGCCGTCCAGGTGGCGGTCAGCCGGTGGCGCAGGTCGAGGACGACCGCCAGCAGCTTGCTGGCCTCGGTCCGCGACACGTTCAGGATCAACGCCAGCTCGTCGGGGAAGAACTCGCTCACCGCACCCGGCGCCGGATCACCGGCCCAGCCCGGAGACGCCGCACCCGGAGTGTTCGGGGCCGGGTCGTCGTCCACCGGCCGACGCGCAGCCAGCTCCGCCACCAGCCCCACCTCGTAACCGGCCAGCCGCGACCGCAACTGCTGCACCCGCTCCAGCTCCACGGCCAGCTCCACATCGGTACGCGTCTCCGGAGGCAGCACGTCGGACAACCGCGCCGGCCGCTGCCCCGCGAGCAGTGGCGGGCACGCGGCGGCAGGCAGCACCTGCGCCACGGTCAACCCGACCCCGAACCCCTCGAACCCGTGATCGATGATGCCCGACGGGTACGACAGGAACGCCCAGCTCAGCGGGGTGTGGACACCCGATCGGCCTGTGGAGGAACGGGACGCCACCGCGTGCCGCGCCGGCGCACCACCTCCACGAACAGCCGGTGCACCCGGAGGTCGCCGGTCAACTCCGGGTGGAAGCTCGTCGCGACGAGGTCGCCCTGCCGCACGGCGACGACGCGTCCGTCGGCCGGCCCGCCGGAGACCCGGCCGAGCACCTGGACGCCCGGTCCGGCGTCCTCGACCCAGGGCGCCCGGATGAGGACCGCCGGCACCGGCTCGCCGTCCAGCAGGACCGTCGACTCCGACGAGTCGACCTGCCGGCCGAACGCGTTGCGGCGGACGGTGACGTCGAGCCCGCCGATCGTCTGCTGGCCCGCGGCGCCGTCGAGCAGCCGGTCGGCGAGCAGCACCATCCCCGCGCAGGAGCCGTAGACCGGCAGGCCCGCGGCGACGGCCGCGCGCAGCGGCGCCATCAGGCCGCAGCGCGCGGCGAGCTTCCCGATCGTCGTGGACTCGCCGCCGGGGAGGACCAGGCCGTCGACGGCGGTCAGCTCGGCCGGCCGCCGGACCGGCACCGCCTCGGCGCCCGCGGCGTTCAGCGCGGCCGCGTGCTCCCGGACGTCGCCCTGCAGCGCCAGGACGCCGATCGTCGGCGTGCTCACCAGCCGCGGGTGGCGAAGCGCTGCGACTCGGGCAGCGCGGTCACGTCGATGCCGACCATCGCCTCGCCGAGCCCGCGGGACACCTTCGCGATGACCTCGGGGTCGTCGGCGAACGTGGTGGCCTGCACGATCGCCGCGGCCCGCTGGGCGGGGTCGCCGGAGCGGAAGATGCCCGAGCCCACGAACACGCCCTCCGCACCCAGCTGCACCATGAGCGCGGCGTCGGCCGGGGTGGCGATGCCGCCGGCGGTGAACAGCACGACCGGCAGCCGGCCGGTGCGGGCGACCTCGGCGACGAGGGAGTGCGGCGCGCGCAGTTCCTTGGCCGCGGCGAACAGCTCGCTCTCGTCGAGGCCGGCCAGACCGCGGATGCCGGCGCGGATGGCGCGCATGTGCCGCACGGCCTCGACCACGTTGCCGGTGCCGGCCTCGCCCTTGGAGCGGATCATCGCCGCGCCCTCGGCGATCCGGCGCAGCGCCTCGCCCAGGTCGGTGGCGCCGCAGACGAAGGGGACGGTGAACGCGCGCTTGTCGATGTGGTGCGCCTCGTCGGCCGGCGTGAGCACCTCGGACTCGTCGACGAAGTCGACGCCCAGGCTCTGCAGCACCTGCGCCTCGACGACGTGCCCGATGCGGGCCTTGGCCATCACCGGGATGGAGACCGCGTCGATGATCCCCTGCACCATGTCGGGGTCGCTCATGCGCGCGATGCCCCCGTGCGCCCGGATGTCGGCCGGCACCCGCTCCAGCGCCATGACCGCGACGGCGCCGGCGTCCTCGGCGATGCGGGCCTGCTCCGGGGTGACCACGTCCATGATCACGCCGCCCTTCAGCTGCTCGGCCATGCCGCGCTTGACGAGGTCGGTGCCGGTGGCGGGGACAGCGGTGTCGGTGCTCATCACGGGGTCCTTCGGGGGAGTGGGGCGTCGGGCCGCGACCACCCTGCGCCATCCTTTGGTCCGGACAGGAGTCCAAACGAGCCGGACCCGGGAGGACCAAATGGCCTACGCCAGCGACCTCTTCGTCCGGCTGGACCGGTCGGGAGGCACGCCGCTGAGCGTGCAGATCGCCGCGGCCGTCCGGACCGCGGTGCTCGACGGCGCGCTCGGTCCCGGCGACACGCTGCCCTCGACCCGGGCGCTGGCCGCCGACCTGGGGGTGTCCCGCGGGGTGGTGGTCACCGCCTACGAGCAGCTGGTGGGCGAGGGCTTCGCGACCGGACGGCGCGGCGGCGGCACCGTCGTGGCCGTGCGCCCCGATCCGGCGGCTCCCCGCCCGCCGGCCGGCCCGCCGCCCGCGGCCGAGCGCCCGGACGTCCCGCCGGTGGTGGACCTGACGCCCGGCCGGCCGGCCACCCGGCTGCTGGACGACGCGGAGTGGCGGTCGGCCTGGCGCCGGGCGGTCGCCGGCCCGCTGCCGCCGGGCGCGCCCGACCCCCTCGGGCTGCCCGCGCTGCGGGAGGCGGTCACGGTGTACCTGCGCCGGGTGCGCGGGGTCGAGGCGGCCCCGGACGAGGTGGTCGTGACGGCCGGCGCCGGGGAGGCGCTGACGCTGGTGGCCCTCGCGCTGGGCGGGCCCGGGGGCCGGCCCCGGATCGTCGTGGAGGACCCGAGCTACCCGACCGCCCGGCGGGTGCTCGCCGCCGCCGGCGCCCGCGTCCAGCCGCTGCCGGTGGACGCCGACGGCGCGCGGGCGGCCGACCTCGCGGCGCTGTCGCCGGTGCCCGATGCGGTGCTGCTGACGCCGTCGCACCAGTATCCGCTGGGCGGCCGGATGGCGGTGCAGGAGCGGGTCGACCTGCTGCGGTGGGCGGCCGACGCGGGGGTCCTCGTCCTGGAGGACGACTACGACAGCGAGTTCCGCCACCGCCGCCGGCCGCTGCCGGCGATGGCCTCGCTGCCGTCGTCCGCCGACGTCGTCCTCATCGGGAGCTGGTCGACGACCCTCACGCCCTGGCTGCGCTGCGGCTGGATGGCCCTGCGGGGGGAGGTGGGGGAGCGCCTGCGCGCGATCCGCGCGCTGCTGGGCACGCCGGTGTCGGGCGTGCAGCAGGCCGCGCTGGCCACGTTCCTCTCCGGAGGCGGGTTCTCCCGCCACACCGCGCGGGCGCAGCGGGACTACCGGCACCGCCGGGACCTGGTGGTCGCCGCGCTGGGGAACCGCCCGGACGTCACCCTCGGCGCCCTCGACGGCGGGCTGCACGTGGTGGTGCACCTGCCGCCGCGGGCCGACGCCGCGGCGCTGGTGCGCGCCGCCGCCGCGCGCGGCGTGGTCGTCGCCGACCTCGCCGACTACTGCGCCGGCCCGCCCCGGTCGCCGGGGCTGGTGCTCGGCTACGGCGCCCCGACCGACCTCGAGCTGCGGCGGGCGCTCGCCGTGCTCGCCGGGCTGCTCGACCGGGCCGCCGTGCCGTCCAGCGGCACGGCCGTGGAGGAGCGGGGGCCGGGGCGGGCATCGTCGGGCGGGTGACCGCGATGCAGCAGCTCCGCCTCCGTGCCCGGTGCCGGGTCGTCGTCGACAACGACTGGGCCGGTGACCCCGACGGGCTGGTGGGGCTGGCGCACCACCTGCTCTCCCCGGCCAACCGGGTGGTGGCGGTGACCAGCTCCTTCCTCAACCCGGTGTTCGGGGAGACCGACGGCACGGCCGCGCGGGGGACGGCGATGGCACGGGAGCTCGTCGACCTCGTCGGCGTCCCGGTGCCCTCGGGCGTGCACACCGGTGCCGAGGCGGCGTTCACCCCGGGCGGGGCGCGCTCGGCGGCCTCCGCGGCGATCGTGGCCGAGGCGCGCCGGGACGACGACCTGCGGCTGGTCGTCGTCTGCGCCGGCCCGCTCACCAACGTCGCCGCCGCGCTGGAGGAGGCGCCGGAGATCGCGACCCGCCTGACGCTGGTCTGGGTCGGCGGCGCGCTGGCCGACGGCGTGTTCGAGTACAACCGCGACACCGACCCCGCCGCCGCCGAGTTCGTGCTCGGCCGGGCCGAGCTCGCCGTCTCCTCGTTCCCGCTGGAGACCTACCGGCGCTGCGCGTACTCGGTGGCCGAGCTCGAGGCCGACCTCGCCGGCAGCGGCGCGGTCGGCGCCTGGCTGTGGACCCGTTTCGTGGAGCTGCCGCTGCCCGAGGGGCTGGAGATCGGCGCGGTGTGGCCCCTGGGCGACAGCCCGCCGGTGCTGCTCACCGCCCTGGACGACGAGTCCAGCCGGTACACCGTGTCGGCCGCGGGCGGCGCGGAGCGGCGGGTCTACACCGACGTCGACACCCGGCTGCTGTTCGGCGACCTGCTCGCCCGGCTGCGGCTGCACGAGCGCCGGCAGCGGCCGGTCCGGGTCTGAGCCGGAGCCCTCAGCCGAGCAGCCGGCCGACCGTCTCCATCCAGGCCGCCTGCACCCGTGGCGCGCGGTCGGCGGCCACCCGGTGCAGGCGGAGCAGCCCCGGTGCCCCGTCGGCGGTGAGGACCTCGAAGCCCAGCCGGCAGACCAGCGTCTGGATCTCCTCGGCGTCGAGCCCGGCGGTGACCAGCGGCTCGAGGAGCCACTCGACGTCTGCGCTGCGTGCGACCACGTCCAGGCCTTCGGATCCCGAGGGCTCCCCGGATGCAGCCCCTCTGCCGGTCAGGTGCCGGCCGGGTCCGGGCCGACGGTCGGGGGGACGTCCGGTGCGCCGGCCTGGTCGGGTCGCGGCCGGTCCTGCCGGTGCAGGCGGATCGCGACGAGCGCAACGTCGTCGGTCGGCGTGGGCTCCACCAGCTCCTCGATCAGCCGGTCGCACAGGTCGTCCAGCGGCAGGTCAGCGAGCCGGACCGCGGCGGCCCGCAGCCGCGCCATGCCGTCGTCGAGATCCGCGGTGCGCCGTTCCACCAGCCCGTCGGTGTACAGCAGGACGGTCGTGTCCCGGTCCAGGCTGATCGCCGAGTCGCTGCGCGGGGTCGAGGCGTCGACGCCGAGCATCAGCTCGCCGCGCCAGCTGGCCAGCTCGGCGATCGTGCCGTCGGGGTGGATGACCAGCGGCGGTGGATGCCCGGCGTTGGCCCACCGCATGCGGGTGATGCCGCGCTCGACGTCGGCCCGGCTCTGCTCGAAGCGGGCGACGGCGGCGGTCGCGTAGGTGTGCAGCTGCAGCTGGGCCATCGCCGCGTCGAGCTGGGTGAGCAGCTGGGCCGGGCCGGCGTCGCCGGTGACGGCGATCCCGCGCAGCATGCTGCGCAGCTGCCCCATCGACGCGGCGGCCGCGGTGTCGTGGCCGACGACGTCGCCGATGACCAGGTTGGTCGCGCCGTCCGGCTGGACGAAGGCGTCGTACCAGTCCCCGCCCACGCGCGCGGCCTCGGCCGCCGGCAGGTACCGCACGACGATCTGCGCGTGGTCGGGCTCCGGCGGCGCGGTCAGCATGCTGCGCTGCAGCTCCTCGGCCAGCCGCCGCTGCTGCTCGTAGAGGCGCGCGTTGTCCAGGGCCAGGCCCATGCGCTCGGCGACGTCGGTGGCGGTGGCGAGGTCGGCCGGGTCCGGCGTGCGGTGCCGGTCGTGGACCAGGGTCATGGCGCCCAGGACGCGGTCCTGGCCGCGGATGGGCAGCACGGTCATGCTGCCCGGGTCCAGCGCCCGCAGCAGCCGGCGCGCGGTGCCCGACGCCACGGCGCCCAGGGCGCTGCCGGAGAGCTCCGCGGCGGAGAGGGTCACGGTGCTCGCCGTGGTCACGGCGCGCACGACCGGTGAGGTGGCCGGGAACGACGCCTGCGCCGCGGCGGCGTACCGGCGCACCAGGGGAGTCCGCATCGGGTCGACGTGCCAGCCGCCGGCCTCCTGCAGGCTGCCGTCCTCGTCCACCAGGGCGACCGTCGCCCAGCTGGCCATCGTGGGCACCAGCAGGCGCGGGATGCGCCCCACCGCGGCCGGCGTGTGGAACGTCCCGGCCAGCTCGGCGCTGACCCGGGCCAGCAGCGCCAGCCGCTCCAGTGCCTGGCGGCGGGCGGTCACCTCCGTGAAGTACAGCCACAGCCCCTGGGCCGTGGGCACCGCCTGCACCTCGAACCACCGGTTCAGCGGTTCGGGGTAGAAGGCCTCGACGGTGCGGGGCCGGCGGGTGCTGACCGCCTGCCGGTAGGCCTCGCCGAACTCGTTGTCCGCGTTGGCCGGGAAGGCCTCCCAGTAGGAGCGGCCGAGCAGGTCGGCTCGCTGGTACCCGACCATCTCCTCCGCCGCCCGGTTGACGAAGCGGACCGTCCAGTCGGTGTCCAGCTCGATCAGCCCGATCGGCATGGTCTCCAGCGTCTGGGAGTCGGCGTCGACGTCGTCGCCTCCGTCGGTCCGCCACCAGCGCGCCATGCAGCCTCATCCCCGTGTCGACATGCGAACTTGATGACTTTATCAAGTCGATGACCACGGGGAGCCGGGCTCCGTAAGATGGCAGGCATGCCGTTCACTCCGGGCCGTCCCTTGGCCGAGGCGAAGGCGGACCTGTTCAAGGCCCTCGCGCACCCGGCCCGGATCCGGGTGCTCGAGCTGCTCGCCGAGCAGGAGCGCACCGTCGGGGAGCTCGCCGACGGCACGGGTCTGGAGCTCTCGCACCTCTCGCAGCAGGTGTCGGTGCTCCGGCGGGCCGGCATCGTCAGCAGCCGGCGGTCGGGCAACAACGTCATCTGCTCGCTGCGCGATCCGCAGACCGCCGAGCTGCTCGCGGTGGCCCGGCGGATGCTGACGCTGAACCTGCGGCACAACCAGACGCTGCTCGAGGCCCTGGACGGCGAGCGGGACGCCGTCGCGCTGGCCGACTCCGGCCGCGGCGGCGGCTGACCGCCGCGCGCGGCCGGCGGCCCCGGCTCACGCGTCCAGTCCGGTGAAGGTCGGCATCTCCTCCTCGCCGTCCCAGTTGACGCGGAAGGTGAACGCCTCCTCGAGCGCGGCTCGGTACTGCTCGGCCTCGTCCTCGGTGATCTCGCCGGAGGCGAGCACGGTGTCGATGGCCGTGCCCCACGACTCGACGAGCGCGTCGACGAGGTCCTGCGGGTCGACGCCGATGTCCTCGGCGACGGCGGCCAGGTTCTGGCCGGCGTCCATGCGGACGTGCAGCTCGTCGTGGCTGATGGCGAGCACCTCGTCGAGCACGTCCTGGACCGGCTGGTGCCCGCGGTGCAGGTCGAGCGAGCCGTCCCCGTAGGCCTCCTGGATCACCTCGACCAGCTGCTCCCCGGTGGTGACCGAGGAGACGTCGACGCCCCCCGGCCCGCCGCCGGCGCCGCCGTCCGGACGGCCGCCCGCGAAGGCGTCCTCCTGGGTGCTGCCGGTGCCGGTGGTGCTGCTGGACGTGGAGGTCGCCGAGGCGGCGTCGGCCGTCGTGCCGCAGGCGGCCGCGACGGGGACGACGGCGGCGAGCAGGGCGGCGGCGAGGGTCGTGCGGAGCTTCATCGTGGCTTCTCTCGAGCTGGGGGAAGTCGGTCGGGAGCAACGATGGGGACGCCGGCTCCGGTGACCCTGGGCGCTCGCTGGACGAACGCTGTGAGACCCGGCGGTCACGCCGGGTGATGTGGTCCTCCCAGCCGGCGTCCAGGCGGCTCCCAGACTCCGACCCCAGGCTCGGCCGCCATGTCCTCCCTGCACCGTGTCCGGCGCACGCTCGCCGGCGGGGCCGCCCCGGCCGGCGGCCTCGTCCTGCTCACCCCCGGGGTCGCCGACGCGCACAGCCTGGGCAGCAGCACCCTGTCGGTCCGGGTGGGCGAGGACTCGGTCGACGCGACGGTCAGCGTCGCGCTGCAGACCCTCGACCAGGCGCTGGGCACGGACTGGGCGTCGGCCGCGGACGTCGACTCCTACGCCGACGAGGTCGCCGCCTACCTCGACGAGCACCTGACCGTCACCGGCGCCGACGGCACGGAGTGGACCGAGACCTACGCCGGCGTCGTCCGCGAGTCGGTCGAGGGCATCGACTCCCTGAGCGTCGAGGTGACGATCGACCCGGGGGGCGCGGACCCGTCGGACTTCACGCTGACCTACGACGGCGTCATCGAGGCCGACCCGGCGCACGAGGCGGTCGTCGTCCTCACCGACGCGGCCGGCGACATCTCCACCGCGGGCGTCCTCGACGCCACGGACAGCAGCCTGCGGATCGGCGACGTGGCGGGGACGGGCCTGGCCGACATGGTCGGCCACGGCCTGAACCACGTGCTGGCCGGCGCCGACCACCTGCTGTTCCTGCTGACGCTGCTGCTGGTCGCCCCGCTCGTGGCCGTCGGAGGACGGTGGCGCCGCCGGGGAGGGCTCGGTCCGGCGCTGCGCCGCGTGCTCGCCGTCGTCACGGCGTTCACCGCCGGCCACTCGCTGACGCTGATCGCCGCGGCGCTGGGCTGGGTCGCCGTACCCGGCGCGCCGGTGGAGGTGCTCATCGCCGCCTCGGTGGGGGTGGCCGCCGTGCACGCGGTGCGCCCGCTGGCCCGCCGCGGCGAGGTGCTCATCGCCGGGGGCTTCGGACTGGTGCACGGACTGGCCTTCGCCGGCATCCTCACCGACCTCGGGCTCGACGGCTCGGCCTCGGTGCCCGCGCTGCTCGCGTTCAACGTGGGCGTCGAGCTGGCCCAGCTGCTCGCCGTGGTGCTCGTGTTCCCGTCGCTGTACCTGATGTCGCGCACCCGATCGGGCCCGGCGCTGCGGCTGATCGGCGCCGCCGTCGCCCTGGTCGCCGCGCTCGGCTGGGCGCTGGACCGGCTCGGCCTGCTCGCCAACCCCCTGGCGGGGCTCGAGGAGGCGGTCGTCGCCTCCCCCTGGCCGGTGGTCGCCGGCCTGGCCGCGGTGGCGGTGGCCTGCCGGGTGGCCGACCGGCGGGCACCGGCGGACGGCGTCCGCGAGGACGCCGTCGCACCGGCCGCCCGGTGACCCGGCCGGGGCGCCCCGTCAGTGCGCGACGACCGCCGGCCGCCGGTCCGCCCAGGGCAGCGCCTCCTCGAGGAGCGCGGCCACCCCCAGGAGGGTCTCCTCGGCCGCGTGCCGGCCGACCACCTGCACGCCGACCGGCCAGCCCTCGGGCGACGGCGGGCCGGGCACGCTGATCGCCGGTGCGCCGGTGACGTTGGACAGCGCTGTGAACGCCCCGAACGAGAAGATCCGGTCGTACCAGCCGCGGGCGTCCAGCGACGCGTCGTTCGCGTCCAGGTGGCCGATGGCGGTGTTGGGCGCCGCGGTGGTGGGGGTGACCAGCACGTCGTAGCCGGTGAAGAAGCCGGCGACCGCGCGGGTCGTGGCGTTGAAGACCCGGTCGACCGCGTAGATGTCCATCGCGGTCAGCGTGGCCCCGTACTCGGCGCAGGCGAGCGTGGTCGCCTCGAGCACCTCGGTGTCCAGCGTCCGGCCGAGCAGCGCGGCGATGCCGTAGGCGCCGTCGGCGAGGAAGCTGCTCCAGGCCTTGAGGTTGGCGTCGTCGAACGCCGCGACGTCGTACTCCGGGGCGGCCTCCTCGACCACGTGGCCGGCCTCGGCGAGGGCGCCGGCCACGGCCTGCACCGCCGCCACGCAGGCCGGGTCGACCGGCACCCCGTTGGCCGCCGTGGTCGACACCGCGACCCGCAGCCGCCCGCCGACCGGCCGGGCGGCGTCGCCGAAGCTCGTCGCCGGGGCGGGCAGCAGGTACCGGTCGCCGGGCTCGGCGCCGTGCACGGCGTCCAGCAGGCCGGCGACGTCGCGGACGGTGCGGGCGACGGCGAACTCGATGCCGAGGCCGAGGAGCGGGTCGCTGTAGTCGGGGCCGACGGTCACCCGGCCGCGGGTGGGCTTGAGCCCGACCAGGCCGCAGGCCGCCGCGGGGATGCGGATCGACCCGCCGCCGTCGTTGGCGTGCGCGGCCGGCAGCGCCCGGGCGGCGACCAGGGCCGCGGAGCCGCCGCTGGACCCGCCGGGGGAGCGGGAGGGATCCCAGGGGTTGCGGGTCGGGCCGTTGGCGACGGACTCGGTCGCGGCGTTGAAGCCGAACTCGGGGGTGGCGGTGAGCCCCAGCGCGGCCAGGCCGGCGGCGCGGAAGCGGGTCATCAGCGCGTTGTCGTACGGGAACGGGATGCCGTCGCCGAGCAGCCGGCTGCCCGCGCGCTGCGGCACCCCGGCGGCGTGGGTGATGAGGTCCTTGAGCGCGAACGGCACCCCGCCGAACGGCCCGGCCGGGTCGTGCTCGAGCGGCTTCTCGAAGAGCGGGCCGACCAGCGCGTTGAGCTCGGGCTCCACCTGCTCGACCGCCGTCCGTGCGGCCTCCTGCACCTCCGGGGCGCTGACCTCGCCGGAGCGGATCAGCGCGGCCAGGGCGGTGGCGTCGTGCTCGGCGTACTCGGCGACGTCCATGGGTGCTCCTCACGGCTCGGGGGCGGTGGCGGGAGACTGCCGCCGCCGCGGCCGGCCGCGCATCGGGGGAACTACCGAGCCCGGCGCGGCCCCACGGAGGGCCGGGACGTGGCAGGGTGCGGCGTGCCTTCCGTGCCGACGGGCAGCCGGCTGGCGGTGGCGCTCGAGGTCCGGGCGGCCGCCGAGGCCGTGGACTCCGGTGCGCTCCCCGGCGACCGGGCGCGCGGTGTGCTCGACGCGCTGACCGCGCTGCTCCCGTGCTGCGCTGCCGCGGTCGAGCGCTGGGACCCGGTCGGCGGCACGCACGAGACGCTGGCGAGCAGCGGCTACGCCGGCGAGGTCCTCGCCGCCATCGAGACCGGCTTCCACGCCGATCCGCACTTCCCGGCGGTGCGCGGCCCGGGTGGCCCGTTGCGGATGAGCGACATCCCCGAGGCCGGGCGCCGCGGGCCGATGTTCGAGCGGGTGATCGGGCCCTCCCGGTACACCGACGGGGTCAGCGTCTGCCTGACGGCGGGGGAGCGGTACGTCGGGGCGCTGCACGCCAGCACGGCCGGCCCGGCCGTGGACGACGAGGCGGTCGCGCTGCTGCGGCTGCTCGGCCCCGACCTGACCGCCCTGGTCGATCCGCTCGGCGGCGTCCCCCTGCCGGTGCCGGACGGCGAGGGCGGCATGCTCGCCTGGCGGCCCGGCGACGGCTCGACCGTGGCCCTGACCCCGGGCGCCGAGCCCGCCCTGGTGGCGCCGCCGGGCCCGCTGCGCGAGCTGCTGCACCCGGCGCGCTGGCCGTCCCGGCTGGGCTGCTCGCTGCTGGTCCTCCGGGGGAGCGCGCTGACCGCGGTCGAGGCCTCGCCCGCCGGGGCGTGGGTGGTGGTCGCGCACCGGCCGGCGCCGGCGCCCGGGGGGTTGTCGCTGCGGGAGCTGGAGGTGCTCGCCGCGCTGGCCGGCGGGGCCACCGACCGGATGGTCGCCCGCGCGCTCGGGGTCAGCGAGCGGACGGTGGGCAGCCACGTCGGGCACCTGCTGACCAAGCTGGGCGCCGGCAACCGGGCCGCGGCGGCCGCGACCGCCGTCCGGCTGGGGCTGGTGCACCTCCCGGTGCGCACGGCCCCGGGCGCCTGCTGATGGGGCCGGGGCGCCCGCGGTCCGGGCTCGCCGTCCGCCTGGACACCGACGACGTCGACTCCGCGCGGGAGCAGGTCGGGCGCACCTACTGCCCGCACTCGCTCACGCCCCGGGGGCCGGGGTTCCGCGCGCGGCACGCCGAGGGCGGCGGCGCGGGGCTGGGCGTGTACGTGCTCTCCTACGGCCGGAGCCCGGTGCGGGTGCGGCCGACCCCCTTCCGCGACTTCGTGCTCCTCTCCCGTCCGGTCGCCGGTGCGCTCGAGGTCGGGTCCGGCCGCCGCCGCACGGTGGTCGGCACCGGCGACGTCGTCGCGCTCGACGCCCGGGAGGAGCACGACCTGGCCTTCGGTCCGGGCTGCCGGCTGCTGACGGTCAAGGTCCCGCTCGCCGACATCGCCCGTGCCGCCGGGGCCGGCGGCGCGGCGGGGATCCGGACCGGCGTGCTCGCCGACCGCACCGCCTGGGACGGCGTCACCCGCTTCCTGCTGGACGAGGCCCTGCCCGGCGGCCTGCTGGAGGGGCCCGTCGGCCGGTCCGTCGTCGGGCTCGTGGCCGCCGCGGCGCTGGCGGCCACGCCGCCGGAGGCCGACCGCGGGCGGAGCGGCGGCGCCGGCGTCGTCCGGCGCGCGCAGGCGTTCGTGCACGACCACGCGCAGACCCCGATCGGCCTGGTGGACATCGCGGCCGCCGCGGGGGTGTCCCCGCGCACCCTGCAGCAGCACTTCCGCGACCGGCTGGGCACGACGCCCGCGGCCTACCTGCGCGACGTCCGGCTCGCGGGCGCGCACCGCGACCTGCTGGCCGGGAACGCCGGCGGCGTGGCCGAGGTGGCCTGGCGCTGGGGCTTCGCGCACCCGGGGCGGTTCGCCGCGGACTGCCGCCGGGCCTTCGGCCGGCTGCCCTCGGAGACCGCCCGGGGGCGGTGACCCCTTTCCGGTCGCGCGTTCCGGCCGGTGCGCGCGATCCGGACAGGGCGGCGCGGGCGGCGCCCCTAACGTCGCGGCACGGTCGCCGACCCGGGCGACACGACAGGGGAGGTCCCGTGATCCGCTTCGTCCTCGTCCACGGTTCCTGGCACGACGGCTCCCTGTGGCAGCCCGTCGCCGAGCACCTCACCGCCGCCGGCCACGAGGTGCACACGCCCACGATCGCCGGTCACGGCGTCGGGGTGGACAAGGCCGTCACGCACGACGACTGCGTGGCCTCGATCGTCGACTCCATCACCGGCGCCGACCTGACCGACGTCGTCCTCCTCGGCCACAGCTTCGGGGGCACGGTCATCGCCCGGGTGGCGGAGGAGATCCCCGACCGCCTGCGGCGCCTGGTCTTCTGGAACGCGTTCGTGCCGCAGCCGGGCAACAGCCTCCTCGACGAGGTGCCCCCGCACTACCGCGACCTGTTCGGCCAGCTCGCCGCGGCCAGCGGCGACAACACGGTCAGCATGCCGTGGCCGATCTGGCGGGAGGCCTTCATCCAGGACGCCGACGAGGCGCTCGCCCGCGAGACGTACGGCCGCCTGTCGTCGGAGCCCTTCCAGCCCTTCGTCGACACGCTGGATCTCTCGCGCTTCTACGCCCTCGAGCTGCCCCGCAGCTACATCAACGCCACCGAGGACACCGCGCTGCCGCCGGGGGAGTGGGGATGGCACCCCCGCATGTCCAGCCGGCTGGGGATGTACCGGCTCGTGCAGCTGCCGGGCAGCCACGAGGTCATGTTCACCGCGCCGCAGCGCCTGGCGGAGGCGATCGTCGCGGCCGGGCGGGACTGACCCGGCTGCGTCGGCCGGCTCAGGACGCCGGCCGGCGCAGCCGCTCGTCCGGGATCACGGCGACGCCGAGGATCTCGATCATCGCCTCGGGCTGCCACAGCGCGGTGCAGCCGATGCCGGCCATCGCCGGGTAGACGGGGCCGGCCAGCTCCCGCCAGACGCGGCCGATCTCCCGGCCGTGGGCCTGGTAGTCGGGGATGTCGGTCAGGTAGATGGTCACCGTCACGAGGTCCTCGGGACGGCCGCCGGCCTCGGCCAGCGTGGCCAGCAGGTTGCCGAACGCCTGGCGGAACTGCTCGACGATGCCGCCCTCGACGATCCTCATGTCGGCGTCGAGCGCGGTCTGACCGCCCAGGTACAGCGTGTTGCCGGACAGGGTGCCGTGCGAGTAGCCGCTCGGGGCCGGCAGCGCCGCGGGGTTCACCGGGATCGGGGTCATGCTGCCTCCATCGACGGCTATTGACATCTGGTGACGGTCGTGAACGATAGTGCATACGAGGCCGCGCCGACAGTCCCGAGAGGGCGCCGCAGGACGCCGGAGCGCGGGCTCCCCATCGAGGAGGAGCGCACATGCAGCCGACCGACAAGGACCTCCGGATCCCCGCGGGAGCGGGCTCGCCGTACGCCAACGAGGCCGGCCTGGTCGTGCCGGTCGTGACCCGCGGCGGGCTCGAGTCGCAGCGCACCGGCCAGTCCGAGGGCGCCTCCCGGATCGCGGGCGTCAGCCGGGAGAACACCCCGGCCACCCGCATCTGGTTCGGCAAGGTCAGCAACGAGCCCGGCTACCGGTCGGTCCCGCACCACCACGGGGAGGCCGAGACCGGCGGCTACGTGCTGTCCGGACGGGCGCGGATCTACTTCGGGGAGAGGTACGAGGACTACCTCGACATGGAGGAGGGCGACTGGGTCTTCGTGCCGCCGCACATGCCGCACGTCGAGTGCAACCTCGACCGCAACCGGCCGCTCACCTGGATGACCACCCGCACCCCGGACAACATCGTGGTCAACCTCGCCGACGTCGCCGACGCCGCGCTGAGGAACTGGGTGGACCGGCCGTGACCGCCCCGACGTCGGAGATCTTCACCGCCGCCGTCACGCTCCGCGAGCAGCCGGGGGCCGACGGCGTCGCGTACGTGGCCACCACCCAGCCCTGCCCCTGGCCCAAGGCCTACGGCGGTGACCTCGTCGCGGCCGCGGCGGCCGCGGCGATGCGCACCGTCCCCGACGCCGGCGAGGGCGCGAAGTCGATGCACTCCATGCACTCGTACTTCATGCGGCCGGCCGACATCGGCGCCGAGGTCCGCTACGAGGTCGAGGTGCTCCGCGACGGCCGGGGCTACAGCACCCGCTCGGTCCGCGGACACCAGAACGGCAAGGTGGTGTACGTCGCGCTGGCCTCCTTCGCGGCGGGGGAGCCGGGTGGCTCGCACGCGCCGACGGCGCCGGAGGTGCCGGGCCCGGAGACCCTGCCCAGCTCGGCCGAGTACCTCGCCGAGCGCTCGGGCGGCACCATGACCGAGGAGTCGAAGGCCTACTGGAGCGCGGGCCGCAGCTTCGACATGCGGCACGTCCCCGGACCGGTCTACCTCACCGTCGACGGGGGACGATCGCCGCACCAGGCGGTCTGGGTCCGCCCCTACGACGCCCTGCGGGAGGTCCCCGGGCTGTCGCGGGCGCAGCGCGACCTCGCCGCGCTGGCCTACGTCTGCGACTACACGATCCTCGAGCCGGTGCTGCGCGTGCTGGACCTGCCGTGGGCCCGCCCGGGTCTGGTCACCGCCAGCCTCGACCACGCGATGTGGTTCCACGCCGTCCCCGACGAGGGCGTCGTCGACGGCTGGCTGCTCTACGCCCAGGAGGCCGGGCACGCCGGCTCCGGCCGCGGCGTCGGCCTCGGCCGCTTCTTCACCCCCGACGGCCGGCACCTGGCCACGGTCGTCCAGGAGGGGATGACGCGGGCGTCCTGAGCCCCCGTCCGCCCCGGCTCCGAGAGGACCACCCATGCAGCTCTCGCCGAGCGCCCACGTCGACACCTTCGCCCGGGACCACCTGCCCCCGGCCGAGCAGTGGCCGCGCCTGGAGTTCCCCACCCCCGACCTGCAGTACCCCGAGCGGCTCAACGCCGCCGTCGAGCTCCTCGACGGCGCCATCACCCGGTTCGGCGCCGACCGCCCCGCCGTCCGCACCGACACCGGCGAGGTGTGGTCCTACGGCGAGCTGCGCCGCCGCGCCGGCCAGGTCGCGCAGGTGCTCGCCGAGGACCTCGGCCTCGTGCCGGGCAACCGCGTGCTGCTCCGGTCCCCGAACAATCCCTGGACCGTCGCGGCGTGGCTGGGCGTGCTGATGGCCGGCGGCATCGCCGTCACCACCATGTGCGCGCTGCGCGCCCGGGAGCTCACCCCGGTCGTGGCGCGGTCCCGGCCGGCGATCGCGCTGGTCGACGCCCGGTACGTCGCCGACGTCGAGGCGGTGCGGGACGCCGACGCCCCGCAGCTGCGCGTGGTGACCATCGGCGGGGACGACGGCGACGACCTCGTGGCCCGCTGCTCGGAGCGGTCGGGGGAGTTCCGCGCCGTCGACACCGCCGCCGACGACGTGGCGCTGTTCGCCCCGACGTCCGGGAGCACCGGCGTCCCGAAGATCACCACCCACTTCCACCGCGACCTGCTGGCGATCGACGACACCTTCGGCCGGAACGTGCTTCGGCTGCGGCCCGACGACCTCGTGGCCTGCACCGCCCCGCTCGGCTTCACCTTCGGGCTCGGCATGCTCGTCGTCTTCCCGCTGCGCGCCGGCGCCTGCATGTTCCTCACCGAGAACGCCCCGCCGGCCCGCCTGGCCGAGCTGGTGGAGCAGCACGGGGTGACGGTGCTGGCCACCGCGCCCACCGGGTACCGGCAGATCCTCCGGTCGGGCGGCATCCAGCGGCTGCGCGGCCTGCGCGCCGCGGTGAGCGCCGGCGAGCACATCCCGCAGCAGGTGTGGGAACAGGTCGAGGCCGAGCTCGGGCTGCGGATCATCGACGGGATCGGCGCCACCGAGATGCTGCACATCTTCGTCTCCGCCGCCGGGGACGACATCCGGCCGGGCAGCACCGGGAAGGCGGTGCCCGGGTTCCGCGCGACCGTCCTGGACCCGGACGGGCGGGAGGTCGCCCCCGGGGTCGAGGGTCGTCTCGCGGTGATCGGCCCGGTCGGCTGCCGCTACCTCGACGACGAGCGGCAGCGGATCTACGTCGTCGACGGCTGGAACGTCACCGGCGACACCTTCGTCCGGGACGAGGACGGCTACTTCCACTACCGCGCACGCACCGACAACATGATCGTCTCGTCGGGCTACAACATCGGCGGGCCCGAGGTGGAGGCCGCCATCGACACCCATCCCGACGTCGTCGAGTCGGCGGTGGTGGGCAAGCCCGACCCCGAGCGCGGCTCGGTCGTGTGCGCGTTCGTGGTGCTGCGCGAGGGCGTGACCGCCGGCGAGGCCACGGCCCGGGCCATCCAGGACCACGTCAAGCAGCAGCTGGCGCCCTACAAGTACCCGCGCGACGTCCGCTTCTGCCCGTCCCTGCCCCGCAACAGCAGCGGAAAGCTGCAGCACTACGTCCTGCGCGACATCGTCACGAACGAGGGGACGGCGCCGCGCGTCCCCTCGGTGGAGGGAACCCGATGAGGATCGCGATCGCCGGTGGCGGGCCGGGCGGGCTGTACCTCGCCGCCCTGATGAAGCAGCTGGACCCCGGCCACGAGGTCACCGTCTGGGAGCGGAACGCGCCGGACGACACCTTCGGCTTCGGCGTCGTCTTCTCCGACGAGACCCTCGGCGCCATCGACAACGCCGACCCGGTCATCCACGAGCAGATGTCGCGCCGCTTCGCCCGCTGGACCGACATCGACATCGACATCGACGGGACGTCGTTCACGGTGGGCGGCCAGGGCTTCGCCGCCATGGGGCGCAAGGACCTGCTGCACCTGCTGCAGCAGCGGGTGGCCGACCTGGGGGTCACCGTCCACTACCGCACCGAGGCACCGGACGTGGAGCAGCTGCGGGCCACCCACGACCTGGTCGTCGGGGCGGACGGGCTGAACTCCCGGATCCGCACCACCTACGCCGACGTCTTCCGCCCGTCCCTGGACCGGCGCCGGAACAAGTACATCTGGCTCGGGACCGACCTGGTGTTCGAGGCCTTCCAGTTCGTCGTCAAGCAGACGGAGTGGGGGACGATGCAGATCCACGGCTACCCCTACTCCGGCAGCGGCTCCACCTTCATCGTCGAGATGCACGAGGACGTGTGGCGGCGCGCGGGGTTCGACGCCACGGCCGACCGGAGCTTTCCGCCGGGGGTGTCCGACGACTACGCCGTCGAGCGGATCACCGAGATCTTCGCCGACGAGCTGGCCGGCCACCGGGTGCTCACGAACAACTCCAAGTGGCTGGAGTTCGTGACCGTCCGCAACGAGTGCTGGCACTCCGGCAACGTGGTCCTGCTCGGGGATGCCGCCCACACCGCGCACTTCTCCATCGGCTCGGGCACCAAGCTGGCGATGGAGGACGCCCTCGCGCTGGCCGCCTGCCTGCACGAGCACCCCACCGTGGAGGCCGCGCTGGAGGCCTACCAGGTCGAGCGCAAGCCGGTCGTGGAGTCCACCCAGCGCGCGGCGCAGGCCTCGCTGGAGTGGTTCGAGAACATCGGCATGTACCACGACCAGGACCCGGCCCAGTTCTGCTTCAACCTGCTGACCCGCTCGCGGCGGATCACGTTCGAGAACCTCAAGGACCGGGACGCCGACTTCGCCGCCCGCATCGAGGCCGCCTTCGCCCGGGCCACCGGCTCGCCGGAGGTGGCCCCGGCGATGTTCCAGCCGGTCGACATCGGCCCGCTGCGGCTGCCCAACCGGGTGGTCCTGTCGCCGATGGACATGTACAGCGCCGTGGACGGCGTGCCCAACGACTTCCACCTCGTGCACCTGGGCTCCAAGGCGCTCGGCGGCGCCGGCCTGGTCATGACCGAGATGGTGTGCGTGTCGCCGGCCGGCCGGATCACCCCCGGCTGCACCGGGCTGTGGAACGACGAGCAGCGGGACGCCTACCGGCGCATCACCGACTTCGTCCACGAGCGGAGCGCGGCCAGGATCGGGCTCCAGCTCGGGCACTCCGGCCGCAAGGGGTCGACCCGGCTGATGTGGGAGGGGATCGACGAGCCGCTGCCGGAGGACAACTGGGAGGTCATCGGCCCCTCCGAGCTCGCCTACGGCGAGGGCTGCCACATGCCGCGGGGCGCCACCCGCGAGGACCTGGACACGGTGGTGGCCGACTTCGTCGCCGCGGCCGAGCGCGGCGTCGCGGCCGGGTTCGACCTGGTGGAGATCCACGCCGCGCACGGCTACCTGCTGTCGTCGTTCCTCTCGCCGGTCTCCAACCGGCGCACCGACGAGTACGGCGGCTCGCTGGCCAACCGGCTGCGCTTCCCGCTGGAGGTCTTCGACGCCGTCCGCGCGGTGGTGCCGGAGACGATCCCGGTGACCGTCCGGATCTCGGCCACCGACTGGCTGCCCGACGGCAACACCGAGCACGACGCGGTGGAGATCGCCCGGGCGTTCGTCGAGCACGGTGCGGCGGCGATCGACGTCTCCTCCGGGCAGATCGCCAAGGACGAGAAGCCGGCGTTCGGGCGGTCGTACCAGACGCCGTTCGCCGACCGGATCCGCCACGAGGTCGCCGCTCCCGCCGGCGTGCAGGTGATCGCGGTCGGGGCCATATCCTCCTACGACGACGTCAACTCGATCCTGCTCGCCGGCCGCGCCGACCTCTGCGCGCTGGGTCGCACGCACCTCTACGACCCGCAGTGGACGCTGCACGCCGCCGCCGAGCAGGACTACCAGGGAGAGGGTGCCCAGTGGCCGGTCCAGTTCCGGGCGGGCCGGCGCCGGCCGCCCACCTCGCGCACCGACAAGATCCCGCCGCGGCTGGCGCTGCTGCGGGAGGAGACCCCGGGGCAGGTGCACGTCCGCTGGACGCCGGAGCGGGCACCGACGCCGGTCGCGTGAGCGCCGCGGGCGACGCTCCGCGCGTCGCGGCGACGTACCGCACCCGGATCGGCTGGTCGGACACCGACGCCAGCGGCCACTACCACAACAGCACGGTGGTCCGTCTCATCGAGGCGGCCGAGGCGACCCTGGTCCGCGAGCGGGGGATCACCGGCTGGTTCGGCGTCATCCCCCGGGTGCGCCAGGAGATCGACTACCAGGGCCGGCTCTGGTTCGACCAGCCGGTGGCCTGCGAGATCGTCCTCGAGCGGCTGGGGACCAGTTCGGCGACGTTCACCTTCGAGGTGTGGGGCGAGGACTTCGGGGACCACCGGGGCGGGCGGGCGGCGTCCGGCCGGATGGTCGTCGTGCACGCCCCCGACCTCGCCGGGCGGGCCGAGCCCTGGCCCGCCGCGTGGCGCGAGGCGCTCGGCGGCTGAGCCGCCCGCTCTACGGCGCCGTCGGCGCGTCGCCGTCGTCCCCGTGGATGACCGCCATGGCGTGCTTGTGCGCCAGGGGCCCGAGCGCCTGGTGGAGCTCGTCGAACAGGGCGCCGGCGGCCTCGCCGATCCAGCCCTCGGGGAGCACGGCGGCGGGCAGGCCGGGGTCGCGGTAGGGCAGCCGCCGCCAGTGGGTGAGCATCGGGACGTGCACCCCGAAGGCCTCGCGGGGGTCCATCCCGGCACCGGTCGCGCGGGGGAGCACGGGGCGGTAGCGCTGCAGGAAGTCGGTGTAGAGGCCGGCCAGCTCGTCGAGGTCCCACCACTGGCGGACCTTGGCCCGCGGATCGCCGAAGGCCACGTACTCGCCCCGGAAGATGTCGACGTAGGCGGCCAGGCCCCGCCGCTCGAGGGTGTGCCGGGTCTCCTCCTCGAGGTTGCCCGGGGCGACCCAGACGCCGGGCGCGGCGGTGCCGAAGCCCAGCCGGGTCAGGGTCGCGCGCAGCGCGTGGCGCCGCTCCCGCTCGGACTCCGGCACGGAGAAGGCCACCAGCAGCCAGCCGTCGGCGACCGTCGCCCGGCGGCGCTCGAAGATCCGGACGTCGCCCTCGGCCAGCACCTCGAGGGTCGCCGGCGCCAGGCTGTACCCGGCCAGGCCCCGGTGCCGCTCGGCGAGGACGACGCCGCGGCGCTTCAGGCGGGAGATCGACGACCGCACCGCCTGCGGCTCGGCGCCGGCGGCGTCGGCCATCAGCGAGATGAGGGACGCCACGGACAGCCAGTTGCCCTCGGCCCGGGCGTACAGCGCCAGCACGGTGGTGATCAGCGGGGCGAGGCGGGCGTCGCGGCTCCCGGTCCCGGGGCTCGCGGGAGGCGCCGCCGTCATGGCCGGAGGGTAACCGACCGCGACGTGCCGCCACGGTGCGCCACATCCCGCTCAGCGGCGGCGGCACCGCCGGTCGCCGGGGGAGTGCGGTAGAGCGGAGGTCATGCCGATGTCGCTGCAGGAGATCTCCGACCGCCTGGAGATCCAGGACCTCATGACGCGCTACAGCTACGCCGTCGACGCGCGCGACTGGGACGGGCTGGACGCCGTCTTCACGCCGGACGCGCGCATCGACTACTCGGCGTTCGGCGGCAGCGTGGGCGACCTCGCCGCCACCAAGCGGTTCCTCGCCGAGGTGATGCCGAAGTTCCTGACGCTGCAGCACCTGATCGCGGGGACGACGATCACCTTCGACGGCGACACCGCCCGGGCCCGCACGCAGTGCCACAACCCCATGACCTCGGGCGACCCCGCGGCACCGGACCTGATGGTCACCGGGTTCTGGTACGTCGACTCGCTGGTCCGCACGCCCGAGGGCTGGCGGATCGCCGAGCGGGTGGAGGAGAAGGTGTACCTGAAGGTCTTCCCGGGGCGGGGCTGACGGCGGACCGGCGAGCGGCGGCCGCGGCCGGAGTCGCGCCCGGCTCGGCTGCACCCGCACCGGCTCGCCCGGCATCGGCGTGGAGCGGATCACGAGAGCGCTGTCGGCCTGCTGGGGCGTCCTCGTGGCCGTGGAGTCACACACCGCCGTGCCCGCGATCGAGGACCTGCACTCCGGGCGGATCGTCGACTACTCGTGGATGCCCGGATGACCGCCGCCCTGGCGGCGACCGCGCTGCGCAATCGCGATCGCCCTGCGCGGGCCGGTCCGACAATCGTCCACTCCGACCGCGGCAGGCAGTACCGCTCCATGGCGTTCGTCATCGTACTAACGGACCATTGCCTGACCGGTTCTGGAAGGATGGCAGCGTGAGCGACACTGTGATCGTCGGGTTCCTTCGCACACCCGAGGGCGAAGCTGCCTTCGCGGCGGCCGTCGAGGAGGTGCGCAGGCGCCGCGGCCGGCTCGTGATCGTCCACTCCTCCCAGGGTGGTGACGAGGATGCCGCCACCGTCCGTGCCGATCGTGACGCCCTCCAGCAGATCCAGGAGCAAGTCCGTGGCGAGGGTCTCGAGGTGGTCGTCGCGGATCTCGCCCGGGGCAACGACCCGGCTGACGACATCATCGACATCGCCGAGAGGGAAAAGGCAGCACTCATCGTGATCGGCATGCGTCGCCGGTCCCCCGTCGGCAAACTCCTCCTCGGGAGCAACGCCCAGTCGGTCCTCCTGGGAGCCGGCTGCCCCGTCCTCGCCGTCAAGGCGGCATCGGTGTAGCGCAGGCGGCCGAGACCGTCCACGAACACGGAGGTGTCCCTCCAGTCGTCGACGACGCTGCGCTGGTCGGCGAGCCCGAGGAGCGGGAACGCATCATGCAGGAGGCCACGGCACAGCTCGACGAGTTCGTACCGATCCTCCAGCCATCCGGACGGACGTGCAGGACCTGCCGTCGCTCCTTCACGACGGAGGCCGACCCGGTCAGCCCCGTCACCGAGGAGAACTGGTACACCGCCGGCTGACCCAGCCGGTCCACGGGAACACGGAGATCTCCGCGTGGCCTCGGCGCCCCGGGGACTTCCTCTGTCGGGACGCGTCGCCGGCTCGCGCCGGAGCGTCCGGGAAGGTGCGCGCGGGATGGGACGGTTCGAGGGAGGCAGTGCCTTCGTCGTGGGAGGGGCCGCCGGGCTGGGGCTGGGGATCGCCCGGGCGCTGGCCGAGGCAGGGGTGCGGGTGGCGATCTCCGACATCAATGCCGAGCATCTCGCGCATGCCGGCGACCTGGTGCGGTCCACCGGCGCCCCGGTGCACCTGGTCCGGCACGACGTGCGGGATCGCGACCGGTGGGTGGACGCGGTCGACGAGGCAGAAGCCGCCATCGGCCCGATCCAGTTGCTCTGTGCCGCCGCGGAGCTGGCCTCCCCGCTGACGGCGGCCCGCGCGTCGTGGGCGGACTGGGACCTGGTGACCGGCATCAACCTCGGCGGGGCGGTCAACGCCATCGCCACGGTGGTCCCGCGGTTGCGGCAGCGCGGCGAGGGCGGCCGCATCCTGCTGACGACGTCCCTGGCCGGTGTCGGTGCTGGCGCCGGCGGCACACTCCATGCCACGGGGAAGGCCGCGGTCGTGGCGCTGGCTCAGTGCCTGCGGCAGGACCTGGCGGCCGACGGGATCACGGTCGGCCTCGTCGCCACGGCCGGTGCGGTCGACCGCCCGGAGGGCGAGTGGCTGGAGCTCGGACGGCGGGTCGTGCAGGGCGCTCGCGAGGGCGAGGCCTTCGTCGTCGAGGACCGGTCGGTGGGCCGGCTCGTCCGTGCCCGGCGGGTCGCCCTGCTGGCCGCGGTGCCCGACGGGAGCCCGACCTCCGACGGCTCGAGCCCGACCGCGCGCTGAGGCGCCTCCCTAGCGCAGACCGGGCGCGGCCTGCCGTGAGTGGTCGCCGCCGCCCCCCGACGTGTCCCAGCGCTCCCGAGACCCCAGTGCAGGGCCAGGGGCCTGGGTCAGGGGCAGGGTCGGCGAGAGGTGAACCGCAACTCGTCGCCATCGCGCATCTGAGACGGTCATCGACGACGGCCGGGTAGCTGCCGACGGGATCTCCGGCAGCCTCGCCTCCTGAGACTCGGCAGGAGGTGTGCCGGTACCGGACGCTCTACCTGTCCTGGTCCCGGCTGGCCGGGGTGTCCGACGGCCGGGGGAGCCCGTACTCCCGAGCGATCAGCTCGAGGCTGGCGACCCGCTCGTCGCCCGCATGGGTGTGGGCGATCAGCATGAGCTCGTCGGCACCCGTGGCGGCGGCGAGCCCGCGCAGGCCATCGACGACCGTCGCGGGATCCCCGACCAGCATGCCGGTGGGCATCTCCTCGACCACGGCCCGCTGCGGGTGCCTGGCCGCCTCCTCCGGCGTGGGGACCGGCTGCAGGCGGCCCGTCCGGAGGAAGAAGTGGAAGAAGCGGCCCGGCAGGGACGACCGCTCCGCTTCCTCTGGCGTCTCGGCGGCCAGCACGTCGGCGGTCACGATGGCGTGCGGCCGGTCGAGCAGGCGGGACGGCCGGAAGGACGACCGGTACAGGCGGACGGCCGCCTCGGTCGGACCACCGAAGTGGTGCGCGAAGGCGAAGGGCAGGCCGAGCGCGCCAGCGAGCTGGGCGCTGTGACCGCTGGAGCCCAGGAGGGCCACCTGTGGCGCCGAGCGGGGGGCGGGTGTGGCGCGCACGTGGTCGGCGATGCCGCCGTCGACCCGCGCGTCCCCCAGCAGGGCCAGGATGTCGAGCACCCCCCGCCCGGTGTCCTGCTCGGCCGGTGCGCCGTGGCGCAGCGCGCCGGCCGCGACGGCGTCGGTGCCGGTCCCCCGGCCCAGGCCCAGGTCGATGCGGCCCGGGTGCAGGGCCTCCAGGAGCGCGAACTGCTCGGCGACGGCGAGGGGCGAGTGGTTGGGCAGCAGCACGCCGCCCGATCCGACCCGGATGTGTTGCGTCGCCGCGGCCAGATGACCGATGAGCACCGCCGGGGTGGTGCTCGCGACGGCGGCGTTGTTGTGGTGCTCGGCGACCCAGATGCGGGTGTACCCCTCCCGATCCGCGGCCCGGGCGACGCGCGTCGTGGCAGCGAGCGCATCTGCCGTGGAGGCGCCGGCACCGACGATGGCGAGTTCGAGGACGGACAACGGAACGCTCGCAGACACGGTCAGAAGGTAACCTGTGTTGCTCCCGTATGACTGATCGGGCTGGTGTCCGACCATGGGCCACGCCGTCCGAGTGAACAGGAGGGCGCATGGCGCTCGACGGGGGGACGCGCTGGGCAGACGTCCCTAGCAAGGCCCTCGAGGACGACCGTGCCGCCCTACGAGGTCGGCGTGGTGGTCGTCGTCATGCGCCGCCGGTACCCCGTCCCGCGCTGCGGGAGCGCCGGTCTCCCTCGGTGCACAGGGTCGAGCTCGACCAGCCCGAGGCCGGGCCGGCGCCGGTCCGAGCCCGACCGCCGCGGGCATCCGCCCGCCGGCCCCGCACGCCGCTCACGAGGCGGACGACAGGAGGACAGTTGGACGAGTTCGAGGGGCGGGTCGCCTTCATCACCGGAGCGGCCGGCGGGATCGGCCTGGCGACGGCGACCGTGCTCGGCGCGGCCGGCATGCGGGTCGTGGTCACCGACATGCGCGCCGAGGACCTGGCCGAGGCCAGGGGACGACTGGACGCGAAGGGCGCGACGTCTCACCACTACATCGAGCTGGACGTGACCGACCGTGAGGCGTGGTCGCGTGCCGCCGAGGAGACCGAGCGGGTCTTCGGACCGGTCCACCTCCTCGTCAACAACCCTGGGGTCGGCATGGTGGGCCGAGTCTCCAGTGCCGGTCACGCCGACTGGGACCGGTCGCTCGCGGTCGAACTGGGTGGGGTGATCAACGGTGTGCAGACGTTCCTCGGCCGGATGCTGGCGCACGGCGAGGGCGGGCACATCGTGAACGTGTCCTCGTTGGCCGGGCTCACCCCGCACGGCTTCTCCGGGATCTCTTCCGTGGCCGCGGCTGCGGTGTTCGGGCTGACCGAGTCCCTGCGGACCGAGCTCGCCGGCTCCGGCATCGGCGTGTCGGTGGTCTGCCCCGGCCTGACGAGCACCGACACCTGGGGCACCCGGCCGCCGATGCCGGCGGACTCGCCGCCGGACCTGCCTCCCTGCCTGGGCCTGGAGATCGGGATGGACCCGGTGGAGCTCGCCGAGCGGCTGCTGGCCGGCATCCGGCGCAACGACCTCTACGTGCTGCCCCACGCCGAGTTCCGCCAGGAGATCGTCGGCAGCTTCGCGCCGCTCCTCGCCGCCTGCGACGCCGCGCCGGAACCGGGCGGCGCCGGCGGCAGGCCGCCGGGGGAGGAGTCCGGCTGGGTCTACACGCCGGAGGGGCGGACGGGAACGACGTCGGGTCGGCGTTGACGGGCGACGTCATGGGCGGACCGCTTGCGTCACGGGGGCGGGGACCTGGCCCGGGATCGCCCGGGCGCCGGTGGCGGCCGGAGGGGTCCTCCCGACAGCCAGGAGGACCGATCGACCGGGGCGGCCTGCCCATCCGGCTCGACGTGTCCGACCGCGCGCGGCGGGGGAGCAGGCGCCCGACGGACCCCCGAGGTGGGCCGCTGGGCCCGGGACGCGCTCGTGACGACCGGTCGCAGCTCGCTCCGACCGGCGGACCGGAGCCGAGATCCGGGCGGAGGGGGCTCACCCGCCCCGCTCGCCGGCAGAGGGACGGTCAGCGCCCCTTCCGTCAGTGACGGAAGGGGCGCTGACCGGTCCCGAACGCGTCCGCCGACCGACCCTCCGCGGTTCGGCGCGGTTCAGGCGCGGCGGAGTGATGCGGTGGCCCGGGCCGCCCCGGCCAGCAGCCGGTCGAGGCAGGTGCGCAGGCGCTCGGGGGACTCCGATCCCTGGAAGCCGATGAGGCGCAGCACCATGACGACGCGGCCGTCCGCGTCGTGGACCGGCGCGGCGAGCGAGGTCACGTCCGTGAGGTGCTCGATCGGCGCACGCAGACCGGACTCCGGCAGCTTGGCGGTCAAGCCGCGCAGGATGGCTCCCGCGTCGTCCGCGTCATCGGCGTCACCGAAGAGGCGCTCGAACCGGTCTGCCGTCGCCCGGTCGGTGGTCACCTCGTAGCCGAGTTCGCGGATGGCGTCCAGTTCTCTCGCCGCGAGGTCCATCGACTCGCCCCCGGACAGCCGGCGTCCGCGCTGCAGCCACGTCTCCCGCTCCGCCTCGGTCGCCCAGGCGACGTACAGCGGACCGAACGGTGCGGCGAGCGGGAACGTCGACCCGAGCCTCGTCGCGCTGCCACCGGGGGCCCGCCCGATACCGGCCGTCGCGAGGACGACCTCCGATTCCTCGACCAGGGCGCCGACGAGGCACTCCAGCTCGAGGTCGCGGGACAGCTGCTCGGCCTCCGTCCGCACGAGATCGGCCAGCCGCAGCTGGGCGCCCAGTTCCGGCGCCTCGACCTGGATGGAGGGCAGGAGCGGGGCTCCGTAGCCGCCGCGCAGGAAGAGCAGCGGAAGGGCGGCGTTCTCGGCCACGCCCAGGTCCCGGACCCGGCCCAGCACCATGTCGTGGTCCCCGGCGGGCAGGACGGACTCGATGTCGCAGTCGATCCACAGCACCGCGTCGGTCAGCCGCGGACTCCCGGAGCCGGCGTCCTCCGTGCAGTGCGCGGTGAAGCGGTCGTCCTCCCTGCGGGCGAAGGCTCGGCAGACGTTCTCCTGGTCCGAGCTGAGGACGTTCACGCAGAAGGAGCCTGCCTCACGGATCCGGGCCCCTGACCAGCTCGACCGGTCGGGGAGGAACCCCACCAAGGGCGGGTCCAGGGACACCGACGTGAAGGTGCCCACCACCATCGCCACGGGCGAGCCATCCGCCTCGCGCGCGGTGACGACGGCGACGCCGGTCGGATAGTGACCGAGCGCCCGGCGGAAGTCCGCTGCTGCGATGGTCGGGGCCTCGCTGGTGTCCGGCATCTCAGTTCCTTCCCCTCGGACCTCCGCGCCGTCGCGGAGATCAGTCCTCGACCCGGAAGCCGAGCTTCAGCGTCACCTGGAAGTGCGCCACGTCGCCGTCGACGACGTGCCCGCGGATCTCCTGCGTCTCGAACCACTCGACGTGGCGGACGGCCTGCGCCGCCCGGCGGACCGCGGCGCGGATCGCGTCGTCGACGCTCGTCTCGCTGCTGCCGACGACCTCGGTGATGCGGTAGACGTGGTCGGTCACGGTGTGTGCTCCTGGGAGATCGTGGCCGGTCGACCGCCGCGAGGCGACGGCGCCGGCAACACGGCGCGGAGGGAGCCGTGGTCTCCAGCGGCTCGCCCTCAAGCTATCACTCTGACAATAGCCAGGGAAGTCATCTGTCAGCCTGCTTACGGATTGCTTGGTGACGCAACCCTCCGACTCTGCCTCGGTAGAGGGAGGAACGGTTCCCGGTCGGGCGGTAGTGTTACGTCGTGGCCTTTGAAGTCGAACCGGTCCTGCGTCCGCGCGAGCAGGTCGAGAAGCAGTTGCGCAGCGCGATCGTCTCCTCGACGTTCAAGCGTGGCGAGCGCCTGCCCAGTGAGGCGGAGCTGGCCAAGACCTTCCAGGTGAGTCGGGCCACCATCCGGGAAGCGTTGCGCGCGCTGGCCTCCGAAGGGCTGATCTCCAAGCACGCCGGCCCGGCCGGAGGCAGCTTCGTCGAGACCGTCGACCACGAGTCGCTGCGCGGGGTGTTGTCCGGCTCCCTGGAGACCATCCTCAGTCTGGGCAGGATCACGTTCGCCGAGGTCATGGCCGTGCGCCAGATGCTCGAGATCCCCGCTGCCCGGCTCGCCGCCGAGAACCGCACGGACGAGCAGCTCGCCGAGCTCCAGCGGCTGATCGAGCGGCAGCAGGACCTGCAGGGACAGGGGGCCTTCGAGACGCAGGACCCGGAGATCTTCGAGCTGGGCACCAGCATCTACAGCCTCGTCGCCGCCGCCAGTGGCAACCGGGTGCTGGCGTCCTTCGTGGCCGCGCTCGGGCAGGTCACCCGGCCGATCTTCCAGCGTGAGTTGCGCCCGGAGGACGCCAGCGGGACGACCGAGCGCACCCGGGCACTCATCTCCGCCATCGCCGCGCAGGACCCGGACGCGGCGGAACGGTCGATGGCCGCACAGCTGGACCTGAGCCAGTTCGACGCCGAGGTGCTCGGCGAGGTGGCGACCCCCGCCCGCGGGGTCGCCTGACCGGATCGTCCGGCGCGCGGGCGCCCGGCGCCCGCAGGGGTCAGTCCCCGGCGCCGACGCCTCGTCGGTTCGGCAGCACCAGGACCTTCGGGTCCGCCTGAGCAGCCGCGTGCTGCAGGGCCGCGACCCCGTCCGCCAGGTCGAACCGCGCACTCACGATGGGGCGCAGGTCCAGGCGGCCGGCCGCGTGCAGGTCGATGAGGGCGTCGAACGTGCCCAGGTGACCCATCATCCCGACCACGACAGCGGCGCGGGACATGTACGCCATCGTCCGCGTGGGCACCGGGTCGCCGCCGACGCCGAGGAGGACCACCTTCGCGCCGATGGCGAGCGAGGCCTCGATCTGCGGGGCGACGGCGTCGCCCGCGCCGGACGCCTCGACCACCATGTCCGCACCGGCGCCGGCGGTGGCGTCCTGGACCACCTCGCCGATACCCGTGCCGGCGGCCGCCAGTTCGGTGACGTCGTGGACGGCGTCCGCGCCGAGGGCGCGAGCGGCGGCGCAGCGCCGCGCCACCGGGTCGAAGGCGAGGACGCGCGCGGCGCCGGCGCAGCGAGCCAGCGCGACCGCCGCCAGGCCGATGGGGCCGCAGCCCACGACGACCACCGTCGCGCCGGGGAGGAAGCCGCCGGCCCGCAGGAACATGCCGGCATAGGCGATCCCGGCCGGCTCGCACAGGGCACCGATCTCGTAGGCCGACTGCTCCTCCACGAGGTCGCGCAGCGGAGCCAGTGACCGGGCGTGGCGCTCGGGGGCCACGGCGAGCTCGGCCATCCCGCCGTCGATGCTGAAGCCGCTGAACGTGCCCTCCAGGCACTGGTTCACCATGCCGCGCCGGCAGGCGGCGCACCGGCCGCAGTACCGGAGCGTCTCCACCGCGACTGCGTCTCCGGGCCGCAGGGACCGGACCTCCGGACCCACCGCGACCACCTCACCGGCGAACTCGTGTCCGGGCACGAGCGGCAGCCGCATGCGGTAGGGCAGGACGACGTAGCCGTCCGGGTCGGTGCGGACCATCCGCAGGGTGGAGACAGCGACGCCCACCGCGCGGGACCGGATGATCACGTCGTCCGGAGCGGAGATCACCGGGTCGGGGTGCTCGGTCACCGACCACCGCGGGTGCTGCCAGGCCAGCCGGGCATCCCGCGCCCACCGGCCACTCAGCTCCGCCTCGCTGAGTCCGGCGTCGGGCCGGGGATTCCAGTCGGCGTCGACGACCAGAGCGCGCACGGGGACCTCCTCTCCTCCGGCCCGGTATGGGGCCGGACGCGACTGCGGACCCCGGCGGGAGTGCCGGGGTCCGCGGTACGCGGTCAGCTCAGCCGGCGACCAGGGCGCTCGACGGCTGCTCGATCCACTCCACTGCGGGGTCCTCCTGCACGACGCGGTTCTCCAGCGCGCCGATGCCGTCGACCTCGACGCGGACGACGTCGCCAGGAACCAGGTAGCGGTCCTCCATGACGCCCACGCCGCCGGGCGTCCCGGTCGCCACGATGTCGCCGGGCTCGAGGGTCATGGCCGAGGAGAGGATCTCGACGAGCTTGTAGCAGTCGAAGATCAGGTTCGCCGTGTTGGACTCCTGGCGGACCACGCCGTTGACGATCGTGCGCAGGCCGAGCGTGTGCGGGTCGATCTCGTCCGGGGTCACCAGCCAGGGCCCCATGACGCCGTGCCCGTCGAAGGACTTGCCGAGCACCCACTGGCCGGTACGCATCTGGTAGTCGCGCACGCTGTAGTCGTTGACGACGGTGAAGCCGGCGATCACCGAGGCGGCGTTCTCGGCCGACACGTGCCGGCACCGGCGGCCGATGACGAAGCCGAGCTCGGCCTCGTAGTCCAGCCGGTCGGACACCACCGGGCGCTGGACGTCGTCGTACGGCCCGGCGAGGGTGTTGTTCCACTTGGCGAAGACGGTGGGGAACGTCGGCATCTCCTTGCCGGTCTCGCGCACGTGCTCGACGTAGTTCATGCCGATCGCGATGAACTTCGAGGGGTCGCCGACGGGGGCCAGGA
Organism: Blastococcus sp. SYSU D00820; assembly: GCF_054050695.1. Lineage (NCBI taxonomy): Bacteria > Bacillati > Actinomycetota > Actinomycetes > Geodermatophilales > Geodermatophilaceae > Blastococcus > Blastococcus sp. SYSU D00820. The sequence goes on from NZ_JBJGZW010000026.1 coordinate 52,370, forward strand.
GGGTCACGTCGGACAGCGGCCGCCGGCCCGCGCCCGACTCGATGGCGGCGCGGACCCCGTCGAGGCCTGCCTCGCCGGCGGCCAGCAGCTCCCTCATGCTCCGGGGGAGCTGGGGGGCCGTGGAGCCGAGGTCCACGACCTCGTCGCCCACGACGGCCACGACGGCCGCCCCGGCCTCGGTGCTGATCGACGCCAACCTCATCCGCTCACTCCGATCTCGTGTGCGGCCCAGCTGTCACTGTGGCCGACGGAAAAACGACTAAATGTCTGACTTCGGCTGAGTGGGCCGAAAGGTGACGATAGACCGAAGGCGGACGGCTTCGCTAGCGTGCCTCCCGCGTCGCCGAGTCGTGCGTCGTACCGCTGGACGCGACACCTCTGGACGCGACGCCTCTGGGCGCGACGCCTCTGGACGCGACGGGGTGAGCGCGACCCGGCCGCCCGGCCGACGGAGAGGATCGACATGCCCACGATGGTCGTGCTGGGAGCCCGCAACCTGGGCGGCGTCATCCTGGACCACTACCTGGCCGCCGGCTGGCAGGCCGCGGCCGTCGTCCGCAGTGCGGACACCCTCGAGCAGGTGCGCTCCCGCGGCGCGGTCGGCCTGGAGGCCGACGCCACCGATCCGGGGCAGCTGCGCGCGGCGCTCGAGGAGGTCCAGCAGTGCTTGGGCAGGATCGATCTGATCGTGAACGCCACCAGTGTCGGCCGTCCCGTACCCGGGGAGCAGTACGGCGGCGGACCGGTCGGCGAGGCGGGCCCCGATTCGTGGGATCGCTGGGGAGGGGCGGTGGCGAAGATGGCGGTCGTGTTCCTCGCCGAGGGGGCGCGGGCGTTACGGGCCGGCGGCGGGGGAGGAGCGCTGGTGCAGATCGGCAACGGGCTCGCCCGCCGCCCCCGCAGCGGCGAGGGGCTGTGGGCCGGCGGTCAGCAGGCCGCCCGCGCTCTGGTCCACGCTGCAGCCGAGGAGCTGCGACCCGAGGGGATCCAGGTGTCACTCGTCGTCGTCGACGCGCCGATCCGGTCACCCAAGCTGATGGCCATGCTGGCGGCCGGAGGGCCGGGTCCCCGGCCGGCGGACGACGCCCTCGCCGACATGGGCGCGATCGCCGAGGCGGTGGCGTTCGCGGCCGGCCGTGACGCCGGTGGACTCTGCTACGAGCTGGTCGTGTCCACCGCCGGCCAGCCGTGGGTGCCGTAACGGTCTGACAAATGCCAGACGAATCTGAAGTCAGGCCCAAGACTGCTTGACGTAAGCCAGGTCACTTCGTAGCGTGGGCACATCTGATCCACCCGTCCACAGTCGGCAGATGCCTCAACGGCTCGCGACGACAGCCCGGGCCAGTGGGTTTCCCCTGACCGCAGGAACGACGGCGGGGACGGGAACCTGGTCCGGCAAGCGAAGAGAAAGGCCTTCCGTTGGGTGCAACCGTGGTAGCGCAGCAGGAGGAGTTCGACGCCAGGACCGACCGGCTGATCGAACAGGCACGGGAGCTGGCACCGAAGCTGCGCGTCCGCGCGCTGGAAGCCGAGACCCTTCGGCGCCAGCCGGACGAGACCATCCGCGATGCCGAGGTGTTCATGGACGCGCTCGTGCCGAAGAAGTGGGGCGGCCAGGGGCTCGGCCTCCGCGCCCTGGCCGAGGTCTCGCGCGAGCTGGCCAAGGGTGACGTGTCCGCGGCCTGGGCGCTGGCCTTCCTGATGGAGCACAGCTGGATGGCCGCGCACCTGCCGTGGGAGGCGCAGGAGGAGATCTTCGCCGACCGGTCGTACATCCTGGCCGCCGCTCCGCTGACCCCCTCAGGGCACGGCCGGCGGGTCGAGGGCGGCTTCCGGGTGTCGGGCACGTTCCGCTACGCGTCCGGCGTCATGAACGCCGACTGGAGCTTCGTCGTCGCCCCGGTGAAGGAGGGCGACGAGATCGTCCCGATCGCCTGCTTGCTGCCACTGTCGGACCTGACCGTGAACGACGACTGGTTCATGTCCGGGATGGCCGCCACCGGCAGCGCGAGCGTCACCGCGCACGACGTCTTCGTCCCCGAGCGCCGGACCATCCCCTTCGCGGACCTGCTCTCGGTCGACCGCCACTTCGGCGTGGACCACGAGGAGTCGTTCCTGCGCTACCCGCCCTACGCCAGCCTGGGCATGATGGTCACCGCCATCGCGCTCGGCGGAGCGGAGGCGGTCCTGGACGACGTCCGGAGCCGCATGGAGACCACGCGGGCCTTCGGCGGCGCCCGCCGGATCGACCTCCCGCTGGCCCGCGTCCGCTGGGGCAGCGCCCTGGAGAAGGTGCGCTGTGCCCAGCTGCTCTACCAGCACAATCTCGAGCTGTCGATCACCCGCTGCGACGCCGGCGAGGAATGGTCGCAGGCCGACATCGGCCAGATCGAGCTCGACCAGCTCACCGTCGTGCACCTCGCCCACGAGGCGGTGGAGATCCTCACCGACGGCATGGGGTCCAGTCCGTACCGGCAGAGCGACGCGCTGCAGCGCTACCGGCGCGACCTCACGGTGATCGCGAACCATCAGCTCTTCGACTACGACCTGGTCGCCGAGCGCTCGACCCGCTTCATCCTCGGCTTCGGCACGCTCGACACCGACGCCATCAACGCTCGCGTCACGTCGCTGATGGACGCAGGAAAATCCGGAACAGGGAGTGAATTCATGAGGGCTGCTGTACTCACCGAGGTCGGCGGGGTCCCCGCCCCGGCCGCGTTCGAGGCGCCGACGGCGTCCGACGGCGAGCAGATCGGTCAGGTCATCGTCGCGGCGATGAACCCGATCGACCGGACCCTGGCCAAGGGTGGGCCCATGGGCCCCCCGAAGGTGCCGATGGTCGTCGGCCAGGAGGGCGTCGCCCGGCTGGGTGATGGCAGCAAGGTGTACTTCAGCGACGTCCGTGCCCCCTACGGCGCGATGGCCGAGCAGGTCCCGCTCGGCGGCACGGCGCGGGTCTACCCGATCCCGGACGACATCGACGAGGGCCTCGCCGTCGCGATGGGCACGGCCGGCATCACCGCGCTGACCGCGCTGCAGTGGCGGGCCCAGGTCAAGCCCGGCGAGTCGGTGCTGGTGCTCGGCGCCAGCAGCGTCGTGGGCCAGGTCGCGGCGCAGGCCGCCAAGCTGCTGGGCGCCGGGCGCGTCGTCGGCGCCGCGCGTCACGAGCCCACCCTGAAGAAGCTGCTCGATGCCGGTGCGGTCGACGACATCGTCGTCCTGGAGGGCGACTACGCCGGGGCCCTCAAGGCAGCCGCCGGTGGCCCCCCCGGCCCCATGCAGGGCTATGACGTCGTCCTCGACCCGCTGTTCGGTGGCGCCCTCGAGGGCGCTCTGCCGGCGACGAAGATGGGTGGCCGTTACGTCGTCTGCGGGCAGAACGCCGGCTTCCAGGCGGGCATCACGTATCCGCAGCTCCTCGGCCGCACCCTCTTCGGCCACGTCAAGTTCCTCGTCCCGCCGGACGTGTGGCGGTCGGCGTACGAGCAGCTGATCGGTTACGTGGCCGAGGGCAAGCTCACCGTCGACGTCGAGCGCCTGCCGCTCGAGCAGATCGGTGAGGCCTGGGAGGCCCAGGGCGCCGCTCCGCACCGCAAGCTGGTCATCGAGTTCTGACCTGCGCGTCCCGGCGCCGGCGGTCATCCGCCGGCCACCCAACAAAAGTATCGTTAAGGATCTGAGGCCCGCCCCCCCCGGCCCCGCCGCCCCCCCCCCCCCCCCCCGGGGGACCACCACCCCGTCCTCGGGGTCCAATGGCACGTCCGTGGGCGGTGCCGCCTGCATCCAGATACCGCCCGACACGGAGCGGTCGTACAGACGAAGGAGCCCGGGGTGGCCGAGGGGATGCCGGAGCAGCGGACGACGCCGCTCCTCGAGGGGCCGGTGCCCAGCGCCGAGGAGCTCGTGGCGCTGGCCCGCGAGATGAGGCCGCGCCTGGTCGAGCGGTCGGCCGACTGCGAGCGGGAGCGCCGCATCCCCCAGGAGACGCTCGACGAGCTGCACGAGGCGGGGTTCTTCCGCTACTACCTCCCCGCCTCCCAGGGCGGCCGCGGGGGTGAGCTGGCCGGCCTGCTGGACATCGCCGCCGAGCTCGCCCGCGGGTGCCCGTCGACGGCGTGGGTCTACACGATCATCAGCGAGGTGACCGCCCTGGCCGGCGTGGCCCTGCCCCCGGCCGGCATCGAGGAGATCTACGGCTCCTCCCCGCGACCGACGGCCTGCGCGGTCAACTCCCCGGGCGGGACCGCCCGGCGGGTCGAGGGCGGCTACCGGGTCACCGGCTCCTGGGGCTTCGCCAGCGGCTGCCAGCACTCGGACTGGTTCGGCGGTTTCGTGCAGGTCTCCGACGACGCCGACGAGCCCGAGCAGATCATGGTCTTCGTGCGCCTCGCCGAGGCGACGATCAAGGACACCTGGCACGTCGCCGGCCTGCGCGGCACCGGCTCGCACACCGTCGTCGTCGACGACGTCTTCGTCCCGGAGCACCGGACGTTCGGCCTGCGGGAGCGCGCCCAGCGCGAGGCCCGCTTCGTGCCCGACGCCGAGGTCGTCGACCGCATCCCCGCGGCGCCGTTCTTCAGCCTCGGTCTGATGGGCACGCTGCTCGGGATCGGCCAGGAGGTCCTGGAGCTGGTCACCGCCAACGCGCACAAGCGTGGCGTCACCTACTTCGACTTCGAGAAGCAGACCGACTCCTCGGTCGTGCTCGAGGCGATCGGCGAGGCGGCGATGCAGATCGACACCGCGTTGCTGCACGTCCGGCGCGGGGTCCACGAGCTGGACGAGACGACCCGCTTCCGCACCCTGGACTACGTGACCCGCGCCCGCTGCCGCGCCGACGCGGGGCACGCCTGCGAGAACCTGCGCCGCGCCGTCGACTCCCTCATGTCGGTGGCAGGGGCCTCCGCGTTCGCCGAGTCCAACCGGCTGCAGCGCCTCTGGCGGGACCTGACCGTGGGCAGCCGGCACGGCTACCTCGGGACACGACTGCTGTATGAGACCTACGGGCGCGCCTTCGCCGGTGTTCCGGCCAACATCACCCAGCTGGTCTGAGCCGGTCGCGGCGCGACCGGAGTCGTCCGGTCCCAGCCTGCAGACAGCCGTTTCCACGACGAGGGATCGGAACGTCACGACATGTCTGAACTCCTAGCCTTCGCCCTCACCGGGCTCGGCGCAGGCGCGCTCTTCGCCTGCCTGGCCATGGGCGTGGTGCTCAACTACCGCGGCTGCGGTGCGGTCAACCTCAGCCTGGGCGCGGTCGCCATGGCGGGCGCCTTCATCTTCTACGAGCTGAAGCGCAACGCCGAGTGGCCGGTGTTCCCCGCGCTGGTCGTGACCCTCGTGGTCTGCGGGGGCGCGGGTGCGCTCTTCGACTGGGTGGCGTTCCGGCGTCTGCGCGACGCCCCGGCCATCAGCAAGCTGATCGTGACGCTGGGGCTCCTGCTCGCCCTCCAGGCGGCGGTCGTCGAGATCTACGGGTCGACCGCGCTCGCCGCCCCCTCGATCCTGCCGCACACCCCGTCCGACTCGGTCGACGTCGCCGGGATCCCCATCCCGATCAACCGGTTCATCCTGGCCGCGTTCACCGTCGTCGTCGCCGCGGCCCTCGTCACCGTGTACCGCTGGACGCGTTTCGGACTGGCCACCCGGGCCGCTGCGGAGAACGAGCGCGCGGCGGTGCTGGCCGGCTACTCCACGAACCGGCTCTCTTTGATCAACACGACCGGGGCCTTCACCCTGGCCGGCGCCATCGGCGTCCTGGTCGCACCGATCACGCAGCTGGACTCGAGCACCCTCGTCCTGGCCATCGTCCCCGCGCTCGCGGCCGCGCTGGTCGCCGGCTTCACCTCGTTCGGGATCGCCGCCGCGGCCGGGCTGGCGATGGGGATCATCGAGGCGGTCATCCTCTACCTGCAGACGATGGACTGGTTCCCCACCTCCAACGGCGCGCCCGTCCAGGGGATCACCGACGTGTTCTACCTCCTCGTCATCGTCGTCATGCTCATCTGGCGCGGCGCGGGCCTGCCCGAGCGCGGGGCGCTCGTCGCGGAGCGGATGCCGCGTGCGCCGGCCCCCGTACGCCTGGCGCGTCCGGCGATCCTGCTCTCCCTCCTCGTCGTCCTCCTGCTGGTCGTCACCTCCGGCGGCATGCGGCAGGCGGTCATCACGTCGCTGATCGCCTTCGTCGCCTGCCTGCCCTTCGTCGTCCTCGTCGGCTACGTGGGGCAGTTGTCGCTGGCGCAGTTGGCCTTCGCCGGGATCGCGGGCCTGGTCACCTCGCGGATGGCCGATGAGTGGGGGATCGGCTTCCCGCTGGGGCCGCTCATCGCCATCGCCGTGGCGACCGTGTTCGGGACACTGCTCGCCATCCCGGCGCTGCGGGTCCGGGGGGTGCACCTCGCGATCGTGACGATCGCGGCGGCCGTCGCCATCGCCAACTTCGGCTTCGGCAACGAGGCCTGGGGTGCCCGGCTCAACGGCGACCCGGTCGACTCCCCGCACGTCTTCGGGGTGGACTTCGGCACCTCCGGCCGTTTCTGGCTCGCCGACGGCTCGCTCCCGAGCCCGATGTTCGGATTCCTCTGCCTCGCCGTCGCCCTGGTCCTGGGTCTGCTGGTGGTCAACCTGCGGCGCGGCCACCTCGGGCGCTGGATGCTCGCGGTCCGGGGGAACGAGAGGGCCGCGGCCGCGACCGGGCTCAGCGTCCGCAACGTCAAGCTGGTGGCCTTCGCGATCTCAGCGATGCTGGCCGGGTTCGCCGGCGTCCTCTACGCCTACAACTTCGGCGCCGTCTCCTCCGCGCGGTACGAACTGGTGGGGGCGCTGAGCTTCCTGGCGTTCGCGTACATCGCCGGCATCGGCAGCGTCGGGGCGGCCGTGGTCGCCGGGGTCATGGCGGTGGACGGCGTGGTCATCCACCTCACCAAGGACGCCATCGCCCTGTCGAGTCAGTGGTGGCTGATCCTGGGTGGGCTGATGCTGATCTTCATCGTCACCAAGCACCCCGACGGGATCGTCAACACACCGGGCGCCGAACCACCGCCGCCCTTCAACTACATCGACCGGGGCGTGCGCCGGTTGATCCGGCGGGTCCGCGCCACGCGGTCCGCCAGGCAGGCGCCGGAGGTCCCGGCCGAGCCTGCGGTCACGGTCTCGAAGGTCTCGGGAGGGGCGGCAGTCCGATGAGCGTGCTGCGGGTCGAGGGGCTCTCCGTCCGCTACGGCGGCGTCCAAGCCCTCCGGGAAGTGGAACTCGAGGTCGGTCCCGGCAAGCTGGTGGGGCTCATCGGCCCCAATGGCGCGGGCAAGACCACCTTCATCGACGCGGTCACCGGCTTCGCGCGGAGCACCGGCCGCGTGCACGTCAACGGCCGCGACGTCTCGTCCTTGCGCCCGCACCAGCGAGCCAAGGCCGGGCTGGCCCGGACCTTCCAAGCCGGGGAGCTGTTCGGCGACCTCACCGTCCGCGAGAACGTGGCCGCCTCGGCGCGGCTGCCCGTCGGGAAGCTCCTGCGGGAGCTGGTCACCGGTCGCCCGGCGGACGACGCCGTGGTCGGCCGGGTGCTCGACGACCTCGGGATCGAGGGCCTCGCCGACGCGATGCCGGAATCGCTCACCCAGGCGCAGCGCAAGCTCGTCGGTGTCGGCCGGGCGCTCGCGGCCTCACCGCAGCTGGTGCTGCTCGACGAGCCCGCGGCAGGGCTGGACACGTCCGAGAGCCAGGAGCTGGGCCAGCGGCTGCGGGCGCTGGTGGACGCCGGGCACTCGATGCTGCTCGTCGACCACGACATGGGGCTCGTGCTGTCGGTCTGCGACGAGATCGTCGTGCTGGACTTCGGCGCGGTGATCGCCCGCGGCCGTCCCGCCGACATCGAGGCCGACCCCAAGGTGCGCGAGGCATACCTCGGGGCCGACGTGGAGGAGCGCATCGACGAGGTGGAGCGGCAGACCGAGTACCTGCTCAGCGACGGGCTCCTGAGTGGTCCGGGCGGTGAGCACGACGGCCCCGGGACGCAGCAGGCGGTGCCGGCGGCAGCTCCGCCCGGCGCCCTGCCCGCTCCGGTCCTCGAGCTCGACGGCCTGTCGGCGGGCTACAACGGAACACCCGTCGTCCGCGGTCTGGACCTCGCGGTGCGCCCCGGGGAGGTGCTGGCCCTCCTGGGCCCCAACGGAGCCGGGAAGACGACGACGCTGCGCGCGGTGTCGCGGCTGATCGACCCGCTGGGTGGAGTGGTGCGCTTCGCCGGCAGCGACCTCGCCGGCGTCGGTCCGCACCGGCTCGCGCGGCGTGGGCTGGTGCACGTGCCCGAGGACCGCGGCATCTTCTTCGGGCTGACGGTGGCCGAGCACTTCAAGGCCGCGCCCGGCGGCCCGCTCGACATCGGCGTCGCCCTCGACTACTTCCCGGAGCTGGGAAATCTCCGGGAACGCCGGGCCGGACTCCTCTCCGGTGGTGAGCAGCAGATGCTCGCGCTGGCCCTCGCCCTCGGCCGGAAGCCCCGCATGCTGCTGCTCGACGAGCTCAGCATGGGTCTCGCGCCGGTCATCGTGCAGCGGATGCTGCCCGTTGTCCGCCGCTACGCCCTCGAGGCGCCTGCCGGTGTGCTGCTGGTCGAGCAGCACGTCCCGCTGGCGCTCGAGGTCGCCGACCGTGCCGCCGTGCTCGTGCACGGGTCTCTGGTCCTCGAACGACCCGCGGCCGAGCTGCGCAAGGACGAGCAGCTGCTCATGGCCAGCTACCTCGGCGAGAGCGAGTTCCAGGCCGAGGCCGACTCGTACGCCTGAGGGTCACGCGTCCCCGACCCTCGCCAGTCCTACCGCTGCCGGTCGCCACTCGGGCGGCCGGCCATGCGGCGTGTGCTCAGGGTGGGGCGGGCGGGAACCCCGCCCCCCCCGCTGTCGTCCGCGTCACAGTTGTTCCTTGACCCGAGGCGCGCCAGGCACTAGGAACTGTCAGACAAGAGCGCGGTTGACTGTTTTAGAGCGACTAGTCATGACGCGCATCACCCAGATCGCAACTCCGGAAGGCAGCGTGCATGAACGCGAATCGGCGGATCCCCCTCGGGGCGGCCTTGGCGCTGACGGTGTCCCTGGCCGCGTGCGGCGGTGGCGATGACGACACGTCATCGGCGCAGCCGAGCGTCGACGCGGACTTCGGCGTGGCCGTCGACTACATCGGCGGCAGCGCGGGTGCGGCGGACGACTCGCTGGACCCGCTCACCATCGGCTGGATCAACGAGCAGGGCGGCTCGGGCTCCAAGCCTGAGGCGACCGCCGGCCTGGAAGCCGCGGTCCAGCTGGTCAACGAGGAGCTCGGCGGCATCGACGGGCACCCGTTGGAGGTCGTCACCTGCTTCGTCACCAGCGAGGAGGAGGCCCAGCAGTGCGCCCAGCAGATGTACAACGACGCGAGCGTCTCCATGGTGCTCACGGGCGGGGCCGCGACGGGCGCCGGGGCGATCCACAGCATCCTCGCGCCCAGCAAGCCGATCCTGGGCAGCCAGGCATCCTCGCCGGCTGACCTGTCGGCGGAGAACGCCCACTACCTCGGCGCCGGCCCGTTCGGGCAGGCGCCGCTGGCCAAGTACATCATCGACGAGCTGGGCGCCAAGTCGGTCGCGGTGATCGGCCCGGCCTTCCAGGGGACGACCGTCACGCTGCAGCAGATCGAGGCCCTGGCCTCGGAGGCCGGCGTGACCGTCACCTCGGGGACCTATCCGCAGGGCTCGGCCGACGTCTCCTCCGCGGTGCTCGCCTCGGACGCGCGGCAGGCCGACGCCGTTCTCGTGATCGAGCCGAGCAGCAGCGGCTGCACGGCGGTCGCCAATGCGATCACGCAGTACGCGATCACGGCGCCCGTGGTGTCGCTGTCCTCCTGTGCCGACCAGGCGACGGTGGGCGAGGCGCTCGGGGACCTCCCGCAGTGGACCTACCCGCTGTCCACGCTGGTGCCGTCCACGACGGTGGAGGACGAGTCCGGCGAGGTCGCGGTGTTCCTCGACGCGATGCAGACCTACCAGCCCGATGCCAACACCTTCGGCCTCGCGCCGATCAGCTTCGCGTCCGGCATGTACGCGGCCAAGCTGCTCACCGAGGTCGGCGCCGACGCGGTGACGCCCGAGGCCCTGTCCGCCGCCATCGGCGCGAGCACCGGGCCGGTGTTCATGTCGGTCCCCGAGCTGGCGTTCGGCCAGCCCCCGCTCACGACGGTGGGTTCCACGGCGCTGCGCTTCTACTCCTACGAGGGTGACGGTTCCTGGTCGGCTGCGTCCGACGACTGGATCTCCTGACCCTCGCGGTCTCGAACCGTCCGGGCGGCGCCTCAGCAACGGGGCGCCGCCCGGTGACGCGCCGGCCGCCGAGCCGGTGCGTGGGACCGGCAGGACCGCGGACGTGTCTGCGGCGCACATGGAGGAGTCACGGCATGGCCCGCACGGGAATCGAACGCGCTCTGGGGGGCCCGCACCGTCGAGCCACCCGCGTCGACAGGGCGATCCAGGAGGTCCGTGCGGGCCGCATGGTCGTCATCTGCGAGGGCGAGGACCGGGACAGCCGAGGTCACCTCGTCGCCCTCGCCGACCTGGTGACGCCGGTGGTCGTGAACTTCATGGCCCGGGAGGGGCGCGGCCTCGTCTGCCTGGCGATGACCTCCCGGCGCAGCGACGCGATGTGCCTCGACCTGGCGGCCCCCGACGATCGCAGGCCTCACGGCCCGGGCGTCGGCGTCTCGATCGACGCACGCTCCGGCATCACGACGGGCATGAGTGCTGCGGATCGGGCTCGCACCATCCGGGTGGCAGTCCACCCGGCCAGCGCGCCGAGTGACCTGGTGCGGCCAGGGCATGTCTTCCCGCTGCTCGCGGCGGACGGCGGGGTGCTCGTGCGCCCCGGGCCGACGGAGGCGGCCGTCGACCTCGCACGGCTGGCCGGCGCCGTCCCCGCGAGTGTGACCTGTGCCGTCCTGAACGACGACGGGAGCATGGCGCGCCGGGCGGACCTGGCCGCGTACTGCGGTCGTCATGGCCTCGAGATGATCACCGTGGCGGACCTGGTCGCCCATCGCCGCCGGAACGACGAGCTGGTGCAGCGGATCGTGTCGACGGCCCTCCCGACCAGCGCCGGCGGTTTCACGGCGGTGGGCTACCGGTCCGTCATCGACGGCGGACAGCACCTGGCCCTGGTCAAGGGGCAGGTTTCCGGCGGGAGCGCCGTGCTCGTGCGCGTGCACAAGCCGTGCCTCACCGGCGACGTCTTCCACTCCCTGCGGTGCGACTGCCGCGAGCAGCTCGACTCCTCGATGTCCCACATCGAGCAGGAGGGCGCGGGCGTGGTCATCCACGTGGCGCCGGAGGGCCGGAGCGGGGGGATCCTCGACCAGCTCCGCGCCTACGGGGAGCAGGGGCATCCTGCTCCCGCTGGCCGGCCCGACCCGGACTGGCCGATGGACGAGCGAGGCCTCGCCATCGCGGCGCGCATCCTCGACGATCTCGGCGTCTCGTCGGTCCGGCTCCTGACCGACGACCCGGAGCAGGCCCATGTGCTGGAAGACCACGGGGTCACGGTGAGCCGGGGGCGGTCAGCTCTCGCTGGTGCGCCGGACCGGCTCGGGGGAGCCGGCAGACCCGGGAAGGGCGGGCGCGACCGGTGAGGACGGGCTCGCCGCTCCGCCACGCTGGGCTCCGGAAGGGGCGGCGAGCCCGTCGCCCCTGGTCACGGACCTGCGACCGGGGGGGCCTCCGACGAGGTGCCGATGGAGACGGCGGCCAGCACCGCCGGCTCGGACGTCGGGTTGTGCCACGCATGCCAGGTGCCGTTCTGCACGACGACGTCGCCTGTGTGGACGAGTGTCGGTTCGCCGGTCTCGAGCTCCAGTACGAGCTCGCCGCGCAGCACGATGGCGTAGTCGATCGTGTCGGTGCGGTGGAAGCCCGGGCGGTCGGGGTCGAAGCGATCGGCGAGACCGGGCAGGTGCTCCTCCTGCTCGGGCCCGGCGGCCGCCGGGTCGACGGCCGCCATGACCGAGGACGGCGGGAACTGCACGATCGTCAGTCCGGAGCCCCCGGGCCCCGGCATGAGCGACGCCGTGGTCGCGGCCACGTCCTCGGGGATGCCGGTGGGGATGGCGGTGTCGACCGCCGCCCAGGCCAGGGTGTTGCTGAAGCCGGGGATGTGCACGAAGTCGTGGGTGCGGGGTGCAGGACCGTCGTACGCGACACACCCCCGCCCCTCGACGTCGTAGCCGGTCACGATCCGCCGTACGTCCATCGCGCGCTCCTCTCCTCACGACCGTCGCGGGACACCGTCGTCGGCACGTCCTCGCCGTCGCGGTGACACAAGACCGTCAGCCGGGTCAGCTTTATGTCTGATGGTAGCCAGAGGGTTCGTTGTAGGGAGGTGCAGGCGCCGCGGGTGCAGCTGGGGGCCTGCTATCGAGGGCGACGGGCTCCCGAGACGGATATAGGCCCTGGTCCGGTAGAGCCCTTGACCTGACAGTAAGCCAAGCTACATGCTGTATGACAATACTCTCTCGCTGGCGGCGCGTCCGTCCGCGCGCCGAGCCGCCATGAATGCGGCGCCGCGCGCGTCCTCCGACTCCCAGGGGCACACATGTTCTCGTTGCGCACCTCGGCGACCACGGTGGTCGCCCTCGGGGCCTCTCTGGCGCTGGCCGCGTGCGGCTCCTCCGACGACGGTTCGTCCGACGGCGGCTCGAGCACCGCTGACACCGCAGCCGCCGAGGAACTGCTCGCTCCCTATCGGAGCCAGCCGAGCGACTTCCCCGTCGAGGAGCCGCTGGCCGAGGGGCCGCCGGCCGGCACCACCATCGCCTACCTGCAGTGCGCCTCCACGTTCTGTGGCATCTTCGCCGACCAGCTGCAGGCTGCGGCGGACGAGATGGGGGTCGAGCTCACCGTCACGAACGCGGGAGCCTCGGCCAGCGACCTCCAGACCGCCATGGACAGCATCATCAGTCAGGACCCGGACGCCGTGGTCCTCCCCGGCGTCGAGCCCTCCTCGATCAACCAGCAGCTGCGGGAGTTGGAGGACCAGGGCATCCCGGTCATGTCCAACGGCCTGATCAACGCAGCCGACCACGGCATCGACATCTCCTTCAACGACGTGTCGACCATGGAGATCGTCGGTCAGGTCCTGGCGGCCTGGACAGTGGCCGAGCACGGCGGCGACGCGGACGTCGTCTTCTACACCGTGCCGGAGTTGAGCTTCAGCGGGCCGCTGGAGGATGCGTTCAACGCCGAGATGGCCGAGCTCTGCCCCGACTGTGCCGTGCGCACCGAGGAGATCCCCATCTCGGCCATCGGGAGCACCGCGCCGTCGCTGGCGGTGAGCGACCTGCAGGCGAACCCGGACACCAACGTCGCGGTGTTCGCCACGCTCGAGGGGGCCACGGGCCTGCCGGCTGCGCTGCGGACCGCCGGCCTGACCGATCTCGACGTGATCGGGTTCGGGACCACCCCGGGCAACCTGCAGGACATCGAGTCCGGTGGCCTCGCCGGGGGCCTCGCCGTGGACGCGGCGGTCAACAACTGGGCCATGGTCGACGGGGCGGTCCGCCTGATCACCGGTCAGGAGATCACCGCGGGCCAGGAGGCAGGCATCCCGCCGCTGCAGTTCGTGGAGGCCGAGGACCTGGAGGGTGACCTCTCCCAGGGGTTCGCCGTGTTCCCGGACTACCAGGAGCGCTTCGCGGACCTCTGGGCCGCCGCCTCCTGATCGCGGCGCCGGCCGCGGCCGGGGGCCCGCCGGCCCCCCGCCCCACGCACCCCCCGCCCCCCCCCCCCCGCGCGGTGACCTTTCAAGAAAAATAATGT
>NZ_JBJGZW010000027.1:0-60714 GCF_054050695.1 Blastococcus sp. SYSU D00820
GGGGGCTGAGCCCCCGCCGTGCCGCCGCCACCCCCCCCCCCCCCCCCCCCCCCCCCCCCCCCCCCCCCCCCCCCCCCCCCCCCCCCCCGCCGGTGGGGGCCCTGGTGGGCCCGCTGGCGATCGAGGTGCTGTTCGGTGCCGGCGCCCGGCCGTCGGCCGCGTTCGTGGCGGTGGTTGCCGCCGGCGTGGTGCTCGCCTCCGGCGCGCTCCTGGTCAACCAGGCGGTCCTGGTGCGGGAGCGGATCCACCGGCTGCTGGCCGCCTGGGCCCTCGCCACGGCCGCCGGCGCCCTGACCGTGGTGGCGGTGCCCGTCGACCCGCTGCTGCGGATCGCCCTGGCGCTGCTGGTCGGTCAGGTCACCGGGCTGGCCGGGCTGGTGCTGCCCGACGTCCGCCAGCGCGCCTCCGCCACGTCCCAGTAGCGGGCGCGGTCGTGCGGCCGGCGCACGGGAGCCGGCCGCGGCTCCGTGGGCAGCGGAAGGCTGGAGGTCAGGTCGAGGGTGAGGGTCGCGCTCATGGCAGGTGCTCCTTCTCGGGGGTGGGGATCAAAGGTCGACGCGGGCGAGGGAGTCGGTGGCGAGGAAGGCCCGGCGCAGCTCGGGGCTGAGCCCGTCGAACGGCGAGGCCTGGCTGCGGTGCGCGGCGATCGCGGCCTCCCGGCGGTCCAGCACCGCGGAGACGTCGAGGACGTCGGTCACCTCCGCGTCCAGGCGGCCGAGGGCGGCGGGGTCGAGGCCGAGGTAGGCGGTGTCCGGCCGCAGCCGGCGCATCTCGTCCAGCCACCGGCGCATCAGCGAGTTGGGGAGGCAGTGCTCGTACAGCCGCGGTAGGCCGGGCAGCCCGGTCAGCGCCCGGCGGACGGCCGCGCGCACGTGCAGGTGGTCGCGGTGGCCGTCGCTGCCGTCGAGGACGACGACCACCTGCGGCGCGGTCCCCGTGATCACGGCGGCCAGCGCGCCGGCCACGTCGTCCACCGGGGCGGCGCACAGCGCACCGTCGGCCAGCGGCCCGTCGAAGCCGGAGTCGCGGTACCCCAGCAGCTCGACGCGGGCCGCGCCCAGCGCCTCGGCGGCCCGGTGCAGCTCGGCCTCGCGCACCCGCCCGAGGTCGCCCGCGGGGGTGCCGGGCACCGCCTCGCCGGCCTCGCCGCGGGTGGCGCAGACGACGGTCACCGCCGCGCCGAGCGACGCGGCCCGGGCGATGATCGACCCGCAGCCGAAGGACTCGTCGTCGGGATGGGCGACGGCCACCACCCAGCGGTCGCCGGGGCGGACGTCGGTCAGCACGTCCCGCGCGAGGGCGGGCCCGGCCGTGGTCGTGCCTGTCGTCGTCATGCCCGGAGCGTGTCCGGGCCGACTTGACGGGCGCTTGGGATCCGGTGGGATCCCAGCTCAGGCCGGGGTCAGCCGGCCGAGCGCGGCAGCTGCGAGGCGGCCGCCTCGTCCAGCAGCCAGCGGGTGGCCCGCCGGCCGTGCACGCCGGCGGCCGGCGACTGGACACCGGAGAGCCCGCCGGACAGCGCGGCGGCGACCGCCTCGGCCTTGCCCTCGCCCGACACCAGCAGCCAGATCTCCTCGGCGGAGTTGATCGCCGTGAAGCCCAGGCTCACCCGGGTGGGCGGCGGCTTCGGGCAGTCGTGGACGGCGACCACCGGGCGCTCGTCCCGGGCGGCCGGCGAGTCGGGGAAGATCGACGCGACGTGCCCCTCGGGGCCCATGCCCAGCAGCAGGACGTCGAAGCGGGGGAGCGGGCCGTCGGTCGCGGCGGCGGCGAGCTGCTCGGTGTACCAGGCGGCGGCGTCCTCGGGGGTGGCGAACCCGGCGTCGGAGGCCGGCATGGCGTGCACCCGCTCCGGAGGAACCCCGACCGGGTCCAGCAGCGCCTGCCGCGCGCCGCCCTCGTTGCGCTCGGGGTCGCCGGCGGGCACGAAGCGCTCGTCGCCCCACCAGACGTCGACGGCCGTCCAGTCGACCCGCTCGCGCTCGGGCTCGGCGGCCAGGGCGGCGACCCGCTCGAGGACCGCGGTGCCGATGCCGCCGCCGGTGACCACCACCGACGCCGTCCCGTGCACCGCCTGGGCGGCCGCCAGCCGGGCGACCAGGGCCGAGGCGACCGCGCGGGCCAGCCGGTCGGCGTCGGGCTCGACCACCACGTCGGGCACCGGGCGGTCGCCGTCGGCGAGCGAGGCGGCGATGCGGTCGCCGGGGGAGAGGCTCACGCGACCGGCTCCTGCGCGTCGTGCTCCCCGTTCTGGGCGACCTCGTCGGCGTTCTCGGAGTCACCGGGCACGGTCGGCGCCGAGGCGCCGTCGCCCCCTCGACCCCGGGCCGGGTCGAACCACACGTGCTCGCGGACCGGCGACCGGTCGGCCAGGCCGGTCATCCCGGTGGCCGCCTCCAGCGCCTCGGCGTAGGGCTCGTCGGGGTCCAGCCGGCGCAGCTCCTCGCCCAACAGGTCGCCCAGCGGCCGGTCGGGCAGCGCCACCGTGGCGTCGGGCCGGTAGGGCTGGGTGACGACGGCACCGCCGCGCCGGTCGGCGGCGATGCGCACCTCCTCGTCCTGGTCCAGCTGCAGGACGACGGCGTCGACCCCGCTGGGGCCGGGGCGCCGGCCGGCCGGGGCCACCTCGACGGCACAGCCGCAGCGCGACGACAGCCAGCCCGCCAGCAGCTGCGCCGACGCGTTCCCCGCGTCCCCCTCGACCCGGCCGCCCTGCACCCGCACCGAGTCACCGCGGCGGCCGGAGACCGCGTCGAGCGTCGAGGTGAGGGTGGAGCGCCACGCGGTGATGCGGGTCCAGGAGAGGTCGGTGTCACCGGGGGCGTAGTCGGCCGCGCGGGTGCGCAGCGCGGCCAGGTGGTCCTCGGCGATCGAGCTGTCGGTGATCCGGCGGTCGGCGAAGACCGCGAGCGCGTCGGTGGACATCCGCTCCGGCGGTGCCGCGTGCCACCACGTGACCACCGGGGCGTCGGCGGCCAGCAGCGGCAGGACCACCGACTCGGCGTGCAGCGCCAGCCGGCCGTACATGCGCATGACGACGGCCTCGCCGGGGCCCAGCCGGCCGCCGATGAGCACCTCGGCGTCGAGCCGGGGCAGCGGCGCGTCGATCTGCCGGCGCACCACCACGAGGATGCGGCAGGGGTGCTGCTCGGCGGCGGCGGTGGCGGCCTCCTCGGCCTCGGCCACGCGGGCCTCGTCGGCGACCACGACCAGCGTCAGGGCGACGCCGGAGAGGACCGCCCCGCCGGTGCGCCGCTGGGCGGCCAGCTCCTTGACCACGGCCGAACCGGTGGTGTCCCAGAGGGTGGTCACGGGGTCTCCTCGTCTCGGTCGGTGGGCCGGGCGGTGCCGCTCATGGCCGGCGCCACCGGCGGCCCTCGGCGGCGAGCATCTCGTCGGCCGCCCGCGGCCCCCACTCGCCGGCGCGGTACGGGTGCGGGCTGCTGCCCGCCCAGAACTCCTCGAGCGGGTCGATGACCGCCCAGGACGCCTCGACCTCGGCGTTGCGGGGGAAGAGCGTGGCGTCGCCCAGGAGGACGTCGAGCAGCAGCCGCTCGTAGGCCTCGGGGCTGGTCTCGGTGAACTGCTCGCCGTAGAGGAAGTCCATGGAGACGTCCCGGACCTCCATGACGCTGCCCGGCACCTTCGACCCGAACTTGAGGGTGACCCCCTCGTCGGGCTGCACCCGGACGACGAGCTGGTTGTTGCCCAGCTCCTCGGTGTCGGTGTCGGCGAAGGGCAGGTGCGGCGCGCGCTTGAAGACCAGCGCGATCTCGGTGACCCGGCGGGGCAGCCGCTTGCCCGTCCGCAGGTAGAACGGCACCCCGGCCCAGCGGCGGGTCTCCACGCCGAGGCGGACCGCGGCGTAGGTCTCGGTGGTGGAGTCGTCGGCCACGCCCTCCTCCTGGCGGTAGCCGATGGCCCGCTGGCCGGCCAGCCAGCCCTGCTCGTACTGACCGCGGACGGCGGCGGTGTGCATGTCCTCGGGCAGCGAGACCGCCCGCAGCACCTTGAGCTTCTCGGTGCGGATCTCCTCGGCGGAGAACTCGACCGGCTCCTCCATGGCGGTCAGCGCCAGCAGCTGCAGCAGGTGGTTCTGCAGCACGTCCCGCGCCGCGCCGGTCTTCTCGTAGAACCCGGCCCGGCCGCCGATGCCGACGTCCTCGGCCATGGTGATCTGCACCGAGTCGACGTGGTGGCCGTTCCAGATCGGCTCGAACAGCGTGTTGGCGAACCGCAGGGCCAGCAGGTTCTGGACCGTCTCCTTGCCCAGGTAGTGGTCGATCCGGAAGACGTCGTCCGGGCCGAACACCGAGTCGACCAGCTCGTTGAGCTCGCGGCTGGAGGCCAGGTCGGTGCCGAACGGCTTCTCGACCACCACGCGGCGCCAGCGGTCGGGGGTGGTCTCGGCCATGCCGGTGCGCTGCATCTGCTTGAGCACCACCGGGAACATCGCCGGCGGGATCGACAGGTAGAACGCGGCGTTGCCGCCGATGCCGTGGCTGCCCTCGAGCTCGCCCAGCGCGGCGGACAGCTCGTCGAAGGCGTTGTCGTCGTCGAAGGACCCCTGGACGAACCGGACGCTGCCGGCCAGCCGCTCCCACACCTCCTCGCGCCACGGCGTGCGGGCGGCCTTGCGGGCGGCGTCGCGGGCCAGCTCGGCGAAGTCCTGGTCGCCCCAGTCGCGGCGGGCGAAGCCCAGCAGCGCGAAGTTGGTCGGCAGCAACCCGCGGTTGGCCAGGTCGTACACGGCCGGCAGCAGCTTCTTGCGCGCCAGGTCGCCGGTGATGCCGAACACCACCAGGGCGCACGGGTCCGGCACCCGCGGCAGCCGCCGGTCCCGCGGATCCCGCAGCGGGTTGACGATCATGGTCCGTCCTCGAGGTCGGAGGGGACGCCGTCGATCGGCCCGGCGGTGGACCGGACGGCGGGGGAGTCCTGCGGCTGATCCTCGCCGGGAGGGCTCAGCGGGGGCACCCCGGGCCGGGTCGCGGCGTGCCCGCCGCGACCCGGCCGGGGTCTCACTTCTTGTCCTTCAGCTCCTGCTCGACCGACGTCGTCAGCTCGTCCCACGAGTCGACGAACTTCTGCACGCCCTCCTCCTCGAGGACGCGGAAGACGTCGTCGAGGTCGACGCCGGCGTCGGCGATCGACCGCATCACCGCGGCGGCCTCGTCGTAGGTCTTCTGCACCGGCGTGCCAGGGCTGCCGTGGTCGGCGTAGGCCATGAGCGTCTTCTCCGGCATCGTGTTCACGGTGCCGGGGGCGATGAGCTCGCTGACGTACAGGGTGTCGGGGTAGTCGGGGTTCTTGACCCCGGTCGAGGCCCACAGCGGCCGCTGCGGGCGGGCACCCTTGGCCTCCAGCGCCTTCCAGCGGTCGGAGGAGAAGACCTCCTCGTAGGCCTGGTAGGCCAGCTGGGCGTTGGCCAGCGCCGCCTTGCCCTTCAGCGAGGCGTCGGCACCGGCCTTCTCCAGCCGCTTGTCGATCTCGCTGTCCACGCGGGACACGAAGAACGACGCCACCGACGCGATACCCGACAGGTCGGCGTCGGGGTCGTCGGCCAGGCGCTGCTCGAGGCCGTCGAGGTAGGCGTCCATGACCTTGCGGTAGCGCTCGAGGCTGAAGATCAGGGTGACGTTCACGCTGATGCCGCGGCCGATCGAGGTGGCGATGGCCGGCAGCCCGGCCTCGGTCGCCGGGATCTTGATGTACAGGTTGGGCCGGTCGACCAGCCACCACAGGTGCGCGGCCTCGGCCGCGGTGGCGTCGGTGTCGTGCGCCAGGCCGGGGGCCACCTCCAGCGAGACCCGGCCGTCGCCGGGCTGCCGCTGCGCGATGGGGGCCAGCAGGTCGCAGGCGTCGCGGACGTCGGCCGCGGTGATGGTGCGCAGCGCCTCCTCGACGCTGACGTCGCGCACCGCCAGGGCGTGCAGCTGGTCGTCGTAGGACTCCGACCCGCTGATCGCCGCGGCGAAGATCGTCGGGTTGGTGGTGACGCCGACGACGGAGTGCTCGTCGACCAGCGACTGCAGGTTGCCGCTGCGGATCCGGTCGCGGGACAGGTCGTCGAGCCAGACGGCGACCCCCGCGGCCGACAGCTCGGCCAGCTTCTCGTTCTGTGCCATGACAGCCCTTCCTCGATGGGTTCGCGGTCTACTTGTCGCCGGTGGGGTGGGGGAGGCCGCCGGTGGCCGCGACGGGACCGGCGGGGACGCCGGGCCCGGCGGCGGCCGCCTCGATGCTCTCGCGGGCGGCGGCGACGACGGCCTCGTCGGTGAGCCCGAACTTCTCGTAGAGGACGGAGTAGGCGGCGCTGGCGCCGTAGTGGGTGAGGCCGACGATCCGGCCGGCGTCGCCGACGAACTCGCGCCAGCCCATCGGCACCCCGGCCTCGACGCTGACCCGCGCCCGGACCGCGGGCGGGAGCACCTCGTCCTTGTAAACCTGGTCCTGGTCGGCGAACCACTCCACGCACGGCACCGACACCACGCGGGTCGGGACGCCGTCGGCCTCCAGCCGCTCGCGCGCGGCCACCGCGATCTGAACCTCCGAGCCGGTGCCGAGGAGGATCACCTCCGGCCGGCCGTTCGAGGCGTCGGCCAGCACGTACGCGCCCCGTGCGGTGCCCTCGGCCGAGGCGAACTGCGACCGGTCGAACACTGGCAGGTTCTGCCGGGACAGCAGCAGGCCGGCCGGGCGGTCGTTGTTCTCCAGCACCGTGCGCCAGGCGACGGCGACCTCGTTGGCGTCGGCCGGCCGGACGACGTCCAGCCCCGGGATGGCCCGCAGCGCCGCGAAGTGCTCGATCGGCTGGTGGGTCGGGCCGTCCTCGCCGAGGCCGATGGAGTCGTGCGTCCACACGTAGATCACCGGCAGCTGCATCAGCGCGGCCAGGCGGACGGCGCCGCGCATGTAGTCGGAGAAGGTGAGGAAGGTGCCGCCGTAGACGCGGGTGCCGCCGTGCAGCGCGATGCCGTTCATGACCGCGCCCATGGCGTGCTCGCGGACGCCGAAGTGCAGCGTGCGCCCGTAGGGGCCGCCGCTCCACATCTTGGTCTGGCGGTCGGCGGGCAGGAACGACGGCTCGCCCTTGACCGCGGTGTTGTTGCTCTCCGCGAGGTCGGCCGAGCCGCCCCACAGCTCGGGCAGCACCGGGTACAGGGCGGCGAGCACCTCGCCGGAGGCCTTGCGGGTGGCCACGCCCTTGGGGTCGGCGTCCCACGACGGCAGCGCGTCGGCCCAGCCGTCGGGCAGCGTGCGGCTGGACATGCGCTCGAGCAGCGCGGCGCCGGAGGGGTTGGCCTGCTGCCAGGCGGCGAAGCGCTCGTCCCACTCGGCGTGCGCCTGCCGGCCGCGCTCGGTCACCTCGCGGGCGTGCGCGATGACCTCGGGCGCGACCTCGAAGCTCTGCCCGGGGTCGAAGCCGAGCACCTCCTTGGTGGCGCGCACCTCGTCCTCGCCGAGCGCGGAGCCGTGCGCGGCGCCGGTGTTCTGCTTGGTGGGCGCCGGCCAGCCGATGATGGTGCGCAGGACGATGAGCGACGGGCGGCCGGTCTCGGCCTTGGCCGCGGCGAAGGCGGCGTCGACGGCGGCGAGGTCCTCGCCGTCGTCCACGTGCTGGACGTGCCAGCCGTAGGCCTCGTAGCGCTTGCCGACGTCCTCGGTGAAGGCGACGTTCGTGTCGTCCTCGATGGAGATCTTGTTGTCGTCGTAGACGAGCACCAGGTTCCCCAGCCGCTGGGTGCCGGCCAGCGACGAGGCCTCCGCGCTGACGCCCTCCTCGAGGTCGCCGTCGGAGCAGAAGGCCCAGATCGTGTGGTCGAACAGGCTCTCGCCCTCGGGGGCGTCGGGGTCGAACAGGCCGCGCTCGCGGCGGGCGGCCATCGCCATGCCGACGGCGTTGCCGACGCCCTGGCCCAGGGGGCCGGTCGTCGTCTCGACGCCGGGGGTGTGGTTGACCTCGGGGTGGCCGGGGGTCAGCGACCCCCACGTGCGCAGCGCCTGGAGGTCCTCGATTTCCAGCCCGTAGCCGGAGAGGTACAGCTGCACGTACAGGGTCAGGCTCGAGTGCCCCATGGACAGCACGAAGCGGTCGCGGCCGGTCCAGTTCGGGTCGGTGGGGTCGTGCCGCAGCCACTTCTGGAAGAGCAGGTAGGCCGTGGGGGCCATGCTCATCGCGGTGCCGGGGTGGCCGTTGCCGACCTTCTGGACGGCGTCCATCGCCAGCACCCGCGCGGTGTCGATGGCCCGGCGGTCGAGCTCGCCGAAGCCGTCGGGCAGCGTCGGGTTCGGCTGGCGAGGGTCCCCGGTCGGGCTGTCGGTGGCAGCTTCAGCCGGGGCCTCGGGCGCGGTGCTCTGCGTTCCCATGTGCTTGCGTGCTCCCTCGGGTCGGGCCTGGTGGGCCGTCCGGGCGGCCGGCGGGCCGCTCCCGGGCGGACGACGGTGCGCGGAGCGGCGGCGGTGCAGCGCCCGTCCTCGTCGACGTCGGCCCTACCCGCTGCGCCCGCAGCATCAACGTGACCAGACCCTAGTCATCCACGCCCGGTGCGCGGCGGCCCGCGGGCTACAGTTGGTCCGTTCTGCATCTCCCCGCCGAAGGGACCCCCGTGCTGTCTGCCCGCCCGGTGCCCGGCCCGGCGACGGCGGAGGGCTCCCGGTGACGGCGCTCTCGGAACGCCCCGCCGTCGACGCGCGCCGGTTCTCCCGCGTGGTGGCGGGCTACGTCGCGCTGACCAAGCCCAAGCTGGTCGAGCTGCTGCTGGTCACCACCCTGCCGGCGATGATGCTCGCCGCCGACGGCTGGCCCTCCTGGGGCCTGGTAGTGGCCACCATGGTCGGCGGCACCCTCGCGGCCGGCGCGGCCAACGTCGTCAACTGCTGGTACGACCGCGACATCGACCGGCTGATGTCCCGCACGCGGGACCGGCCGATCCCCTCCGGGCTGATCTCCCCGCGGGCCGCGCTGGTGTTCGGCGTCGTCCTGGCCGCCGCGTCGCTCACGCTGATGTGGGTGGCCACGACGCCGCTGGCCACCGCGCTCACGGCCGTGGCGATCCTCGCCTACTCCATCGTCTACACGATGGTGCTCAAGCGCCGGACCAGGCACAACACCGTCTTCGGTGGCCTGCCCGGGGCCGCGCCGGTGCTCATCGGGTGGGCCGCGGTGACCGGCTCGCTGGACTGGCCCGCCGTCGCCTTCTTCGCCATCGTCTTCTGCTGGCAGATGCCCCACTTCTGGGCCCTGGCCAGCCGCTACCGCGAGGACTACGCGCGGGTCGGCGTCCCGATGCTGTCGGTGGTCGCCGGCCCGGCGAGCGTCGGTCGCCAGTCGGTGGCGTGGGCATGGGGCACGCTGGGGGCGACCCTGCTCATGGGGTCGATCACCCCCGTGCTGGGCTGGGCCTTCGCGATCGGCGGCGGCGCGCTGGGTGCCTGGTACGTGATCGAGTCCCACCAGTGGCTGCGCCGGATCCAGAGCGCCGAGCCCGACCGCCCGATGCGGCTGTTCACGGTGTCGATCACGCACATGACGCTGCTGTCGGTCGCCATCGCGATCGACGTCCTGCTCTAGTCGTCCCCGGCGTCGCGGGCGCTGTGCGCTCCGGGCCCGCTCCGGCGCCGGATCGGGCCCGGACCGCGCACTGCCCGGGTGCCGGGTGACGGGTCAGCGGGTGGCGGGCACCTGGCGGACGGCGTCGTCCAGCGGCAGCTCCGACGCCGGTCCGCGCACCGACCACACCAGCCGCGCGGTGTAGGCGGTCAGCACCACCGCGCCCAGCATGTGCAGCAGCACCAGCACGACCGGCAGGTGCGTGAAGTACTGCACGAAGCCGACGACGCCCTGGGCCAGCTGCACGACCAGCAGGTCGCGGGCCGCCCGGCGCACCCGGCCGGCGGTGTCCATGGCGTGCAGGGCGACCAGCAGCGCGATGGTCAGCCCGACGAGCAGGAAGACGGCGTCGGCGTGCAGCTGGCTGACCGTCTCGGGGTCGAAGCCCATGCGGTCACCGGTCGGGACGCCGGAGTCGTCGAGGTCGCCGCTGTGCGGGCCGCTGCCGGTCACGATCGTGCCGAGCACCAGCACCAGCGCGCTGACCGCGGCGATCCCGCCGATCAGCAGCGCCACCGGGCGGCGCACCAGGAGCTGGCCCACGCCGGGCTCGCGGGAGCGCAGCCACAGCACGGTCGACAGCGCGACCAGGGCGGTGGACACGAGGAAGTGGACGGCCACGGTCCACGGGTTCAGCCCGGTGAGGACGGTGACCCCGCCGATGGCCGCCTGGAGCGGGATGCCGAGGAAGGTCAGCACCGCCAGCGGCCGCAGGTCCCGCCGGGCCGAGCGCCACACCGCCACGAGGACGGCGACCGCCACCACGGTCAGCACGAAGGTGAGCAGCCGGTTGCCGAACTCGATCAGGCCGTGCCCGGCCATCTCCGGCGTGGTGACGAAGCTGTCCTCGGTGCACCGCGGCCAGGTGGGGCAGCCCAGGCCCGACCCGGTGAGGCGGACCACGCCCCCGGTGACCACGATCGCGCCGTTGGCGACGACGTTGGCCAGCGCCAGGCGGGAGATGACGGCGGGGGAGAACGAGGCGGGCAGGACCGGCACGGTCCGATGCTAGGTGGTCGGGGGAGCGGGGTAGGGCCGTCGGCGACCCTCCCCGCCGCCCAGCAGTGAGCGGTGGGTCACGTCCTCCGACGGATCGAGTGGCATGACCAGCGGATTCCCCGGCGGCTTCGGCAGCCCCTTCGACGAGTTCTTCGCGCGCTACCTGGGTGGGGGCGGCCAGCGCGGCCCCCGGCGCATCGACATCGGCCAGCTGCTCAGCGAGCACGGCCGCCGGCTCGTGTCGGCCGCGGCCCACCACGCCGCCGGGACCGGCAGCCCCGACCTCGACACCCACCACCTGCTCTGGGCCATGACCGACGACGAACCGACGCGGAGCCTGCTGTCCCGGGCCGGCGCCGATCCCGACGCCCTGCGGCGGCAGCTGGACGGCGTGCCGCCGCGCGGCGAGCCCCGGGAGGAGCCGCCGGTGCTCACCCCCGCGGCCAAGCGGGTGCTGCTCGACGCCCACCAGGTCTCCCGGGCGCTGGGCTCGACCTACATCGGCCCGGAGCACCTGCTGTTCGCGATGGCGGTCAACCCCGAGTCCCCCGGTGGGCAGGTGCTGCGCGCGCTCGGCGTCACGCCGGAGGCGCTGCAGCAGGCCGCGACCGGGGGCGGCGGGGGCGGCGGCGCCGGTGCCGGGCAGGGCAGCCCGGGCCGGCCGCCGTCGTCCACCCCGACGCTGGACGAGTTCGGCCGCGACCTCACCGAGATGGCCCGCGACGGCAAGCTCGACCCCGTCGTCGGCCGCGAGGAGGAGATCGAGCAGACCCTCGAGGTGCTCTCCCGCCGCCGCAAGAACAACCCGGTGCTCATCGGGGAGGCCGGCGTCGGCAAGACCGCGATCGTCGAGGGCATCGCCGCGCAGATCGCCGCCGACGAGGTGCCCGAGACCCTCCGCGGCCGCCGCGTCGTCGAGCTCGACCTGACCGGCCTGGTCGCTGGCACCCGGTACCGCGGCGACTTCGAGGAGCGGCTGAAGAAGATCATCGACGAGATCCGCGAGCACAGCGACGAGGTCATCGCCTTCATCGACGAGCTGCACACCGTCGTCGGCGCCGGCGCGTCCGAGGGCTCCGGCGGCGCGGGGAACATGCTCAAGCCCGCGCTGGCCCGCGGGGAGCTGCACATCATCGGGGCCACGACGCTCGACGAGTACCGCCGCAACATCGAGAAGGACGCCGCCCTGGAGCGCCGGTTCCAGCCGATCCTCGTGCCCGAGCCCGGCGTCGAGGACGCCGTGGAGATCCTCCGCGGCCTGCGCGACCGCTACGAGGCCCACCACCAGGTGCGCTTCACCGACGAGGCGCTGGTGGCCGCGGTCGAGCTGTCCGACCGGTACGTCCCCGACCGGCACCTGCCGGACAAGGCGATCGACCTGATCGACCAGGCCGGCGCCCGGGTGCGCCGCCGGGTGAAGACCCCGCCCACGGACCTGCGCGGGCTCGAGCAGGAGGTCGCGCGGCTGCAGCGGGAGAAGGACCAGGCGGTCGCCGCCGAGCAGTACGAGCGGGCCGTCGAGCTGCGCGACGCCCTCGCCGAGGCGACGCAGCGGCTGGAGCAGGCGCGCGGCGGCGGGGACGCCGGCGTGCCCTGCGTCGAGGTCGCCGACATCGCCGAGGTCGTGTCCCGCTCCACCGGCATCCCGGTCAGCCAGCTCACCCAGGAGGAGATGCAGCGGCTGCTCGGCCTGGAGGAGCACCTGCACCGGCGGGTGATCGGCCAGGACGAGGCGGTCGCCGTCGTCGCCGAGGCGGTGCGCCGCTCCCGGGTGGGCCTGGCCGACCCCGACCGGCCGATCGGCAGCTTCCTGTTCCTGGGCCCCACCGGCGTCGGGAAGACCGAGCTGGCCAGGGCGCTGGCCGAGGCGCTGTTCGGCGACGAGGACCGGATGATCCGGCTGGACATGAGCGAGTTCCAGGAACGGCACACCGTCAGCCGGCTGGTGGGCTCGCCGCCCGGCTACGTCGGCTACGAGGACGCCGGGCAGCTGACCGAGGCGGTCCGCCGGCGGCCCTACTCCGTGGTCCTGCTCGACGAGATCGAGAAGGCCCACCCCGACGTCTTCAACACCCTGCTGCAGGTGCTGGACGACGGGCGGCTGACCGACTCGCAGGGCCGCACGGTCGACTTCAAGAACACCGTGGTGATCATGACCAGCAACCTGGGGTCCGAGCTGGTCGTGGGCCGCCGCCAGCCGCTGGGCTTCGGGGCGGGCTCGGCCGGCGACGCGCTGCGCGACCAGGTGATGCGGCGGCTGCGCGAGTCCTTCCGCCCCGAGTTCCTCAACCGGATCGACGAGATCGTCGTCTTCCAGGCCCTCGAACCCGAGCAGCTGCGCCGGATCACCGACCTGCTGCTGGGGGAGACCCGCCGGCGGATGGCCGCCCAGGACGTCGAGCTGGAGTTCGACGACGCCGCGGTCGACTGGCTGGCCGAGCGGGGGCACCAGCCGGAGTTCGGCGCCCGGCCGCTGCGCCGGGTGATCCAGCGCGAGGTCGACAACCCGATGTCCCGGCTGCTGCTGGACGGCCGGATCCGCAAGGGGCAGCGGGTGCGGGTGACCGTCGCGGACGGCGCCCTGTCCTTCGAGCCGGCCGGCGACCGGGCGGCGGCGGAGGCCGGGCAGGCCTGAGCGGTCGGGGTCCCGGGGTGTGGGTCCGGTCACGGCCGGCCGCTCCCCGGGACCCGGTGGTTGCAGCCTGCCGGAAATAGGTCACAATCGTGTTGTGGAAAGCGAGCTGGTGCACCCCGCCCGGCCGTCGGCGACCGCCGACGACGGGCGCACCCGGCAGCGCGTCACCGCGCTGCTGCTGGAGCACGGCCCCCAGACCGCGGCCGAGCTGGCCGGCCGGCTCGGCGTCTCGCCGTCCGCCGTCCGGCGGCACCTCGACGCGCTGGTCGCCACCGGCCGGGTCGAGGAGCGGCAGGCCACCGGCGCCCAGCGGGGCCGCGGCCGCCCGGCCCGGCGGTTCCACCTGACCGACGCCGGCCGCTCGACGTTCCCGCACGCCTACGACGACCTGGCCCTGACCGCGCTGCGGCACATCGCCGCCTCGCAGGGCCCCGACGCCGTCCGCGCCGTCGCCGAGGCCCAGCTCGCCGGCCTCGAGCAGCGCTGCTCCGCCGCCGTCGACGAGGCCGCCTCGGCCGCGCCGCCGGCCGCCCAGGACCGCGCCATCCACCGGGCGCAGGCCCTGGCCGGGGCGCTGACCGCCGAGGGCTACGCTGCGGCGGCCTCGGTGATCGCCAGCGGCGGGCAGCTGTGCCAGCACCACTGCCCGGTCGCGCACGTGGCCGCGGAGTTCCCGCAGCTCTGCGAGGCCGAGACGGCGGTCATCGGCCGCCTGGTCGGCACCCACGTCCAGCGGCTGGCGACCATCGCCCACGGCGACGGGGTGTGCACCACGCACATCCCGGGACCGACCCGCTCCACCGACCTGCCTCACACGCGCGCGGGGAACAGATCGACCCCCGCGCGCCCTGTACCGGGTGAGCGAGCAGCGCGGCACCCGCGCACCGCACCGTCCACCAGCACCCCCTCGAGCGACCGGGAGAGGACGCCCGCATGACCAGCACCCAGCAGCCGGTGAGCAGCACGCCGCTGACGCAGGACGAGCAGATCGAGCAGCTCGGCCGGTACCAGTACGGCTGGGCTGACGCCGACGTGGCCGGGGCCTCCGCCCGCCGCGGGATCGACGAGGACGTCGTCCGGGACATCTCGCGCCGCAAGAACGAGCCCGAGTGGATGCTCGAGCGGCGGCTCAAGGCCCTCAAGATCTTCGACCGGAAGCCCATGCCCGACTGGGGCTCGGACCTCTCCGGCATCGACTTCCAGAACATCAAGTACTTCGTGCGCTCGACCGAGGCCCAGGCGACCTCGTGGGACGAGCTGCCCGAGGACATCAAGAACACCTACGACAAGCTGGGCATCCCCGAGGCGGAGAAGCAGCGGCTCATCGCCGGTGTCGCGGCCCAGTACGAGTCCGAGGTCGTCTACCACAAGATCCGCGAGGACCTCGAGGAGCAGGGCGTCCTCTTCCTCGACACCGACACCGCGCTCAAGGAGCACGAGGACCTCTTCCGCGAGTACTTCGGCTCGGTGATCCCGGCCGGCGACAACAAGTTCGCCGCGCTGAACACCGCGACGTGGTCCGGCGGGTCGTTCATCTACGTGCCCAAGGGCGTCCACGTGGAGATCCCGCTGCAGGCCTACTTCCGGATCAACACCGAGAACATGGGCCAGTTCGAGCGGACGCTGATCATCGTCGACGAGGGCGCCTACGTGCACTACGTCGAGGGCTGCACCGCGCCGATCTACAAGAGCGACTCGCTGCACTCCGCGGTCGTCGAGATCATCGTCAAGAAGAACGCGCGCTGCCGGTACACGACCATCCAGAACTGGTCGAACAACGTCTACAACCTGGTCACCAAGCGGGCGGTCGCCCACGAGGGCGCGACCATGGAGTGGATCGACGGCAACCTCGGCTCCAAGGTCACCATGAAGTACCCGGCGGTCTGGATGACCGGCGAGCACGCCAAGGGCGAGGTGCTTTCCATCGCCTTCGCCGGCGAGGGCCAGCACCAGGACGCCGGCGCCAAGATGGTGCACGCCGCGCCGAACACCTCCTCGACGATCGTCAGCAAGTCGGTCGCGCGCGGCGGTGGCCGCACCTCCTACCGCGGGCTGGTGCAGATCGACGAGGGCGCGCACGGCTCGAAGTCGACGGTGAAGTGCGACGCGCTGCTGGTCGACGCGATCAGCCGGTCGGACACCTACCCCTACGTCGACGTCCGCGAGGACGACGTCGCCATGGGGCACGAGGCGACCGTCTCCCGCGTCAGCGAGGACCAGCTCTTCTACCTCATGAGCCGCGGCATGACCGAGGACGAGGCCATGGCGATGGTGGTGCGCGGCTTCGTCGAGCCGATCGCCCGCGAGCTGCCCATGGAGTACGCCCTCGAGCTCAACCGCCTGATCGAGCTGCAGATGGAAGGTGCCGTCGGCTGATGTCGGCCAGCGCTGAGAACAGCACCACCACCGAGGACGTCGCGGTCGCGCCCGCCACCCTCGCCGGCGAGCTCTTCGCCCCCGGCGTGGGTGCGCAGGCCGGCCCGCCGACCACCCCGGCCCCGGGCACCGGGACGGCCGGCGACGCCGCGCCCGGCGCCCACTCGCACGGCGGCCCGGTGCCCACCGGCTCCCCGGCCGAGCGGTTCACCTCTCCCGACCCCGACGCGTTCGGCGAGCCGAGCGGCCGCGAGGAGGACTGGCGCTTCACCCCGATGCGCCGGGTCCGCCCGCTGCTGCGCGGCACCGACACCGGTGCGCGCCCGCGGTGGGAGACCGACCTCCCCGACGGCGTCGAGCTCACCACCGTCGCGGCCGGCGACCCGCTGCTCGAGGGCCTGCCCGAGCCGGTCGACCGGCTGGCCGCGCTGACCCGGCGGCACGCCGGCGGCGCGACCGTCGTCCGGGTGCCGGCCGAGGCCGACCTCGACCGGCCGGTCGTGCTCGCCCTGCGCGGCACCGGCGGCGAGGACGTCGTCTGGGGCCAGCTGGTCGTCGAGGTCGGCCCGTTCGCCCGCGCCACCGTCGTGCTCGACCACTCCGGCCTGGCCCGCTACTCCGGCGGGGTCACCGTGCGCGCCGGCGACAGCGCGCAGGTCACCGTCGTCTCGGTGCAGGACTGGGCGCCGGGCGCGCTGCACGGCGGCCAGTACGACACCGTCGTGGGCCGCGACGCCACCGTGAAGCAGGTCGTGGTCACCCTGGGCGGCGACCTGGTGCGCCTGGTCAGCAACGTGCGGTACGCCGGTCCCGGCGGCACCGCCGAGCTCTACGGCGTCTACTTCGCCGACGAGACCCAGCACCAGGAGCACCGGCTCTGGGTCGACCACGCGGTGCCGCACTGCCGCAGCAACGTCCTCTACAAGGGCGCGCTGCAGGGCGAGGAGGCGCACACGGTGTGGGTCGGCGACGTCCGCATCCGCCCGCAGGCGATCGGCACCGACACCTACGAGCTCAACCGCAACCTGGTGCTCACCGACGGCGCCCGCGCCGACTCGGTGCCCAACCTGGAGATCGAGACCGGCGAGATCGTCGGGGCCGGCCACGCCAGCGCCACCGGCCGGTTCGACGACGAGCAGCTGTTCTACCTGTGCTCGCGCGGCATCGACGCCGAGACCGCCCGCCGCCTGGTGGTGCGCGGCTTCTTCGCCGACGTCGTCCAGCACATCGGGCTGCCCGACCTGCAGGACCGCCTGATGGCCTCCATCGAGGCGCGTCTGGGTGCCCTGCCCGCGCTCGACGAGCAGCCGGTGGAGCAGCCGGCATGAGCTTCCAGCGGGTGTGCGCCGTCGCCGACGTCCCGGAGGCCGGCGCGCTGCGCGTCGAGCTGCGGGACGTCGACGTCGCCGTCGTCCGCAGCGGGGGAGAGCTGTACGCCCTCGAGGACCTCTGCTCGCACGCCGAGGTCGCCCTCTCCGAGGGCGACGTCGAGGTGACCGACGGCGTCCCCACCATCGAGTGCTGGCTGCACGGGTCCTGCTTCGACCTGCGCACCGGCGAGCCCACCAACCTGCCGGCCACCGAGCCGGTGTCCGTCTACCCGGTCCGGGTGGAGGGCGACGACGTCCTGGTCGACGTCGCCGCGACCCTCCGCGCCGCGGCCGGAAACTGAGGAGCGAGAGTGTCCGTCGACACGCAGACCACCCCCGGCGGCGGGGCCGCCGGCGCTGGCTCGGTGCTGGAGATCCGCGACCTGCACGTCAGCGTCGGCGAGGGCGACGAGGCCAAGGAGATCCTCCGCGGCGTCGACCTCACCGTCCGCGCGGGCGAGACCCACGCGATCATGGGCCCCAACGGGTCGGGCAAGTCCACCCTGGCCTACTCGATCGCCGGGCACCCCAAGTACACGATCACCGGCGGCACGGTGACCCTCGACGGCGAGGACGTCCTCGCGATGAGCGTCGACGAGCGGGCCCGCGCCGGGCTGTTCCTCGCCATGCAGTACCCGGTCGAGGTGCCCGGCGTCTCGGTGAGCAACTTCCTGCGCACCGCCGCCACCGCCGTCAAGGGCGAGGCCCCCAAGCTGCGCACCTGGGTCAAGGACGTCCGCAGCGAGATGGCCGCGCTGGAGATGGACCCGGCGTTCGCCGAGCGCAACGTCAACGAGGGCTTCTCCGGCGGTGAGAAGAAGCGCCACGAGATCCTGCAGATGCGGCTGCTCAAGCCGCGCATCGCGATCCTCGACGAGACCGACTCCGGCCTCGACGTCGACGCGCTGCGGATCGTCTCCGAGGGCGTCAACCGCACCCGCGAGGAGGGCCAGGTCGGCGTCCTGCTGATCACCCACTACACGCGGATCCTGCGCTACATCAAGCCCGACTTCGTGCACGTCTTCGTCGCCGGCCGGGTCGTCGAGGAGGGCGGCCCCGAGCTCGCCGAGAAGCTCGAGAACGAGGGCTACGCCAGCTACGTCAAGGGCACCGCGGAGGGTGCCGAGTCATGACCCAGACCGTCTCGCGTCCCGGTGCCGGGGCGCGCACGCCCCTGCCGTTGGACGTCGAGGCGATCCGCGCGGACTTCCCGATCCTGTCGCGCACCGTCCGCGACGGGAAGCGGCTGGTCTACCTCGACTCCGGCGCCACCTCGCAGAAGCCGCGCAGCGTCCTGGACGCCGAGCGCTGGTTCTACGAGACGGTGAACGCCGCTCCGCACCGCGGCGCGCACCAGCTGGCCGAGGAGGCCACCGGCGCCTACGAGCAGGCCCGCGCCACCATCGCCGGCTTCATCGGTGCGCGCACCGACGAGGTCGTCTTCACCCGCAACTCGACCGAGGCGATCAACCTGGTCGCCTACGCGCTGTCGAACGCGGCCACCGCCAAGGAGCCGGCCTTCCGCCGGTACGCCGTCGGCCAGGGCGACGAGATCGTCGTGACCGAGATGGAGCACCACGCCAACCTGGTGCCCTGGCAGCAGCTGTGCGAGCGCACCGGGGCGACCCTGCGCTGGCTGGGCCTCACCGACGACGGCCGGCTCGACCTGGCCGACCTGGCCACCGTGGTCACCGAGCGCACCAAGCTCGTCGCGGTCACCCAGCAGTCCAACATCCTGGGCACGATCAACCCGCTGGCCGACATCGTCGCCCGGGCCCGCGAGGTCGGTGCGCTGGTGCTGGTCGACGGCGCGCAGTCGGTGCCGCACCAGCCGGTCGACGTGACCGAGCTGGGCGCGGACTTCCTGGTGTTCTCCGGGCACAAGATGCTCGGCCCCACCGGGATCGGCGTCCTCTGGGGCCGCTACGACGTCCTCGACGCGCTGCCGCCGTTCCTCACCGGCGGGTCGATGATCGAGGTCGTGCGCATGGAGGGCAGCACCTTCATGCCGCCGCCGCAGCGCTTCGAGGCCGGCGTCCCGATGACCGCCCAGGCCATCGGCCTCGGCGCGGCCGTCGAGTACCTGCAGCGCCTGGGCATGGACAAGGTGCAGGCGCACGAGGAGGCGCTCACCGCCTACGCCCTCGAGCAGCTGGCGCAGATCCCCGGCGTCACCGTGGTCGGCCCGCCCGACACCGTGGCCCGCGGCGGGGCGATCTCCTTCACCGTCGAGGGCATCCACCCGCACGACGTCGGCCAGGTGCTCGACGACCTCGGCATCGCCGTCCGCGTCGGCCACCACTGCGCCTGGCCGGTCGTGCGCCGCTACGGCGTCCCGGCCACCACCCGCGCGACGTTCTACGTGCACACCGGGTACGACGACGTCGACGCGCTCGCCGACGGAATCCGGGAAGCCCAGCGCTTCTTCGGCGTTGCACCCTCCGTGCCATCGGAGAACAGGGCGGGCTGAGATGCAGCTGGAGTCGATGTACCAGGACATCATCCTGGACCACTACCGGAACCCCCACGGCCGCGGCCTGCGGGAACCGTTCGAGGCCGAGGTCCACCACGTGAACCCGACCTGCGGCGACGAGGTCACCCTCCGCGTGCACCTGGACGGCGAGACGATCGCCGACGTCTCCTACGAGGGGATGGGCTGCTCGATCAGCCAGGCGTCGGTGTCGGCGATGTACGACCTCGTCGTCGGCCGCACCGTGCCCGAGGCGCTGCACACCGGCGACCGGTTCATGACGCTGATGCAGAGCAAGGGCGACGCCTCCGTCGCCGAGGAGCTCGAGGACGAGCTGGAGGACGCCGTCGCGTTCGCCGGCGTCTCGAAGTACCCGGCCCGGATCAAGTGCGCCCTCATGAGCTGGATGGCGCTCAAGGACGCCAGCGCCCGAGCCCTGTCCGTGTCCGACACCGCCCCGGCTGGAGGCCAGCAGGCATGAGCGAGATCACCGAGAACACCACGCCCGACACCGCCGTCGACACCGGCTCCGGCGAGGCGCCGGCCGCGCTGCCGGCGTACAAGACCGCGCTGCTCGAGGACGTCGAGGAGGCCATGCGCGACGTCGTCGACCCCGAGCTGGGGGTCAACGTCGTCGACCTGGGCCTGGTCTACGGCATCGACGTCGACGACTCCGGCGAGAACAGCGTCGCGGTCATCGACATGACGCTCACCTCGGCGGCCTGCCCGCTGACCGACGTCATCGAGGACCAGGCGCGCGCCGCGCTGGTCGGCGGCCCCGGCCCCGGGCTGGTCGACGACCTGCGGATCAACTGGGTTTGGATGCCGCCGTGGGGTCCGGACAAGATCACCGACGACGGCCGCGAGCAGCTGCGCGCCCTCGGCTTCCGCGTGTGAGGAAGGACCCCCTTCCTCCCCGCCCTTCGCACGCTCAGGTCGGGGCCCTGGAAGGGGGCCTCGCGGGGCTGCTGGCCTGGATCGCCGACGGTCACCAGCCGCCGGCGGACGCCAGCGTGACCGTCCTGCCCGCGCCTCCCGGGGCGCGGGCAGTCGTCGTCGGTGGCACCGCGTGGCACGTGGTCGCCGCCGACGTCGACCCCGCGTGGGTGGCCGCCGCCGTCGCGCACGACCCGCTGGCCGCGCCTCTGGGCGCCCGCTTCCTGGCCGCGCTGGGCGACCGCGTGGGCTACGAGCCCGGTGTGGTCGACGCCGTGCTGGTGGCGCTGCCGTCACCCGCGGGCGCCGGGCTGGACCTGCGCCCCGCCGAGGCCGGCGACCACCCGCGGGTGGCCCGCGCGCACCTGCACCGCAGCGACGTGCGGGTGTGGGCCACCCCCGACGACGCCGGCGTGCTGATCGTCGGCCGCGGGGTCGCCGGTCGGTGGGAGGTGAGCCTGGAGGTCGACCCGGCCGCCCGCGGGCGCGGCCTCGGCACGGCGCTGGCCGCCGCGGCGCCGGGGTTCGTGCCCGACGGCGCACCCCTGTGGGCGCAGGTCGCGCCGGCCAACACCGCCTCGCTGCGCGCCTTCCTCGCCGCCGGCTACCGGCCGGTGGGGGCGGAGGTGCTGTTCGGGCCCTGAGCCCGCTCAGCGCAGGTCGGCCAGCCGGGCACCGGACCCGCCGGCCGGCCGCAGCTCCCGGCGCGCGCCGAGGGCCAGCAGCGCGACCCCCACGGCGAGGGCGCCGGTGACCGGCAGCGGCAGCGCGACCGCGGCCAGGCCGAGCCCCAGGGCCACCGCCGTGACCGCCCCGATGACCAGCGGTGCCCGCAGCGACCACCGCGCGCCGCCGGCCATCGCCAGCGCCGCGGCGACCAGCACCAGCACCGGCCGCAGCGCTCCGGGCGCGGTCACGGCCAGCACCGTCGACGGCACCGCGGCCACGAGCAGTCCCGGCCCCCAGGCCGGCCCCGACGGTCCGGTGCGCAGCCGCGGCCCGGCCGCCAGCAGCAGCCCCGCGGCGGCGGTCAGCGTGTACGCCTCGATCTCCGCGAACCGCGCGCCGGCCAGCGCGGCGGTGGTCCACGCCGCGAGCACCAGCTCGACCGACCCCGCGCCGCGGGCGGCGGCGGCCTCGGCCCCGCTGCGGGCGGTCCAGGCCACCCCGACGGCGAGCGCGCCCTGCACGGCCAGGTGGGCGGCCATCAGCCGGCGGTCGCCGTCGGCGAGCACCAGCCCGACGGCCGCGACCGCGCAGACCACCCCGGCGCCGGTGGTGGGTCGCCGGGTCTCCGCCGCGAGGGCGCCCCCGGCGACCAGGGTCGCGCCGTACAGGCCGGTGAGCGCGGCGGCGGCCCCGGCCGGCCCGGTCAGGTCGCCGGGCACGGCCACCAGCGCCGCGGCCGCCAGGCAGCCGACCGCGGTGGGCACCGCCACCGGCCGCTCGTCGGCCCGCCGCACCGCGACCCAGGCGCTGGGCACCGCGGTGAGCACCAGCAGCAGCACGAGCCCGCGCCACGAGCCGGACCCGACCAGCTGCACCACCGAGACGGTGACCAGGGTGGCGCCGGCGGTGACGGCCGCGGGCAGGAGCAGGCCGCGGCGCCAGCCCTCCAGCGTGGCCGCGGCGACGGCGGCGAGCAGCACCCCCAGGTAGCCGGCGACCACCACGGTGCCGGTGCCGGCCGACAGCGCGCCGGCGACCGCCGTCCCGGCCACCGCCCCCGACAGCACGGGAACGGCGGCCGGCGGGCCGGTCAGCCCCTCGACGGCGGGCTCCAGCCGCACCACCAGCAGGCCCGCGGCGGCCGCGACCGTCAGCGCCGCGGAGGCCCACCCCGCCGGTCCGCCGTCGCTCCAGGCGGTCGTGGCGCCGCCCAGCACACCGGCGAGCCACCACGGGGCGGTGGTGACCAGCACGATGCGGGCGAGCGGCCGCCGGGCGGCGAGGGTGACGACGAGGCCGGTCAGCGCGACGGTCAGCAGGGCGGCGGTGCGCACCGGCCCGTCGGCGACCCCCTCCAGCAGCCGCAGGGCGGCGAGCTGGAACGCGGCCCAGGCGCCCAGCGGCCACGCCAGCGGCCCGGGCTGGAGACGGGCGATGCCGGCGAGGGCGGCCGCGAGGAGGACCGGCGTGGCGGGGCTGCCCGACAGGGCGGGCTCCTCGGCCGTCGCCACCAGGGTGAGCGCGACCGCCGCCGCGGCGAGCGCCTCCCGGGTGCTGCGCAGCCGCACCCGGGAGCTCCAGGCGGACAGGCCGCCCGCCGCGACCGCGAGCAGCAGCACCGACCCGCGGGCGACCGGGCCGCCGGTGCGGGCGGCGGTCGCCGCACCGGCGCAGACGACCAGCACCGCCCCGACGGTGAGCAGCACCTGCGTCGGGCGGGCGCGGTAGGGCAGGGGTGGCGGAGCGGTCACTGCCACCTCCTCGCGTCGCGGCCGACCGGTCCACGCTAGAGCCGCGTGCCAGGCGGGGCAGCCCGGCGACCGGGCGCGCTCAGCGCATCTGGGCCACCCAGGCGACCGCCTCCCGTGCCTGCTGGCGCCGCCGCTCGTAGGTCGCGCCGACCACGAGCAGCACCAGGCCGACGGTGGCGAGAGTGACCCAGCGGGGCACCAGCGGCGCGTAGGGCCCCAGCCGGCCGAGCACCACCCAGACCAGCGCGCCGGCACCCAGCAGGAACGGCGCCTGCCGGTGCAGCAGCGCACCACCGACGGTGGCGGCGCCGGCCGCGGCGACCACCAGCACCAGCCGCAGCGCGGTCGGTTCGGCGACGGTGGCCACGGCCGAGGGCACCAGGGCCACCGCGAGCGCCGCACCCTCGGCCGCCCACGACCGGGCGCCCGAGCGCAGACGGGGGAGCGCCACCAGGAGCAGCCCGGCGGCCGCGGGCAGCGTGTAGGCCTCCAGCGTCGGGATGCCGGCGCCGGCGGCCGCCACCTCCGCGGCCAGCACGAGCGCGGCCACGGAGACCACGACGGCGGCCCGACGCGCGGCCGCCAGCCCGTAGGCACCGGCGGCGGCCCCGGCGACCGCCAGGGTGACGGCGACCGTGCCCCAGTGCCCGACCGTCGCGGGCACCAGCGGCCCGGCGATCCCGGCGGCGGCCGCGGCGCCGACGGCGGCGACCTCCTCGGCGCGGCCGGTCCGCAGCGTGGCGACGGCGCAGCCCGCGGCGGCCACCAGGGCCAGCAGCAGCCCGGCGACGTCCGCCGGCAGGTGCCCGCCGCCGGCGCCCAGCAGCACCGCCAGCGCGGGGGCGACCAGCGCCGCGGCCACCGCCGGCGACCGCACCGCCGGGGCGAGCACCGCGGCCAGGGCGGCCGGGACGGCGAGCGCGAGCGCGACCAGCGCGAGGGCGCCCAGCCGCAGGTCGGCGAGGAGGACCAGCGCCCCGCCGCCGGTCAGCACCGCGCCGGCGGCCAGCGCGGCGGCCGGCGGCACCGCCCACGAGCGCAGCAGCACCGCGGCGGTCAACAGCGCGACGCCGAGGGCCGCGGCGGCGGTCGGCCCGTCGGCACCGGTCTGCTGCAGGGAGCCCAGCAGCGCTGCCGCGGCGACGCCGGCGGCCGAGGCGGCGACCGGGCGAGGAGCGGAGGCCGGGAGCAGCCGCGGCCGGGCGGCCAGCAGCGTGCCCACCGCGGCGAGCAGCGCGGTCGCCGTCCAGCTGCCGGCCGGGCCGTCGAGCCAGGCCACGGCCAGGCCGCCGACCGTGCCGGCCAGCCCCCAGAGGGCGGCCAGGACGGCCGCCGCCGGCCGCAGCACCGGGCGCAGCCACGGGCCGGCCAGGAAGCCGGCGAGGGCCAGGCCGAGGCACACCGCGACCCCGGCGGCCCCGGCCGCCGCCGGCCCCGGCAGGAGGAGCAGCGGCACCGGAGGCCCGGCCACCAGCGCGACGAGCGGCCAGGCGACGGTGCTGCGGGTCAGCAGCCCGAGGAGCAGGGCGACGGCGGCCACGACGGCGCAGGAGACCGCCGACCACAGCCGGAGGGGCACGGCGTCGACGCCGAACAGGCCCAGTGCGTGCGCCGCCGCGAGGTCGACGGCCAGCAGCGCCGCGCCCGCCGCGGCGAGCGTCTCCTCGGTGGCGCGCAGGCCGCGGCGCGCGGTCAGCGCGGAGGCGGCGCACAGCGCCGCGGTCACGGTGAGCATCACGGCGGCCTGGAAGCCGACGCCCAGGCGCGTCCAGGCCACCGCCACGAACGCGATCGCGCCGGCGACCAGCAGCAGCGCGCCCAGGCCGAGGAGCACCTGCTGGGGGCTGATCCGCCGGGGCGGCGGCGGAGCGGGCGCCTGCACGGCCGGGGGCAGCCACGGCGCCGGACCGGGAACGGGTGCCGGTGGGACGGGTGCCGGTGGGACGTAGGGCGGGGGCACGGGGGCCGGTGCCATCGGGACCGGCGCGGGGCCGGGGGCGGCGGTGCGCAGGGTGGCCAGCAGCCGGTCGCGGTCGCGGGTGAGCTCGTCGATGGTCGCGCCGATGCGGGCCACCACGAGCGCGGCCTCCCCGACCGCGGGCAGGCCACAGTTCGCGCACGGCGCCGGGCCCGGGCCGGCGGCCGGCCATCCGCAGACCGGGCAGGGCAGCCCGGGGATCGACGTCATGCCCGGCATGGTGGCCGGGATCGGTGCGCTGCGGAACCGTCTGGCCCGGCGCTGGGGACGGAGCACCCGATGGGGGACGCAGGTCACCGGGAAGTCGGTCGAGGCGAGGCCGGTGGAGCGCCTACCCTGGGATCAGTGATCACGACGACCGGTCTGGAGCTGCGCGCCGGCGCCCGCATCCTCATCAGCGACGCCGACCTGCGGGTGCAGCCGGGCGACCGCATCGGGCTGGTCGGGCGCAACGGCGCCGGCAAGACCACCACCCTCACCACGCTGGCCGGCGAGCGGGTCCCGCACGCCGGCAAGGTCGAGGTGACCGGCGAGCTGGGCTACCTCCCGCAGGACCCCCGCAGCGGCGACCTCGACATCACCGCCAGCGACCGGGTGCTCTCCGGCCGCGGCCTCGACGTGCTCCGCGCGAAGCTGGTCAAGGCGCAGATCGCCATGGCCGAGCCCGCCGACGCCGCCGAGCAGGAGCGCGCGGTGCGCCGGTACGGGCAGCTGGAGGACCAGTTCGCCGCCCTCGGCGGGTACGCCGCGGAGAGCGACGCGGCGCGGATCTGCACCAACCTCGGCCTGCCCGACCGGGTGCTCGCCCAGCCGCTGCGCACGCTGTCCGGCGGCCAGCGCCGTCGCGTCGAGCTGGCCCGCATCCTGTTCTCCGACGCCGACACGCTGCTGCTCGACGAGCCGACCAACCACCTCGACGCCGACTCCATCACCTGGCTCAAGGGCTTCCTGGCCAGCCACCGGGCCGGCCTGGTGGTCATCAGCCACGACGTCGAGCTGCTGGAGGCCGTCGTCAACAAGGTGTGGCACCTGGATGCCAACCGGGCCACGATCGACATCTACAACCTCGGCTGGAAGCGCTACCTGGACGCCCGGGAGACCGACGAGCGCCGCCGCAAGGCCGAGCGGGCCAACGCCGAGAAGAAGATCGACGCGCTGACCGCCCAGGCCGACAAGATGCGGGCCAAGGCCACCAAGGCCAAGGCGGCGCAGAGCATGGACAAGCGCGCCGCGCGGCTGGCCGCCGGGCTGGCCGAGGTGCGGGTCAACGACAAGGTCGCCAAGCTGCGCTTCCCGACGCCGGCGCCGTGCGGCCGGACGCCGCTCACCGCCGAGCGGCTGAGCAAGAGCTACGGGTCGCTGGAGATCTTCACCGGCGTCGACCTGGCCATCGACCGCGGCACCCGGGTCGTCGTCCTCGGCTTCAACGGCGCCGGGAAGACGACGCTGCTGCGGATGCTCGCCGGCACCGAGACCCCCGACACCGGTGAGGTCAAGGCCGGGCACGGGCTGCGGGTCGGCTACTACGCCCAGGAGCACGAGACCCTCGACATGGACCGCTCGCTGCTGGAGAACATGCGGTCGGCGGCCCCGGACAGCACCGACACCGAGCTGCGCAAGATCCTCGGCGCGTTCCTCTTCTCGGGCGACGCGGTCGACCAGCGCACCGGCACGCTCTCCGGTGGTGAGCGCACCCGGCTGGCGATGGCCACGCTGGTCGTCTCGGGCGCCAACGTGCTGCTGCTCGACGAGCCGACCAACAACCTCGACCCCGCCAGCCGCGAGCAGGTGCTCGAGGCGCTGCGCACCTACGCCGGCGCGATCGTGCTGGTCACGCACGACGAGGGCGCGGTGCGGGCGCTGGACCCCGACAAGGTGATCATCCTGCCGGACGGGACCGAGGACACCTGGAGCGAGGACCTCGC
This sequence comes from Blastococcus sp. SYSU D00820, assembly GCF_054050695.1. NCBI lineage: Bacteria > Bacillati > Actinomycetota > Actinomycetes > Geodermatophilales > Geodermatophilaceae > Blastococcus > Blastococcus sp. SYSU D00820. Next base: position 26,723 of record NZ_JBJGZW010000027.1, read on the forward strand.
CGACCTGGTGTCGCTGGCCTGACCACCCGTTCTCCCTGGCCGGACGCGATCCGATCTCGCGTGGCCGACCTGCGGGACCTGGGTGATCATGGGTCCGCGGACGGCCGGGGTCAGCGGGATCCCGGCGGCCACGGGACGAGCAGGCGGGACGGGGAGCCGGGCCGGCTGCTGACGGAGGGGAGTCATGGCCGACTCGAGCACGGCGGACCTCGGCAAGGGCAAGCGCATCACGGGTGGCGACCGGACGTCGCTCGCCGACGAGCTGCGCAAGCGGTACGACGGCGGCGAGAGCATCCGGTCGCTGGCGACCTCCACCAACCGCTCGTACGGCTTCGTGCACCGTCTCCTGTCGGAGTCCGGTGCCACGCTGCGCAGCCGTGGCGGGGCGAACCGGAACTCGAAGAAGGCGTGACCGGCGCGGTCGATCCCGACGGCCGGGTGCGCACGGCGCGCGACGGCGCCGTCCTGACCGTCACCCTCGACCGGCCCGAGCAGCTCAACGCGCAGACGCCGGCCACCTGGTCGGCGCTGGCGGCCATCGGCGCCTCGCTGGACGACGACGTGCGCGTCGTCGTCCTCCGCGGCGAGGGCCGCAGCTTCTCCGCGGGGCTGGACCGCAGCATGTTCAGCGCCGACCCGTCGACCACCGGCGGGCTCGGCGAGCTGGGCCGGCTCCCGGCCGAGCAGACCGAGGAGCGCATCCGGGGCTACCAGGAGGGCTTCCGCTGGCTGCGCCGTCCCGGGATCGTCTCGGTGGCGGCGGTCCAGGGCCACGCCATCGGCGCCGGTGCCCAGCTGGCGCTCGCCTGCGACCTGCGGGTGCTCACCGAGGACGCCAGCCTGCGGCTGCCCGAGGTGACGCTCGGCCTGGTGCCCGACCTGACCGGCACGAGCACGCTGGCCGAGCTGGTCGGCTACGCGCGGGCGATGGAGCTGTGCCTGACCGGCCGGCCGGTCCTGGCGGCCGAGGCGCTGGCCTGGGGGCTGGCCAACGCCGTCGTCCCGGCCGACCAGCTCGACGCCGCGGTGGCCCGGCTGGTCGCCGCGCTGACCGCCCCGCCGGTCGCGGCCAGCCGGGAGACCGCGGCCCTGGTGCGCTCCGCCGTCCGCAACGACCCGGCGGCGCAGGACGCCGCCGAGCGCGCCGCCCAGGCCCGGCGGCTGGCCGAGCTGGCGGGCGGCTGACCGGCCGGGGCGGAACAGCGGCGTCCCGGGCGGCGTTGCCCGGGCGACGAAGGGAGGTCGTGCCATGAACGACTCCATGACCTCCATGGCGGCCATGCGCTCGTTCCGCCGTGATCCGTCGGTCACCGCGCGCGAGCTGCCCAAGGGCACGGTGCGCCGGATCCTCGGCATCGCCCGCCCCTATCGCCGGGAGCTCACGTTCTTCCTGCTGCTGGTGGTCGGCTCCTCGGTGATCGGGGTGCTCACCCCGCTGCTGGCCGGCGACATCATCAACCGGATCGCCGGCCTGGAGGGCACCGCCTCCGGCATCGTGCGGATCGCGCTGCTGATCGCCGGGCTGGCGGTGGTCGACGCCGGCATCTCGCTGGCCACCCGGTGGTACTCGGCGCGGATCGGCGAGGGCGTCATCTACGACCTGCGCAGCCGGGTGTTCGAGCACGTGCAGCGGATGCCGGTGGCGTTCTTCACCCGCACCCAGACCGGCGCGCTGGTCAGCCGGCTGAACAACGACGTCATCGGCGCGCAGCAGGCCTTCACGTCGACGCTGTCCGGCGTCGTCTCCAACGTCATCGGCCTGGTGCTCACCGCCGGCGTGATGCTCACGCTGTCGTGGCAGATCACCCTGCTGTCGCTGGTCATGGTGCCGCTGTTCGTGCTGCCGGCCCGCCGGATCGGCAAGCGGCTGCAGGAGATCACGCGCGAGGCCTACGGGCTCAACGCGTCGATGAACGCCTCGATGACCGAGCGGTTCAACGTGGCCGGCGCGCTGCTGGTCAAGCTGTTCGGCCGGCCCCGCGAGGAGGCCGACGCCTTCCGCGGCCGGGCCGCGCGGGTCCGCGACATCGGCGTCCTCTCGGCGATGTACGGCCGCACGTTCTTCACCGCGCTGACCCTGGTCGCGGCGCTGGCCACCGCGCTGGTCTACGGCCTCGGCGGCGCCCTGGCGTTCTCCGGCTCGCTGAGCCCCGGTGACGTCGTGGCGCTGGCGCTGCTGCTGTCCCGGCTCTACGGCCCGCTCACCGCGCTGTCCAACGTCCGCGTCGACGTCATGAGCGCGATGGTCAGCTTCGACCGGGTCTTCGAGGTGCTCGACCTGCCCCCGATGATCCGCGAGGCCCCGGGGGCCCGGCCGGTGCCGGCCGACGACCGGTCGATCGAGTTCGACGGCGTGTCCTTCAGCTACCCGTCGGCCGCCGACGTCTCCATCCCGTCGCTGGAGGAGGTGTCGCTGCCCGAGCACGGCGGGCCGACGGCGGTGCTGCACGACGTGTCGTTCCGCGTCGAGCCCGGGCAGCTGGTGGCGCTGGTCGGGCACTCCGGTGCCGGCAAGTCGACGATCGCCAACCTGGTGCCCCGGCTCTACGACGTGACCGAGGGCGCCATCCGGGTCGGGGGCGTGGACGTCCGCGAGGCCACCCTGGACTCGCTGCGCGACACGATCGGCGTGGTCAGCCAGGACGCCCACCTGTTCCACGACACGATCCGCGCCAACCTGCTCTACGCCCGGCCGGACGCCACCGACGAGCAGCTGTGGGCGGCGCTGACCGGTGCCCGCATCGCGGCGCTCGTCGGCGCCCTGCCCGACGGCCTGGACACCGTCGTGGGCGACCGCGGCTACCGGCTCTCCGGCGGGGAGAAGCAGCGGCTGGCGATCGCCCGCGTGCTGCTCAAGGCGCCCGGCATCGTGATCCTCGACGAGGCCACCGCGCACCTGGACAGCGAGTCCGAGGTCGCCGTCCAGCACGCGCTGGACACCGCGCTGGCCGGCCGCACCTCGCTGGTGATCGCGCACCGGCTGTCCACGATCCGCAGCGCCGACCAGATCCTCGTCGTCGACGACGGTCGCATCGTGGAGTCGGGCACTCACGAGGAGTTGCTGGCGCTCGGGCAGCGGTACGCCGACCTCTACCGGACGCAGTTCGCCGACGGCGAGCGTCGAACGGTCGACGTCGCCTGAGCACTACCGTCACTCCTGTCCCAGCACGCTCAGGAGGGGTACCAGCGTGACAGCAGCTCATCCGCAGGACGCGCAGATCCGCGCCCTGTACGCCGCGTTCCTCGACGGCTGGAACCGGCGCAGCGGCGCGGCCGTGGCATCCGGTTTCGCCGACGACGGGGACATCGTCGGCTACGACGGCACGCACACCAGCGGTCGCCTGTCGATCGCCTCGGAGCTGCGCCGCGTCTTCAGCAGCCACCCGACCGCGACCTACGTCGGGCTGGTCCGCACCGTCCGGCCGATCGCGCCGGGCGTGGCGGTCCTGTCCGCGCACGCCGGCGTGATCCCGCCGGGGGAGGAGGACCTCGACCCGGTGCTGCACTGCCAGCAGACGCTCGTGGCGGTCGACGAGGGCGGGCGGTGGAAGATCTCGCTGTTCCAGATCACCCCGCTGGCCTTCTCCGGCCGGCCGGCCGCCCGCGAGGCGCTCACCGGGGAGCTGCGCGAGCTGCTCGCCGTCCGGTGAGCCCGCCGGTCCTCGTCTCCGCCGCCGACCTGCTCGCCGGGCCGCCGGCGGCGCTGCTGGACGTCCGCTGGGCGCTGGGCGACGACCGCGGCCGCGAGCGCTACCGGGAGGGGCACCTGCCGGGCGCGGTCTTCGTCGACCTCGATCGCGAGCTCGCCGACCCGCCGTCGGCGGCCGGCCGGCACCCGCTGCCGTCGCTCGACCGGCTGCAGGCGGCCGCCCGGCGGTGGGGGCTGCGGTCCGGGGAGCCGGTGGTGGTCTACGACGACAGCGGCGGCCTCGCGGCCGCGCGCGCGTGGTGGCTGCTGCGGTGGGGCGGGGTCACCGGCGTCCGGCTGCTGGACGGCGGGCTGGCCGCCTGGCGCCGCGCCGGCGGGCCGCTGGAGGCCGGCGAGGTCGTGCCACAGCCGGGCGACGTGGCGCTGACCGGCGGCGGCATGCCGGTGCTCGGCATCGACGAGGCGGCCGCGCTGCCCGGGCGCGGCGTGCTGCTCGACGCCCGCGCCGCCGAGCGGTACCGCGGGGAGGTCGAGCCGGTCGACCCGCGGGCCGGCCACGTGCCCGGCGCGGTCAGCGCGCCGACCGCCGGCAACCTCACCGGCGACGGCACGTTCCGGCCCGCCGGCGAGCTCCGGGCGCGGTTCGCCGCGCTGGGTGCCGTGCCCGGCGCTTCGGTCGGGGTCTACTGCGGCTCGGGCGTCACCGCGGCGCACGAGGTGGCCGCGCTGGCCGTCGCCGGCGTCGAGGCGGCGCTGTGGCCGGGCTCGTGGTCGGAGTGGGCGGCCACCGACCGGCCGGCGGCCACCGGCGTCAGCGGCTGAAGTGGGTGGCCGGCCTGGGCAGCGCGCGGCCGTCCACCACGACGTCCAGCTCCTCGCCGAGGAACGCGACCAGCCCGGCGATCGGCAGCACCGCCGCCGCCGGGAAGTCGTAGCTCCAGGCGATGTCGGCGGGGCCGCCGCGCACCGACCAGTAGCCGGTGGTGCGCCCCTTGTACGGGCAGGCGGTGCGGGTGTCGCTGGGCTGCAGGTGCTCGAACCGGACGTCGGTGCGGGGCAGGTAGTAGCGGGTGGGCAGGCCGGTCTCGAACAGCAGCACCGGGGACGCCGACTCGGCGAGGACGACGCCGTCGTGCTCGATCCGCACCGTGCGCTGGGAGCGCAGGGCGTCGACCCGCGAGTACGGGTTGCGCGGGTGCACGAAGACCTCCTCGTCCTCCTCGAACCAGGCGTCGAGCGCCGTCCACTCGAGGCGCAGGTGACCGGCGACCGCGCCCTCGGTGTGCAGCCAGCCCGCGGCGCTGCGGACGGCGTCGCCGGTGCGCAGGCCCTGGCGGCGGGCCGGGCCCAGCGGGCGGTCCTCCTCGACGCCCTCGTCGACCAGCAGCGCGGTGTCGAGGTCCTCCAGGGGCACGAAGAACTGCGGGTAGTACGGCCACTCCCAGCCGTACCGGGCCCGCGTGGTGTCGAGGACGACGCGGTCGCTGATCAGCGCCCGCACCCGCCGGGGGACGGGCTCGACGTGGCCGACGGGGACGATCGCCTGCGGATAGCCGGACATGGCCGCATCCTGCCGCCGGGCGCGGACCGGCGGCAGGGTCAGCCGAGCGCGGCGTCGTAGCGGTCGAGCAGCACCGCGGCCACGCGGTCGTCGGGCAGCAGGGCAGCGGTGACCAGGTCCGCGCCCGCGCCGGCCAGCTTGCCGGCGAAGTGCCCCGGGGCCAGCAGGTAGGCGGCGACCACGACCCGCCCGGCGCCGGCCCGGCGAGCGGCGGCGACCGCCTCGGGCACCGGCGGCTGCGCGGCCGAGCCGTAGCCCGTGGTCACCAGGCCGGCGCAGCGCTGCTGCAGCAGGGCGGCGGTGTGCTCCACGTCGGCGACCGACCGGGGGTCGCTGGAGCCGGCGGCGGCCAGCACGACGGCGGTGCCGGGATCGGCGGTGTCGGCACCGGCCTCGGACAGCCGGTCGGCGAGCACCTCGGCCAGCCGCTCGTCGGGGCCCAGCGGGCGGGCGGCCACCGCGCGGTCGTGCGCGGCGACGGCCCGGGCGATGTCCACGTGCACGTGGTAGCCGCCGGACAGCAGCAGCGGGACGACGACCGCCGGCCGCCCCCCGGCGGCCAGCTCCGCGACGACGTCGGCCACCGTGGGCGGCTGCACGTCGACGAAGGCGGCGGCGGTGGTCAGCTCCGGCCGCAGCCGGCGCGCGGTCAGCGCGAGCTCGGCGACCAGCCGGCGGCCGGTGGGGTTGCGGGTGCCGTGCGCGCAGGCGACCAGGACGGGATCGTTCACAGCCCGTGCAGCAGGCCGCCGTCGACCGGCAGCATCACGCCGGTGAGGTAGGACGCGGCGGGGGAGAGGCAGAAGGCGGCGACCCGGCCGAACTCCTCGGGCTCGCCGTAGCGACGCAGCGGGATCGCCTGCTCGGCCGCGCGGCGGGCGGCCTCGGGGTCGTCGCTGCGGGCGTCGATGGAGACGATGCGGTCGGTGGCGATCCGGCCGGGCAGCAGCCCGAACACCCGGATGCCGCGCGGGCCGAGCTCGGTGGCCAGCGACTTGGCGGTCATGGCCAGCCCCGGCCGCAGCCCGTTGGAGATGGCGAGGTGGGCGATCGGCTCGCGCACCGAGGTGGAGAGCACCAGGCCGATGGCCGAGCCCTCGCCCAGCACCGGCACCAGCGCGCGGACCAGCCGCAGGGTGCCCAGCAGGACGGAGTCGAACGCCGCCCGCCAGTCCTCCTCGGCACTCTCGAGCACGGTGCCGGGGGCCGGCCCGCCCACCGACACCAGCGCGCCGTCGAGCCGGCCGAGCCGGTTCCCGGCGGCCTCGACCAGCGTGGCCGCCGCGGCGGGGTCGCCGAGGTCGGCCGGCAGGCCGTACGCCGCCGGCTCCCCACCCAGGGAGCCGGCGGCGGCGGCGACGTCCTCGGGGGAGCGGGCGCTGACCAGCACCCGCGCCCCGTCGTCGACCAGGGCCCGGGCGGCCGCGTAGCCCAGCCCCCGGCTCGCGCCGGTGAGCAGGTAGCCGCGACCGCCCAGGCCGAGGTCCATCAGGCGTTGCGCAGCGAGCGCAGCACGTACTGCATGATCCCGCCGTTGCGGTAGTAGTTCGCCTCGCCGGGGGTGTCGATGCGGACCCGGGCGTCGAACTCCGTCGTCCGACCGTCCGATGCCTGGGCCTTCACCGTGACGGTCCGCGGGGTCTCGCCGTCGTTGAGCGCGGTGATCCCCGTGATCGAGAACTCCTCGTCGCCGGTCAGGCCGAGCGACTCCCGGTCCTGGCCCTCGGGGAACTGCAGCGGCAGCACGCCCATGCCGATCAGGTTCGACCGGTGGATCCGCTCGTAGCTCTCGGCGATGACGGCCTTGACACCCAGCAGCGCGGTGCCCTTGGCCGCCCAGTCGCGCGACGAGCCCGAGCCGTACTCCTTGCCGGCCAGCACGACCAGCGGGATGCCGGCCTCGGCGTAGGCCACCGAGGCGTCGTAGATCGTCGTCGTCTCGCCGGTCAGGTGGTTCTTGGTGACGCCACCCTCGGTGCCGGGCACGAGCTGGTTGCGCAGCCGGATGTTGGCGAAGGTGCCGCGGATCATGACCTCGTGGTTCCCGCGGCGCGAGCCGTAGGAGTTGAAGTCACGCCGCTCGACGCCGTGCTCGGACAGGTACTTCCCGGCCGGGCTGTCGGCCTTGATCGAGCCGGCCGGCGAGATGTGGTCGGTGGTCACCGAGTCGCCGAGCACCGCGAGGGTGCGGGCGCCGGTGATGTCCTGGACCGGGGCCGGCTCGGCCGGCATGCCCTCGAAGTACGGGGGCTTGCGGACGTAGGTGCTCTCGGCGTCCCACGAGAAGGTGTCGCCGGTCGGCGTGGGCAGGTTCTGCCACTGCTCGGTGCCGGCGAAGACGTCCTCGTAGCTGCGGCCGAACTGCTCGGCGGAGACGGCCTGGTCGATCGTCCGCTGCACCTCCTGCGGGGAGGGCCAGATGTCGCGCAGGTAGACGTCCTGCCCGTCGGTGCCCTTGCCCAGCGGCTCGGTGGTGATGTCGATGTCCATCGACCCGGCCAGCGCGTAGGCGATGACCAGCGGCGGGGACGCCAGGTAGTTCATCTTGACGTCGGGGTTGATCCGGCCCTCGAAGTTCCGGTTCCCCGAGAGCACCGAGACGACGGCGAGGTCGGCCTCGTTGACCGCGGCCGACACCGGCTCCGGCAGCGGGCCGGAGTTGCCGATGCAGGTGGTGCAGCCGTAGCCGACCAGGTAGAAGCCGAGCTTCTCCAGGTACGGGGTCAGGCCCGACTTCTCGTAGTAGTCGGTGACGACCTTCGAGCCGGGCGCCAGCGTCGTCTTCACCCAGGGCTTGGTCGACAGCCCGGCCTCGACGGCCTTCTTGGCCAGCAGCGCGGCGCCGATCATCACCTGCGGGTTGGAGGTGTTGGTGCAGGAGGTGATGGCGGCGATGACGACGTGGCCGTTGTCCACGAACGTCTCCGTGCCGTCCTCCATGATCACCTTGGTCGGCTGCGAGGGACGGTCCGGCACCCGGTCGGGGACGACGGTGTGCGGCTTGCCGTCCTCGCCGTCGGGCTGGCCGTTGCCCGGCGCCGCGGCGGCCGGGTCGGAGGCCGGGAAGGACTCGCTGGAGGCCTCGTCGACCGAGGAGGTCACGCCGAAGGGCTGCTGGTTCTGCGGGACACCCGGCTTGCGGTCGTCACCGCCGACGACGTCGTGCTTGGCGTACTCCGGCAGCGCGGCGCGGAAGGCGGCCTTGGCGTCGGACAGCGAGACGCGGTCCTGCGGCCGCTTCGGCCCGGCGATCGAGGGGACGACGGTCGCGAGGTCGAGCTCCAGGTACTCGGAGAACGCCGGCTCGCGGGACGGGTCGTGCCAGAGGCCCTGCTCCTTGGCGTAGGCCTCGACCAGCGCGACCTGCTCGGCGCTGCGGCCGGTCAGCCTGAGGTAGGTGATCGTCTCCTCGTCGATGGGGAACATCGCCGCGGTGGAGCCGAACTCCGGGCTCATGTTGCCGATCGTGGCGCGGTTGGCCAGCGGCACCGCCGTGACGCCCTCGCCGTAGAACTCGACGAACTTCCCGACCACCCCGTGCCGGCGCAGCATCTCGGTGATGGTGAGCACCAGGTCGGTGGCGGTGGAGCCCTCGGGGAGCTCGCCGGTCAGCTTGAAGCCGACGACGCGGGGGATGAGCATCGAGACCGGCTGGCCCAGCATCGCGGCCTCGGCCTCGATGCCGCCGACGCCCCAGCCCAGCACGCCCAGGCCGTTGACCATCGTGGTGTGGCTGTCGGTGCCGACGCAGGTGTCGGGGTAGGCGACCACGCGGTCGCCCTCCTGCCGCGGGAAGACCACGCGGGCCAGGTGCTCGATGTTGACCTGGTGGACGATGCCCATGCCCGGGGGGACGACCTTGAAGTCGTCGAACGCGCCCTGGCCCCAGCGGAGGAACTGGTAGCGCTCGCCGTTGCGCTGGTACTCGATCTCGACGTTGCGCTCGAAGGAGTCCGGCGTCCCGAAGACGTCGGCGATGACGGAGTGGTCGATGACCAGCTCGGCCGGGGCCAGCGGGTTGATCCGGTTCGGGTCGCCGCCGAGGTCGGCCATGGCCTCGCGCATGGTGGCCAGGTCGACGATGCACGGGACACCGGTGAAGTCCTGCATGACCACGCGGGCCGGGGTGAACTGGATCTCCTGGTCCGGCTCGGCCGACGGGTCCCAGTTGGCCAGCGCGCGGATGTGGTCGGCGGTGATGTCCGCGCCGTCCTCGGTGCGCAGCAGGTTCTCGAGGAGGACCTTCAGGCTGAAGGGCAGCTTCTCGGAGCCCTCCACCGCGTCGAGCCGGTAGATGTCGTAGTCGGTGCCGTCGACGCTCAGCGTCGCCCGTGCCCCGAAGCTGTCCTTGCTGGCTGCCACTCTTCTGCGCCTACCCCTCGCTGGTTGCGTCGCGGCGTGTGCGTCGCGCTCGTTGCCACCCCCGATCATCCCAGCCCCGTCGGGGGTGCGCGCAGGTGAGGCGACCCTTCCCTCACCCGTGAGGTCGGCCACGCCCGCCGGCGCGTCGTCCGCAGCTGCCCTGCACACGATCAGGGGCCCTGGTCGTGTGGGGTCCTCCCCGACGGTGGGACGCCGGGGAGGACGCCGGCGGATCAGGGACCCTGATCGTGTGCGAGGCGGGCAGCCCCGCCGCGGACGGCGACCTACCGTGGGCCCGTGACCGGCGACGTCCCCGACCCGCTGCCCGACTGGCTGACCGCCGCCCGGCGGATCACCGTGCTCACCGGGGCGGGCATCTCCACCGACAGCGGCATCCCCGACTACCGCGGGCCCAACGGCGTGTGGACGCGGGACCCCGACGCCGAGAAGCTCGTGACGCTGTCCTACTACCTCACCGATCCCGAGATCCGGCGCAAGGCCTGGCGCATGCGGGGCGACCTGCAGGTCGGCGACGTGCACCCGAATGCCGGGCACCGGGCGCTGGTGGACCTCGAGCGGCAGGGCCGGCTGCGCGCGCTGCTCACCCAGAACATCGACGGGCTGCACCAGGCCGCCGGGTCGTCGCCGGACCGCGTGGTCGAGCTGCACGGCACCGTGCACGAGGTCGAGTGCCTCGGCTGCGGGGACCGCACCTCCATGGACAGCGCCCTGGCCCGGGTCGACGCCGGCGACACCGATCCGCACTGCCTGCTCTGCGGCGCGGTGCTCAAGTCGGCGACGATCAGCTTCGGCCAGGCGCTGGACGCCGCCGTGGTGGAGGCCGCCGTCGCCGCGGCGTCGGACTGCGACGTCTTCCTCGCCGTCGGCACCTCGCTGACCGTGCACCCCGCCGCCGGGCTGACCGACGTCGCCGCGCAGGCCGGCGCCCGCGTCGTCGTGGTCAACGCCGAGCCCACGCCCTACGACGACCTGGCCGACCTCGTGGTCCGCGAGCGGATCGGCACCGCCCTGCCCCGGCTGGTCGCCGGCGGCTGAGAACGGCCTGCCCGGGGCGGTCGCGGCCGATAGCGTGGCGGCCATCACGTCGACAGTGCCGTCGACGCCGCGACCAGCGGCGACGGCGGCCCAGCAGCACGGGAGCCGGCCATGCGCGTGCCCTTGACCACCCGCGACTTCCTCGACCGCGCCGAGCTGGTCTACGGCGACCGCGTCGGGATCGTCGACGAGCCCAGCCAGCCCGCGCCCTCCCTCGGTGAGCTCACCTACCGGGAGGTCGCCCGCCGCGGCCGCGCGCTGCAGGCCGGCCTCGACGCGCTCGGCGTGGGGGAGGGCGAGCGGATCGCGATCGTCAGCCACAACGCCGCGCGGCTGCTGGAGGTGCTGCTCGCCGTCCCGTCGTCCGGGCGGGTGGCGGTGCCGGTCAACTTCCGGCTCAGCCCCGACGAGGTGAGCTACATCGTCGGCCACAGCGGAGCGCGCGTGCTGCTCGTCGACCCGGAGCTGGAGACCTCGCTCAAGGGCGTGCAGGCCGAGCACCGGTTCGGCACCGGCGAGGAGTACGAGCAGCTGCTGCGCCCCGATGCCGAGCCGCGCCCGTGGGCGGAGCCCGACGAGGACGCCACCGCCACGATCAACTACACCAGCGGCACGACGGCGCGGCCCAAAGGCGTGCAGATGACCCACCGCAACCTGTGGGTCAACGCGGTCACCTTCGGCATGCACATGCAGGTCAGCGACCGCGACGTCTACCTGCACACGCTGCCGATGTTCCACTGCAACGGCTGGGGGATGCCCTACGCCACCGCCGGCCTGGGCGCGCGGCAGGTGGTGCTGCGCAAGGTCGACGGCGCGGAGATCCTGCGCCGGGTCGAGCGGCACGGCGTCACGCTCATGTGCGGCGCGCCCGCCGTGTGGAACGCCGTTCTCGACGCCGCCGCCGAGTGGGACGGCGAGATCCCCGGCCGCGACCGGGTGCGGCTGGTCGTGGCCGGTGCCCCGCCGCCGTCGCGCACGATCGCGCGCATCGAGGCCGAGCTCGGCTGGGAGTTCAACCAGATCTACGGCCTGACCGAGACCGCGCCGCTGCTCACCATCAACCGCGGCCGCGAGGAGTACGACGCCCTGGAGCCGGAGGAGCGGGCGCGCCGGCTGTCGCGGGCCGGCGTCCCGGGGCTGGGCACGCGGCTGTCGGTGAGCGAGTCCGGCGAGGTGCTCGCGCAGGGCAACACGGTGCTGGCCGGGTACTGGGACAACCCCGACGCCTCCGCCGAGGCGCTCGAGGGCGGCTGGTTCCACACCGGGGACGGCGGCTCGATCGACGAGGGCGGCTACCTCACGATCTCCGACCGCAAGAAGGACGTGATCATCTCCGGCGGCGAGAACGTCTCCTCGATCGAGGTGGAGGACGTGCTGTTCAGCCACCCCGCCGTCGCCGAGGTCGCGGTCATCGGCGTGCCCGACGACAAGTGGGGCGAGATGGTCACCGCGCTCGTGGTGCTGGCCGAGGGGGAGACGGTCACCGAGGCCGACCTCATCGCGCACGCCCGCTCCCAGCTCGCCGGCTACAAGTGCCCCAAGCGGGTGGAGTTCCGCGACGAGCTCGCCCGCACGGCCACCGGCAAGATCCAGAAGTTCAAGCTGCGCGAGAGCTTCTGGACCGACGCGGAGCGCCAGGTGCACTAGCCGTTCGCCCGGTGGGGGCGTCTCCCCCCATGGGGGGAGACGCGGTCAACCACCGGCGGAGGAGTGCCGTTCCGACCTGCAGTGAGGGTGCCCGCCGGGGCGCCCGGACGCAGGAGGTCGACACGTGGACGGCGCGACGCGCGGGCTTCGGGAACGACGACGGCACGGCCGGGGACGGCGGTGGCTGGTCCGCGGCGCGGGCACCGGGATCGTGGCGCTGGTCGCGCTCGGGCTGACGCCGGGCACGGCCGCGGCCGCACCGAGCAACGCGGAGGTGGCCGCGGCCCAGGCCCAGCGCGACGCCGCCGCCGCGCAGGCCGGGCAGGTCGCCGCGCAGCTGGCGCAGGCCCAGGCCGCCGCGGACGCCGCGCACCAGGCCGCGCAGATCGCGCTGCAGGACTACGAGGAGACCCAGGCCGCCTACGAGGCCGCCCAGGCGCAGGCCGCCGCGGCCGAGGCCGCCGCCGCGCAGGCCGCCGCCCAGGTCGACCAGGGCCGGGCCGAGGTCGCCGCCTTCGCCCGGCGCAGCTACATGCAGGGCAGCACCGCGCCCGGCATGGCCGCGCTCATGAGCTCCGGTGGTCCCGCCGAGCTGCTCGAGCGGGCCACGCTGCTCGAGGCCGCCGGCACCCACCGGGTGGACGTCGTCGCCGAGCTGACCGTGCTCGAGGAGCAGGCGACCGCCGCCGAGGTGCAGGCCACCCAGGCCGCCACCCAGGCCGGCGAGCTGCAGACCCAGGCCGCCGAGGCCCTGGCCGGCGCCCAGGCCCAGGAGGTCGCCTCCCGCGAGCAGGCCGCCGCGCTGGTCGAGCAGCAGGCCGTGGTCGAGGAGCAGCTGGCGCAGGCCGAGGCCACCGTCACCGACCTGGAGGACGCCCAGTCCGCCGCCGCGGCGCAGCAGGCGGCCGCCGCGGCCGCTCCCGCGCCGGCCCCGGCCCGCCCGCAGAGCGCGGGGTCGAGCACCTCGGGCTCGTCCGGCTCCGGGTCGGCCACCACCGGCTCGTCGTCCGGCAGCAGCAACGCCGGGGGTAGCAACTCCGGGGGCTCGGGCAGCTCCGGCACGCCGACCCCGCCGCCCACCACGGCCGGCGCGCCGTCGGGCTCGGCGGTGCAGACGGCGATCGACGCCGCGCTCTCCCAGCGCGGCCTGCCCTACAGCTGGGGCGGCGGCGGCAGCCGCGGGCCGAGCTACGGCATCCCGCCGGACACCGGCATCTACGGCTTCGACTGCTCCGGGCTGACCGAGTACGCCTACGCCCAGGCGGGCATCGCGATCGGCGGCACCAGCCGCGACCAGTACTACCGGTTCCGCGCCAAGACGGTGTCCTCCGGCGACCTGCAGCCCGGCGACCTGGTCTTCTGGGCCTCGGGCAGCTCCTACACCTCGATCTACCACGTCGCGCTGTACATCGGCGGCGGCAAGGTGGTGCAGGCGCCGCAGAGCAACGACGTCGTCAAGGTGTCGAACATGTGGTTCGGCAACGACTACTTCGGCGCGGTGCGCCCCACGGCGTGAGAAAGGCCCCGTCCCCCCACCCTTTCGCAGACTCAGGGGCGGGACCCGGGACGGGGCCGGAGATGGGGCGTCGGGCAGCCACGGGGGGAGCTGCCCGACGCACCGGGAAGGCTAGCAGGACTCCCTGCCGCGGGGCAGGGGGACGCGCCCGCCTGTGAGCCTCCCGCGCGCCGCTCCCGCAGCGCGACCGGGCGTCGCCAGAAAGGTGTAGGACACTGGCTGGCGAGACGGGTACGACGCCCGTCCCCGGCCCGTGGGGGCCGGACCGGAAGGACCAGGGAGCCCCGTGAGCAGCGCTGCCAGCACCCCGCTCGAGAAGACCGCCGGCGCGACCGCCGCCGGCAACGGTCAGCCGGTGCCCCCGTCGACCGACGCCGCGCTGATCGAGCGGGCGCTGTTCGAGATCAAGCGGGTCATCGTCGGCCAGGACCGGCTCGTGGAGCGGATGCTGGTCTCCCTCCTGGCCCGCGGCCACGTGCTGCTGGAGGGCGTGCCCGGCGTCGCCAAGACCCTCGCGGTCGAGACGCTGGCGACCGTGGTCGGCGGCACCTTCGCCCGCCTGCAGTTCACCCCCGACCTGGTGCCGGCCGACATCATCGGCACGCGCATCTACAAGGCCGGCCAGGACACCTTCGACACCGAGCTGGGCCCGGTCTTCGCCAACTTCGTGCTCACCGACGAGATCAACCGCGCGCCGGCCAAGGTGCAGTCGGCGCTGCTGGAGGTCATGGCCGAGCGGCAGGTCTCCCTGGGCGGGGTCACCCACCCCCTGCCCGATCCCTTCCTGGTGCTGGCCACCCAGAACCCGATCGAGTCCGAGGGCGTCTACCCGCTGCCCGAGGCCCAGCGCGACCGCTTCCTCATGAAGGTGCTCGTCGACTACCCGAGCCCGGAGGAGGAGCGCGAGATCATCTACCGGATGGGCTCGACGCCGCCGGTCGCCGAGACCGTGCTCGGCCCCGAGGACCTCCGCCGCATGCAGCGCACCGCCTCGCAGGTGTTCGTGCACCACGCCCTCGTCGACTACGTCGTCCGGCTGGTGGTGGCCACCCGCTCGCCGCGCGAGCACGGCATGGACGACGTCGCCTCGTGGGTGTCCTACGGCGCCAGCCCCCGCGCCTCCCTCGGCCTGATCGCCGCCAGCCGCGCGCTGGCCCTCGTGCGCGGCCGCGACTACGTGCTGCCGCAGGACGTCCTCGACATCACCGCCGACGTGCTCCGCCACCGGCTGGTGCTCTCCTACGACGCGCTGGCCGACGGCGTGCCGGCCGACCACGTGGTCAAGCGCATCCTGCAGACGGTGCCGCTGCCGCAGGTCACCCCGCGCCAGCGGGCCGGCGGCTTCGGGCCCGGCGTGCCCGGCGGCCCGACCGTCCCCGGCTTCGGCGGCGCGCCCGGCCCGCAGTTCGCTCCGCCGGCTCCGCAGTTCGGCCCGCCCGGCCAGGGCCCGCAGGCTCCCCAGGCCCCCCAGGGTCCGCAGGGCCCGGGGTTCCCGGCGCCCGGCCCGCAGGGGCAGGGCGGCCCGGCCGCGCAGGCACAGGGGCAGGGCGGCCCGGGCGCGCAGGGCCCGGGTGGTAACGGCTACGCCCGCGGGCCGCAGCAGGCGTGAGACTCCGGCGCAGCAGCAAGGCCTCCGCGCCGCCCGCCGAGGACGCCGCGGAGCAGGACGCGCTGCCGGAGCCTGGGACGGCGGAGTCCGCGCCGCGCGAGCAGGCGGAGGCCGAGGTCCCGGCGCCCGCGGTCGAGGGCTGGACGCCTACGCGCGACCCGGAGGACGGCGTGCCGCCGAACTTCGCCGAGGGGCCGGCCGACGTGCTGCTCCAGCGGCTGGAGCTCACCATCCGCCGCCGGCTCGACGGGCTGCTGCAGGGCGACCACCTGGGCCTGGTGCCCGGCTCGGGCAGCGAGGCCGGTGACTCCCGCACCTACTACCCGGGCGACGACGTCCGGCGGATGGACTGGCCGGTCACCGCGCGCACCCAGGTGCCGCACGTCCGGGAGACCATCGCCGACCGGGAGCTGGAGACCTGGGCGGTGGTCGACCTGTCGGCCAGCCTGGACTTCGGCACCGCCAACTGCCAGAAGCGCGACCTCGCGATCGCCGGCCTGGCCGCGGTCAGCCACCTGACCGTGCGCGGCGGCAACCGGCTGGGCGCCGTCGTCACCACGGGGGAGCGGGTCGACCGCTATCCGGCCGCGGCCGGCCGGCTGGCCGCCGACCGGCTGCTGCGCGGCGTCGTCGCCACGCCGCGCGCCGCCGGCGGGCGGCGGGGCGACCTCGCCGCGGCGCTGGAGACCCTGCGCCGGCCGCCGCGGCGGCGCGGCCTGGTCGTGGTCGTGTCGGACTTCCTGGGCGACAGCGACTGGGAGCGTCCGCTGCGCGGGCTGTCGGTGCGCCACGACCTGCTGGCCATCGAGGTGGTCGACCCGCGCGAGCTGGAGCTGCCCGACGTCGGGTTGCTCACCGTGGTCGACCCGGAGACCGGGCAGACCCTGGAGGTGCCCACGAACGACGCGGAGTTCCGCGCCCGGTTCGCCGCCGGGGCGGCCGCCCAGCGGGCCGAGATCGCCCGCGCCCTGCGCCGCATCGGCGCGGGCCACCTGCAGCTGCGCACCGACCGGGACTGGCTCATGGACGTCGTTCGATTCGTGGCGGAGCGCCGCCGCGCCGGCAGCGGAGGAGCCTCCCGATGACCTTCCAGGCACCGATCTGGCTGCTCGGCCTGCTCGTCGTCGCCGCGCTCGTGGCGCTGTACGCGCTGCTGCAGCTGCGCCGGAAGAAGTACGCCGCCCGGTTCACCAACGTCGCGCTGCTGGGCTCGCTGGTGCCCAAGCGGCCCGGCTGGCGCCGGCACGTGGCCTTCGGCCTCGTCGCGCTGGCCCTCGCCGTGCTCGTCGTGTCGCTGGCCATGCCCAGCACCGAGGTGCGGGTGCCCCGCGAGCGGGCGACGGTGATCATGGCCGTCGACGTCTCGCTGTCGATGCAGGCCACCGACATCGAGCCCAACCGGTTCGAGGCCATGCAGACCGCGGCGAAGGAGTTCGTCGACGTCCTGCCCGAGCGGATCAACCTCGGGCTGGTGTCCTTCGCCGGCACCGCGACCACGCTGGTCACCCCGACCACCGACCGCGGCCAGGTGCGCAGCGCCATCGACAACCTCGACCTCGCCGAGTCCACCGCGATCGGCGAGGCGGTGTTCACCTCGCTGCAGGCCATCGAGAACTTCCAGTCGGCGCTGGGGGAGGCCGACGAGGACCTCCCCCCGGCGCGGATCGTGCTGCTGTCCGACGGCTACAACACCGTCGGCCGCGACGACACCCAGGCCATCGACGCCGCGGTCGACGCCGGCGTGCCGGTGTCGACGATCGCCTTCGGCACCGACTACGGCACCCTCGACCTCGACGGCGAGACGGTGCCCGTGCCGGTCGACCGCGCCACGCTGGAGGAGATCGCCGACGAGACCGGCGGCAGCTACAGCGAGGCGGCCAGCGCCGCGGAGCTCGAGCAGGTCTACGCCGACCTCGGCAGCCAGATCGGCTACACGACCGAACCGAAGGACGTCAGTTCCTGGTTCGTCCGCGGGGGCGTGCTGCTGGCGTTGCTCGGCGCGGTGCTCAGCCTGGTCTGGACCAACCGCCTGCTCTGAGTGGAGTGGGAGGGACGCGTTTTCCGCGCCCTCCCACTCCACCCGGAAATCAGACGGTGAAGCCGCGCTGGCGCCGCAGCAGCTTCTTGATCATGAAGATCGTCTGCAGCACGGTGACCAGGTAGAGCACCGGCCAGCCGATCGACAGGATCGCCGACTGGACGCCGACGCTCTGCTGGCTCCAGGCGAAGATCAGCACCACGAACGTCGCGGCCGCGCAGACCGCCGGCATGACGTAGGCCGAGCCGCGACCCTTCTCCGCCGCCGCCTGGGCCGCCCAGTTGTCCTTCTCCGACCGTGACAGGAACTGCACCCACGCGGAGACGAAGTGCCCCATGCGGATCCACATGTAGAACTCGGCCGGCACGAACAGCACCGCATAGAGCAGGTCCGTGGCGCTCTTGTCGTGCATCGACAGCGCGATCCGCAGGTTCAGCAGCGTGGCCACGGCCGGCGGGATCAGCCAGACCGGGTTGAACACGAACGCGTCGATCGACAGCGCCGCCGCGAGCAGCAGCAGGAACGACATGCGCGTGCCGATGTTGAACAGCATCGAGATGTTCTCGTACCAGCGCAGCCGCAGGTTGGGGTGCATCGGCTGACCCTTGGTGTCCCCGCGCTGGCCGGGCCACAGCAGGTCGATGCCGCCGAAGTTCCACTTCACCTGCTGGCCGTGCAGGGCCCGCAGTGTCGTCATCGGGCCCACGAAGGCGCGCGCCCGGGCGCTGATCTTGGTGTTGAAGCCGGCGTCCTTGATCTGCAGGGAGAGCTTGGAGTCCTCCACCTCGGAGTCGCGCACCCACGGGGCGGTCTGGCGGTAGCGGTACATGACCGCCTCCAGCGCCCGCACGCTGAACAGGCTGCACTGGCCGCCGAGCACGGCCATGTTCCGCCCGCGGACCAGGTTGTCCATGTTGAAGCCGGCGAACTGGGCCCGCTGACCGGCGACCAGGTACTTCGCCATGGCGCCCTTCACCTTGGACTTGTCGAAGGTGTAGATCGCCGACAGACCGCCGATGCGCGGGTCGGTGACCATCTCCTTCTCCAGCCACTCGACGCAGCGGCGGTCGAGGGTGGTGTCGCCGTCGACACCGAGGATGTAGTCGTATCCGCGGCTGACGTAGTAGCCGAAGTTGAGGGCGCCGACCTTCTTGTCGGGGTTCTCGCCGATGTCGTGGACGTGGACGACGGTGTGGTACGCCTCGCCCTTCACGACCCGGAAGTGCTCGCCGGCGAACTGCGCGGCGATCTCCGGGGTGTCGTCGTCGGTGTTGTTGATGATGACGTGGATGGCGTCCGGCGGCCGGGTCTGCGCGAGCAGCGAGGTGAGGACGTCGGCGATCGTCGACTCCTCGTTGTAGGCCGGGATGATGCAGCTGATCGTGGCCGTGCGGCGCTGCTCCTCGGCGGCCGCGCCGCCGCCGAACTCGGCCGGCACCAGCGAGGTGATGTCGGGGACGTTCTGCTCGCCGCGGGCGAGCAGGTGCACGCGGTCGGTGGCCCGCCGCATGCCGTGGACGACGAGCTCGGTCACTGGGAGTCCTCCTGGAGAAGCGGCAGCTCGAGGGTGTCGAGCACCGTCTGGCGGTAGTAGCGCTGGGAGCCGGCCTCGGTCTCCACCAGCAGGTCGAACTGGACGTAGAGGGTCACCGCGTCGGCGGTGGCCGCGGAGTCGGGCACGGTGAAGGCGGTCGAGTAGCTGAAGGGCGGCATGAGCGCGAACTCGCCGCGGTCCTCGACCGCGACGGTGCGGGCGGTGCCGTCGTCGGCGGTGACGACGAAGCGGGTGACGAGGACCTCGATGTCCTCGTCCTCGTCGCCCTCGCGACCCTCGACGTGCGCGGAGAGCTGGACGGTCTTGTCGTCGGCCGCGGTCCAGGTCGTGGCCTGCCCCGTCGTCCAGTAGTCGATGACCACGTCCTGGGCGCCGGCGGCCAGCACGCGCGTGGTGGAGCCGGTGTCGAGGTCGCCGACGGGGCGCGCCGGCGCGGCGGCCTCGCTGACGGTGGCCGGCTCGGTCTGCGACGCGGCCTCGTCGGTGGCGGCCTCGTCGGTGGCGGTCCCGTCCGTGGCGGTGGCGTCGGTGGCCGCGGACGTCTCGGCGGTGGCGCCGACGTCCGGACTCATGCTGACGTCGGGCCACGTGCATCCCGTGGCGCCGGCCAGGACGGCGATGGACAACCCGAACGCCGCGGCGCCGGATCGGAACGTGCGTCTGTTCACGAACTCCCCCTGTTCGATCGGATGACCGCGAACAGGAGGGCAGATGGTGATCGCTGTCCCCCCGGCTGCGACCGTCACCGACCGTAGGGATCGGAACGGGCAGCGACGACGGAACGTCACGGTCGGGTGAACAGGACCACCCGGACCGGTGAGGCGGGGGCCACTCGCGCACCGCGCAGCGTGACCCCCGCCGCGGGGATCAGCTGCTGGGGTCGAGCACGAGCTTGCCGGTGGTGCGCCGGGCGAGGAGGTCCTCGTGGGCGCGGCGGACGTCGGTGAGCGGGTACCGGCCGCCGCCGACCGGCCTAAGCGCACCCTGCGCGACCAGCGGCAGGAGCTCGGTCATGGCGTCGTCCATCATCGACGGGCGGCCCATGCAGTGGGCCAGCCAGAAGCCGATGACCGCGCGGCTCTTCTGCATGAGGGAGGCGGCGGCGATCGGGCGGGGCTGGGTGCGGCCGGCCTGGCCGTAGGCGACCAGCCGGCCGAAGGGGGCCAGCGCCGACAGCGAGCCGTCGAACACCGCGCCGCCGGTCATCTCCAGCACGACGTCGACCGGCCGGCCGCCGTTGGCCTCGCGCAGCGCGCCGGCGAAGGCGCGCGGGTCCTGCTCGGCGAGCGCGGGGTCGACGGTGGCATCGGCACCGAGCTCCTCGGCCAGCGCCCGCTTCTCCGGGCTGGACGCGGTGGCGATCACCCGGCCGGCGCCCCAGCGCCGGGCCAGCTGGACGGCGAGCGAGCCGACGCCGCCGGCGCCGGCGATGACGACGACGGTCTCCCCGGCGGCCAGGTGCGCGCTGGTGCGCAGCAGGTGCCAGGCGGTCGACCCCTGGAGGACGACGGCCAGCGCCTGCTCGTCGGTGACGCCGTCGGGCACCTCCCAGGTCAGCCGCGGGTGCGCGGCGACCCGCTCGGCGTAGCCGCCGCCCTCGAGCAGCCCGACCACCCGGGGCCCGCCGCCGGACAGGCGGCCGACGAACTCGGCCCCCGGGATCAGCGGCAGCTGCTGGGGAGCGAGGTAGGAGTCCTCGGTCTGGTGGGTGTCGGCGTAGTTGATGCCGGCGGTGGCGACGTCGAACAGCTGCTGCCCGTCGGCCGGCACCGGGTCGGGGAGGTCGACGACGTCGAGGACCTCGGGGCCGCCGAAGCGGGTGATCTGCACAGCTCGCATGGGGCAACGCTAGGGGAGGGCCGGCACACGAGCTCAGGTGTGTCGGGCCACGACCAGGGCTGCCGCCGCCAGGACGGCGAACGCCAGCGACGTGCTCCGGTACGAGCCGAGCGCCGACGTCACGAGCTCGCCCAGGAGCGGGCTGACCGCGATGGCGACGGCGATCGGGAGGTTGAAGCGGCCGAAGATCGTCGCGTAGGACTCCGCGCCCCAGCGGTCGGACACCGCCGTCGCCACCGACAGGGTGTGCGCACCGCGCACCGCTCCGACGAACACCGCGCCGACCACGACCAGCGCGCCTGGTGCGGCCGTGACGGCGACCGCGAGCAGCGCCACCGTCGTCAGCCCGACCTGCGCGACGGTGAGCAGTCGCGGCGTACCGCGCCGGCTGAGGGGGAGGAAGGCCAGTCGGCCGAGCAGTTGGCCCGAACCGACGAGCCCGAAGACGACGGCGGCCTCGCGGTAACCGAAGCCGATCTCCTGCAGCAGCGGCACCATGTTGAGGGTCACCGCGTACAAGCCGGCCCCGGCCACTGCGAGGGCGATCCGGGCGTTCACGAACTCGCGGGTCCGAACGATCGCGCGCACGAACTCCGCGTGCGCGGCGCCGGTGCGACGTGGTCGTCGCCAGCGTGGAGAGAGCAGCAGCAGCGCCGCGGCGGCCGACAGCACCCCGTAGCCGAGGCCGAGGACGAGGAAGGCCGGCTGCCATCCGAGACCGTCGATCAACCCGGCGGTGACGGGGGCGAAGGCGGCAGACGAGATGCCACCGGCCAGCGTGACCAGGGTGAGCGGCCACGCGCCGCGTGCCGGGAACCACTGGGAGATCGCGGCGAACGCCGGGGGGTAGAGGGTGCACGCCTGCGCCGCACCCACCACCACCCACGCCGCGGCGAAGACCGGAAAGGAGGAGGTCGTGGCCGAAGTGGCCACCGCCACTCCGCCGGCGGCGGAGCCGATCGTCATGACCGGCCGGGGCCCGAACGCGTCCACCCACCTGCCCGCCCTGGGGCCGATCACGGCGGCGCACACCAACGAGGCGGTGAACACGGCGGGCACCACCACGGGTGACCACGCGTTCTCGGCCGCGATCCGCGGAGCGCCCAGGGGGAGGGAGTAGTAGAGGACGCCCCAGCTGAGGAACTCGACGACGCACAGGCCGGCGAGCGCCCGGGAGGCGGTCACGGGCGGTCGACGTCCCAGGCGGGCGTGCTCCGGTCCGGCAGCAGGGCGGCACGGCGCCACAGGGGCGAGCCCGGCGGCCGGACGACGGTCACCGTGCCGGCCGCCGACGGCAGCGTGGCCAGGTACGGCTGGGGGTCCACCGAGGCCGCCGCCTCGCCTTGGGCGGTGGCCTCGTCCGGTGGCGGGGCGGTCAGCAGCCAGTGCGCGGTCCGGGCGAGCGACAGGTCGCCATGCCAGGTACCTCCCTGCTCCCGACTCCGGGTGACCGCGCTCATCGTGGCCGCTGCCGCGAGGTGCCCCGTGGCGTGGTCCAGCGCCTGCACGGGGAGCGCGCCGGGGATGCCGTCCGCGGCGCAGAGGTCGGCGATGCCGGTGGCCGCCTGGACGATGCTGTCGAAGCCCCGCCGGCTCCGCCAGGGCCCGGTCCAGCCCCACGCCGAGAGAGCGACGACGGCCAGGTGCGGATGACGCGCGCGGAGCGACTCCGGGTCCAGGCCCCACCGGGCGAGGGCGCCCGGCCGGTATCCCTGCAGCACGGCGTCCGCCCCGGCCAGCAGGTCTTCGAGGACGCGGCGGTCGGTGGGCGAGCGGAAGTCGAGGAGGACGTGCCGTTTCCCCACGCCGGTGTCCAGGAGCCCGCCGGCGTCGTCGGGACGTTCCGGGTCGTCGACCCGCAGGACGTCGGCGCCGTGGGAGGCGAGCGTGCGGCCCGCGACCGGCCCGGCGATGACCCGGGTGAGGTCCAGTACGCGCAACCCACCGGGCCGGACCGCACGGCGGGGGCCGTCGGCGACCTGTCGCAGGGACAGCAGTGGCAAGGCCGCGACGACCTGCCCCTGAGGCGATCCCGCCCACTCCTGCCTGCTGCGCACCGCTGCGGCGGCGCCGCCCGCCGCGACGATCGCGGCCTCCAGGTCCCGGGCCGCGGCTCCCACGGCTGCCGCCTCCGGGTCCGGCCCGAGCACGCTGAGGACCGCGTCCCGGTGATGCGGGTAGTTGGCGTGGAGCCGGATCCAGCCGTCGGCCGTGCGCAGGAACCGGGACAGGGGCGCGAACCCGGGCCCCACCGAGCGGTCGCCGAGACGGACGTGCCGCTCGCTGCGGAAAGAGACGCCGACGTGCGCGGCGTCGAGCCGGACGACCCGGGGCCGTCCGTGCCCGGCCAGCCGTCGGGCGGCCAGCAGCTGGGTGGTGACGGCACCGACGGCCAGCCCGGCCACGGGGAGCGACGACGGCAGGCCGGCCGTCCCCGTCGTGCGGACGATCCCCTGGGGCAGGTCCTCGTCGGTGAGTTCGTGCCAGGCTGCTCGCGCGAGGTACTCGGCGACCTGGTCGACGGAGCTCATCGGTCGCGATCCGCCTCCTCCGCACCGGGGGAGAGGTGGGCCACGAGCAGCTTGGTCAGCAGCACGGGCACCAGCCACGCCAGGTCGGCGGGTGCGACGGCGACGACGGAGAAGAGACCGACGCCCAGGGAGACGGCCGACAGCGCCACGGCGCGTCGCAGCTCCGGCGGTGCGGCCAGCACCGCGACGGCCGCGAGGAGCGTGGCGCCGTACAGCAGTGCGGCCGAGCCGACCTCGTAGTCGCGGTGGACCAGGGCGAGCAGCAGCGGCTGCACGTGCAGGGCGACGAACCCCAGGTGCCGGGCGGCGCTGCTGTGCGGGCCGTGCCAGCGGCGGCTCCCCGACGGCACGGCGTTGGCGACCGCTCCGCCGAAGAGGTCGAACGCGACCACGGCGGACACCACGGTGGCCAGGACGCCGAGCCCGGCGCGGTCGGCGAGGACCACCGCGAGCACGGTTCCCGCGCTCGCGGTGGTGTACGTCAGCACGAGTTCGGAACGGGTTGCGCCCGGCGCGACCAGTCCGTCGTTCAGGGCGCGCACCGCCCGGACGGCGGTCACCGAGCCGGCCCCGCGGCGGCGAGCCGGCGCACGCCCTCATTCAGGACGGGCCCGGGCACGCTGGCGAAGCACAGCCGGAGGGCGTGCCGCTGGGCGCCGGCGACGGAGAACGCGGTGCCGGGGACGAAGGCCACCCCGCGCTGCAGCGCGGTCGGCAGCAGCGCCGAGGTGTCGGTGCCGTCCAGGAACTCCGCCCAGCAGAACATGCCCCCTGCCGGCGTCCCGATCGACAGCCGGTCGCCGAACGCCGAGGCGAGGGCGGTGACCAGGTGCTCGGCCCGCCCGCGGTAGAGCCGGCGCAGCGCACCGACGTGGTCCTGCAGCCGCCGGGCGTCGGCGCCGGCCTCCCGGAGGACCACCTGGGCGAACGTCGAGGTGTGCAGGTCGGCGGCCTGCTTGATCCGAGTCATCGCGGCGAGGACCGGACGGGGCGCGGTCAGCCAGCCCACCCGGAGCCCAGGCGAGAGGATCTTCGAGAAGGTCCCGAGGTGGGCGGCGCGCTCCGTGTGCGCGGCCACGGGTGACGGCGGCTCGCCGTCGAACGGGAGGAGCCGGTAGGCGTCGTCCTCCACGACCAGGAAGCCGTAGCGGTCCGCGAGCGCGGCGAGGTGCCGCCGCCGATGGTCGGGCAGGGTGCTCCCGGCCGGGTTGTGGAACGTCGGGGTGACGTACACGAGCTTCGGCCGCAGGCCGCCGCGCAGCCGCGCCTCCAGGTCCGGGGTGCGCATCCCGTCGCGGTCCTGCGGCACCGCGGTCAGGTGCGCTCCGGCGGCCGTGAAGGCCTGCAGGGCACCGATGTAGGCGGGGTCCTCGACGACCACCGGGTCGCCCGGGTCGAGCAGCGCCCGCGCGAGCAGGTCCAGCGCCTGCTGCGATCCGGTGGTCACCAGAACGTCGGGCGCGGTCACGGGCCGGCCCAGCCAGGTGCTCTCCCAGCCGGCGAGCAGCTCCCGGAGCTCGGGATCCCCCTCGGTGAGGGAGTACTGCAGGCCGCCGGGGGAACGGGCGGCGACAGCGGCGCACTCGCCGAGCCACTCGACGGGAATCGCCGCCTCGGCCGGCAGGCCGCCGGCCAGGGAGACGATCTCCGGGCGGGCGGTGACGGCGAGCAGGTCGCGGATCGTCGAGGACACGGTCGCCGCGGCTCGCGCCGACAGCAGACCGGCTGCCCACGCCCCCCAGTCCGGGACGGCGCAGTCGTGGGGGACCGAGGGATCGTCCGGCCGGACGGGAGCGGTGCGCATGGCCGCCTCTCTTCGCGGGGGCGCCACGCCGCGCCCGGGGGCACAGCGTCACTCCGCCACCGACCGCGGACCAGGGCCAATGCGGCCGCAGGTGGTCCGGACTCCCCGGCGGGAAGCGGTCCAATCCGGGCGAGTGGCCTCCTGCCCGCGCCGCGGTCGCCGGGCGATCCTCTGACCCGGAGGTCAGGTGGACGACGATCGGACCGGGGTGGACGCCACCTCGCTGGCGGCGCTGCTGGGGCAGTGGAGCACCGGACGGGGTTCCCTGCAGGTCCAGCTCGAGCGGGCGCTGCTGCGGGCGCTGCGGCGTGGCGACCTGCCACCTGGCACCCGCCTGCCGCCCGAGCGGACGCTGGCCTCGGCCCTGCGGGTCAGCCGCGGAACGCTGGCCACGGTCTACGACGCCCTCCGCGACCAGGGCTGGCTCGACAGCCGGCAGGGGAGCGGCACGTGGGTGCGGGTCGACGCGCCACGGCCGCTGGCCGTCGTCACCGACCCGGTCGGTCCGGCGGCGCGGGCGCGCTGGCTGAGCTCGCGCCTCATCGACGCCGGGGACGACGTGGTGGACCTCTCGGTCAGCGCGGTGTGGGACATGGACCCGCTGCCGGACGAGGTGTTCGCGGCGCCGACCCGCGAGCAGCTGCTCGCCGACGGTGCCGGGCACGGCTACCAGCCGCTCGGTTCTCCGCGCCTGCGAGCGCTGATCGCGCGGATGTACGCCCAGGCGGGGGCCGCAACCTCGCCGGAGCAGGTCCTCGTGACCACCGGGGCCCAGCAGGCCCTGGCCCTGGCCGCGGCCGCGACGCTCCGACCCGGAGACGCGGTGGTCGTGGAGAGCGCGACCTACCCCGGGGCGATCGACGCCCTGGCGCGGGCCGGTGCCCGGTTGGTCGCCGTCCCGCCCGAGGGCGAGTGGGCGTCGGTGCAGGTGCTCCGCGACGCGGTCGAGCGGTCGGGGGCCCGGATGGCCTACCTCATGCCCGCCTGCTCCAACCCCGGCGGCCGGGTGATGCGGGAGGGACGCCGGCGTGCGCTCGCCGAGCTCTTCGACGGGCTCGGCGCGTACCTCTTCGCCGACGACGCCCTCGATCCGCTCCCGCTGCCCGGCGGTCCCCGGCCGCTGGCGGCCTTCGACCGCGCCGGCCGGGTGCTGACCGCGGCGTCCCTCAGCAAGGTGGCTTGGGCCGGCCTCCGGGTCGGCTGGCTGCGCGCGCCCGAGGAGGTGGTGGCCCGGGTGGCCCGGACCCGCGCGGCGAGCGACTACGGCATGTCGCTGCTAACCCAGTCGGTCGCGGCGGCGGTCCTCGAGCGCGCCGAGTCGCTCACCTCCGCCCGCCGGGCGGTCCTCACCGAGCGCCGCGAGCTGGTGCGCACCCTGGTCGCGCGGCTGCTGCCGTCGTGGCGCTGCGCACCCGCCGACAGCGGGCTGTCGCTGTGGGTCCGCTTGCCGGCCGGGGACGCCGACACGTTCCTCCAGTACGCCTACCGGCACGCGGTCACGGTGACCCCGGGCAGCGTGCACAGCGTCGACGACTCGGTGCTCGACCACATCCGGATCTCCTGCACACAGCCGCCCGACGTGCTGCAGGAGGGCGTCTCCCGGCTCGCCCGGGCCTGGGAGGAGTACGTCCGGGGAACGGGCCGGCCCCCCGGCGCTCCGGACGACCGCGTGGGCGCCTGAAGCCGGCGCGACGCGGCGCAGAGAGATCCACTGGGCGCCGCATTGGCCCTGGCCGGGCCGGTCGGCGGGCACCACCATCCGGCGAGGCCGCCAGCGCGAGGCCGGCAGCGCGAGGAGGAAGGGACATGACGACGCCGATGGACGAGAAGAGCTTCCTGATCCTGCACGGCTGGCCGAATCGCCGGCCGGTCGGGCACTGGCAGCGCTGGCTGGCCGATCGGCTCGCCGAGGACGGCGCGCAGGTGCTCTACCCGCAGCTGCCCGAGCCGGATGCGCCGGTGCTGGCGGACTGGCTCCTGGACCTGCGGCGCTACGCGGCGGCCATGCGCGGTGCGGAGCGGGTGCTGGTCTGCCACAGCCTGGCGGTCCTTCTGTGGTGGCAGGCGGCCACCTCGGCCGAGCCGGTCCACGCCGACCGCGTCCTGCTCGTCGCCCCGCCGGCGCCCTCGTTCGTCCGGCAGGAGACGGTGGCGGCCTTCGTGCCGGACCGGATGGAGACCGAGCCGCTGGCCCCCGGGATCGCCGCGACCGTCCGGCTGGTCGCCAGTGACGCCGACCCGTACTGCCCCGGCGGTGCGGCCGCGCTGTACGCCGAGCGCCACGGCCTCGATGCCGACATCGTGCCGGGTGCCGGGCACCTCGACCTGCCCGCGGGTTACGGCGACTGGCCGTCGGTGCTGGCCTGGTGCCGGGACCCGTCGGTCAGGATCACCGGCCGCGAGGGATGAGCGGCATGGCGGCCGGGTTCATCGGCCTCGGGGTCATGGGCCAGCCGATGGCGCACGCCCTCGCGCGGGCCGGCACGCCCCTGGTCGTCTGGAACCGCTCCGCCGTGCGAACGGAGCCGTTGCGCGCCGCCGGAGCGACGGTCGTGGCCAGCCCGGCCGCCGTCTTCCGGCGGGCCCGGACGGTGCTGCTGATGCTCGCGGACGCCGACGCGGTCGACGCCGTCCTGGGCCGGGGCACCGACGGCTTCGCCGACCGGGTCCGCGACCACGTCGTCGTCGCCATGGGTACCACGTCACCCGAGTACTCGGCCCGGCTCGCCGAGGACGTCCGTGCGGCCGGCGGGGAGTACGTCGAGGCGCCGGTCTCCGGCTCCCGCGTCCCGGCCGAGCGCGGCCAGCTGGTCGGCCTGCTGGCCGGCGACGCCGACGTCGTCGCGGAGGTACGGCCCCTCCTGGCGCCGATGTGCCGCCGGACCTTCGTGTGCGGCCCGGTGCCGGACGCGCTGCGGATGAAGCTGTCGGTCAACCTCTTCCTCATCACGCTGGTCACCGGCCTCGCCGAGGCGTTCCACTTCGCCGACCGCCACGGCCTCGACCTCCGTGCGTTCCGCGAGGTCCTCGACGCCGGGCCGATGGCCAGCGAGGTGTCGCGGATCAAGGCGGCCAAGCTCCTGGACCGCGACTTCGCCGTCCAGGCGTCCATCGCCGACGTCCTGATGAACAGCGGCCTGGTGGCCGAGGCGGCTGCTCGTGCCGGCGTCGCGGTGCCGCTGCTCGAGGTCTGCCACGCCCTCTACGGGGAGACCGAGGCGCTCGGCATGGGGCGGGCCGACATGGCCGCGGTCGTCCGCGGGATCGAGGCGCGGACCGGGGCTGTGGGGCGGTCGGCACCCGGCGGCGGCTGAGCGCCGACGCGATCAGGCGACGTCGGTGCGCGCGTCGGCCAGGTACTCGCGGACGGCCGACTCGGGCACGCGGAACGACCGGCCGACGCGGACGGCGGCCATCTCGCCGCCGTGCACCAGGCGGTACACGGTCATCTTCGACACGCGCATGATCGAGGCGACCTCGGCGACGGTCAGGAAGGCGACCGCGGGGCGCTCGGCCGGCCGCTGGGGCATCGACCGCTGGGGCATCGGCCGCTGGGGCATCGGGTGCTGGCCCACGGGGCGCTGCGCCATCGGGCGGTAGTGGGCGTTGACGGCGGGGCGGGCGAAGGGGGCAGCGGGGGAGCGCTGGGGCAGGGTCACGGGGGTTCCTCTCGGGAGCGGTCCAGGGGCACGGGCCGGGCTCGTGCGTGCTGGTACTGACCGTAAAGGCGCCGTCGCTGTCCGTGGAGGTCCGAGACGGACGAGACGAACCGGTCCGCTTCGTCAGATGTTGTGCCTGTGCCGCACGGGGCGCTCAGGCCGCGACGGTCACCCCGCACACCGGGCAGACCTCCAGCTCCCGCCGGCCCCACCGCGCGATCGGCAGGAAGAAGACCGTGAGCTGCCGGGACTCCCGGATCCGCGCCCAGGTGGTCGTGTTGCCGCAGTTGGGGCAGGTGCGCACCGCTCCGGGCCCCAGCTCCCGCTGCTTGGTGCCGAACCCGAAGAGGAAGAACACCGGCCCAGCCTAGGTGGGTGCGGGCCGGCCCGCCGGGTTGCAGGACACTGGACCGGTGCAGCAGCCCCAGGTCCCCGCCGACCAGATCCTGGCCGCGGCGACGCGGATCACCGACGCCCTGCTCGAGGTGCAGACCCGGGTCAACCAACAGATCGACGACACGCTCACCGACCTCCTGCCCGGCGTGCAGCAGCGGCTGGGCGTGCCGCAGGCCGACCCCGTCGACCTCGGCGGCCTGGTCAACGCCCGCATCACCGCGCTCAGCGTCGTCGTCACGCCGGCGGCGGTCGCCGCCGTCGTCCCCCTGACGCCGGAGTCGGTGGCCACCACCCGGGACGGGCGCCGCGCCACCACCGACGTCCTCGCCGGGCGCGATCCGCGGCTGGCCGTCATCGCCGGGCCCTGCTCGATCCACGACCCGGCCTCCGCCGTCGAGTACGCCGGCTTCATCGCCCGCATGCGCGAGCGGCACGGCGCGGACCTCGAGATCCTCATGCGCACCTACACCGAGAAGCCGCGCACCGAGGTGGACTGGAAGGGCTTCGCCTACGACCCCTTCCTCGACGGGTCCAGCCGGATCAGCGTGGGGCTGGTCGCCACCCGCATGCTCATGGTGGCGATCACCGGCATGGGCGTGCCGGTGGCCGCGGAGCCGCTGAACGCGCTCACCCCGCAGTACGTCAACGGCCTGGTCACCTACAACGGCGTGGGCGCCCGCAACGTCACCGACCAGACCGCCCGCGAGCGGGTGTCGGGCTTCTCCTCCGTCATCGGCTTCAAGAACTCCCCGGAGGGCAGCATCGACGCGGCGATCTCGGCGGTGCTCACCGCCCGGGCGCCGCACGAGTTCCTCGGTGTCGACGCGCACGGGGTGTCGGCCCAGCTGTCGACCACCGGCAACGACACCGGCCACGTCATCCTGCGCGGCGACAAGAACGGCCCGAACTACTCCGCGGCGCACATCGCCGACACCCGCCGGCGGCTCGCGGCCCGGGGCCTGCCGGAGGTCGTCGTCGTCGACGCCTCGCACGGCAACAGCCAGAAGGACCACGTGCGCCAGGTCGACGTCGTCCGCGACCTGGCCGGTCAGATCGGCGGCGGTGAGTCGGCCATCCGCGGCGTGATGATGGAGAGCCACCTGGTCGCCGGCCGGCAGGACCTCGACCAGCAGCACCCCGAGCGGCTGCAGTACGGCTGCAGCGTCACCGACGCCTGCATGGACCTGCCGACGACGGAGATGCTGCTCGCCGAGCTCGCGGCGGCCGCCCGCGCGCGGCGGGGGTAGCCGGGCGGCCGGGGGTCAGCAGCGCGGGATGACCGGGCTGCCGGCCCGCCCCTCCTCGCCCCAGCGCACCCAGTCGCTCAGGGGCGAGCGGGGGGCGGGGACCGGCCGGGCCGGGCGCTCGGCCGCCCGCCGGCGTGCCGGGGAACGCGCGTCCTCGCAGCGCACGTGCGTCAGGTAGTGCTGGAGGGGTGCGGGGTCGCCGCCCCGGCGGCGGGCGGCGACGTCGTGGCGGGCCTCCCACTCGCAGGCGAGCTTCTCGGCCAGCGACATCGACAGGGGATCGGGAGCGGGCACGGTGCGGCTCCTTCCGCGACGGTGCGGTGGTGCTCCTCGATGCTGCTCCCGCCGCGGCCGGCGCACCAGGGTCCGGCGGCCCTCAGAGGGCGTCGGCGTAGCCCTCCGCCGCCAGCGAACGGGCCACCGGCGGCGAGTGCCGGACGGCCACCGCGCGCCCGGCCCGCCGGGCGACGGTCAGGTGGTCCAGCAGCAGCTCCAGCCCGCGCTCGGACAGCGCGGTGACCGAGCCGGCATCGATGGCCGCCACCCGCACCGGCTCGCGGCCGTAGCGGTGCAGGTAGGCGTCGACGGCCGGCCCGTCGACGTGCCCGGCGAGGCACAGCACGCCCCCGCCGGAGGTGTTGAGCAACCGGACGACGCCGCGGGCCGGGACCACCCGCCCAGTGTGCCGCGCGACGGCCGCCCCGACCGGCCGTCGCCGGTGGGCCCCGGGCCGACCGACTAGGTTGGACCCCCGGCGGACGAGCGGCGATCGGCGAGGTGGGCGCAGTGGGCAGGTCGGTGCTGGTGACCGGGGGGAACCGGGGGATCGGGCTGGCCATCGCCCGGGCCTTCGCCGAGCAGGGCGACGCGGTGGCGGTGACGCACCGCGGCAGTGGCGCCCCCGACGGCCTGTTCGGCGTGCAGTGCGACGTCACCGACGCCGAGGCGGTCGACCGCGCCTTCACCGAGGTCGAGCAGCACCAGGGCCCGGTCGAGGTGCTGGTCAGCAACGCCGGCATCACCCGCGACGGGCTGCTCATGCGGATGAAGGAGGCCGACTTCGCCGACGTCGTCGACGCCAACCTCACCGCGGCCTACCGGGTGGCCAAGCGCGCCTCGGCGAAGATGGTCCGCGCCCGCTTCGGCCGGATGGTGTTCGTCTCCTCGGTGGTCGGGCTGCTGGGCTCGGCCGGCCAGACCAACTACGCGGCCAGCAAGGCCGGGCTGGTCGGGCTCTCCCGCTCGATCGCCCGCGAGCTGGGCAGCCGGGGCATCACCGCCAACGTCGTCGCCCCCGGGTTCGTGCGCACCGACATGACCGCCGAACTGCCGGAGAAGCGGCAGCAGGAGATCCTCGGGCAGGTACCGCTGGGCCGGTACGCCGAGGCGGACGAGATCGCCGGCGTCGTCCGCTTCCTCGCGAGCGACGCGGCCGGATACATCACCGGGGCGGTCGTCCCGGTCGACGGTGGACTGGGGATGGGGCACTGATGGGAATTCTCGAGGGCAAGAAGGTCCTGATCACCGGGGTCCTCACCGAGGCCTCGATCGCCTTCGCCACCGCGCGGATCGCGCAGGAGCAGGGCGCCACCGTCGTGCTCTCCAACTTCGGCCGGGCCCTGTCGCTGTGCCAGCGGATCGCCAAGCGGCTGCCGCAGGAGGCCGCCGTCGTCGAGCTGGACGTGACGAACACCGAGCACCTCGCGACGCTGGCCGACCGGCTGCGCGAGCAGGGCTTCGACACCCTCGACGGCGTCGTGCACTCCATCGGCTTCGCGCCGCAGGAGGCGATGGGGGAGGGCTTCCCCGAGGTCGCCTGGGAGCACGCCGCGACCGCGTTCCAGGTCTCGTCGTGGTCCTACGCCTCCCTCACCCAGGCCTGCCGGCCGCTGCTGGCCAACCCCTCCTCGGTCGTCGGGCTGACCTTCGACGCCTCCGTCGCCTGGCCGGTCTACGGCTGGATGGGCGCGGCCAAGGCGGCCCTCGAGTCGGTCAGCCGGTACGTGGCCCGCGAGCTGGGCCCCGAGGGCGTGCGCTCCAACATCGTGGCCGCCGGGCCGCTGCGCAGCATGGCCATGAAGTCCATCCCGGGCAGCGCCCAGTTCGAGGAAGCCTGGGAGGGCCGCGCGCCGCTGGGCTGGTCGGTCACCGACACCGAGCCCGCCGGCAAGGCCGTCGTCGCCCTGCTGTCGGACTGGTTCCCGGCCACCACCGGGGAGATCGTGCACGTCGACGGGGGCTTCCACGCCGTCGGCGTCTGAGCGCATCCGATCCACCCCGTACGACCGAAGGACTGCCGTGCCGCTCGCGACCGACGTCGACCTCCACCCCGGCCAGCAGCCCGACGAGGACCCCTCGCTGGCCGTCCGCAACAACGGGGGCACGCCGCCGCCGGCGACGCCGGCGCCGGCCGGCCGCCGGGAGGCGCTGCTGGTGCTCTCCTTCGGCGGTCCGGAGGGGCACGACGACGTCATGCCCTTCCTCGAGAACGTCACCCGCGGCCGCGGCATCCCGCGGGAGCGGCTGGAGGCGGTGGCCGAGCACTACCACCACTTCGGCGGCGTGAGCCCGATCAACGACCAGAACAAGGCGCTGATCGCCGCGGTCGAGGCCGACCTCGCCGCGGCCGGCATCGCGCTGCCGGTCTACTGGGGCAACCGCAACTGGGCGCCCTACGTCGAGGACACCTGGCGGCAGATGGCCGGGGACGGCATCGAGCACGTCTACGTCTTCGCCACCTCGGCCTACGCCTCGGCGTCGGGCTGCCGGCAGTACCACGAGGACGTCGCCCGGGCCCGCGCCGCGCACGGCCCCGGCGCCCCGACGGCGGAGAAGCTGCCGCACTACTTCGACGCCCCCGGCTTCGTGCGGGCCAACGCCGACGCGCTGGCCGCGGCGCTGGCGCAGCTGCCGGAGGAGCAGCGCGGCACCGCGCGGCTGGTGGCGACCGCGCACAGCATCCCCGAAGCGATGGCCGCGGTCGCCGGCCCGGACGGCGGCGCCTACCAGGACGAGCTGCACGCCGCGGCCCGCGCGGTGGTCGACGCCGTCGAGCCCGGCCGGGCCTACGACCTGGTGTGGCAGAGCCGCAGCGGCCCGCCGTCGGTGCCGTGGCTGGAGCCCGACGTCAACGACCACCTGCGGCTGCTGGCCGCGGCGGGGGAGACCGCCGTCGTCGTCTTCCCGGTGGGATTCGTCAGCGACCACCTCGAGGTGATCTGGGACCTCGACAACGAGGCCCGCGAGACCGCCGCCGAGCTCGGGCTGACCTTCGTGCGGGCCGGCACCGCCGGCACGCACCCGGCGTTCGTGGCGACCGTCCGGGAGCTGCTCGCCGAGCGGCGGGCCGGCGGGCCGCCGCGGCTGGGCACGAACTGCCCGGCCGCCTGCTGTTTCGTCGCCCGTCCGCGGCGTTGAGCGGAGTGGGGGGGGGGGGGGGGGGGGGGGGGGGGGGGGGGGGGGGGGGGGGGGGGGGGGGCGGGGGGGGCGGGGTCGTGGGGGTGCGGCACGTGGTCGCCAGGAC
>NZ_JBJGZW010000028.1:0-60223 GCF_054050695.1 Blastococcus sp. SYSU D00820
CCCTGGACCCCAGGCCCGGGCGGCCCCCCGGCGGCGCGCACACCCCCCCCCCCCCCCCCCGGGGGGGGGGGGGGGGGGGGGCGGCGCGTCCCGGCGCCCCCCCCCCCTCCGCTCAGCCACCCCGGTCGTGCCAACCTGTCTGCAACGCGGCCGCAGCGGCGGCCAGGACAGCCAGGAGCAGCGGTGATGACGACGGGTGGGCGCACCTCCCCGACCCTCGACGAGGTCGCGGTGCTCGCCGGCGTCTCCCGGGCCACGGTCTCGCGCGTGGTGAACGACTCCCCGCGGGTCAGCCCGGAGGCGCGGCGCGCGGTGCAGGAGGCGGTGGCGCAGCTGCGCTACGTGCCCAACCGCATGGCCCGCAGCCTGGTCACCCGGCGCACCGACACGATCGCGATGGTCCTGTCGGAGTCGAACATGCACTTCTTCTCCGACCCGGTCCTGTCCACCCTGGCCCACGAGCTCTCGGCCCGGTTCGGCGACACCGACCGGGCCCTGGTCATGCTGTCGGCCCGCAACCGGCGGGAGCAGGAGCGGGTCGGCCGCTGGGTCCGGCAGGGCCACGTGGACGGCGTCGTGCTGGTGTCGCTGCACAGCCAGGACCTGCTGCCCCGCGCGCTGCAGGAGTCCGGCGTCCCCCACGTCCTGCTCGGCCGGCCGCTCGACGGCAGCGAGGCCGCCTACGTCGACGTCGACAGCGTGGCCGGCGGGCGGACCGCCACCGAGCACCTCGTCGGCCTCGGCCGGCAGCGCATCGCCACGGTGACCGGCCCCCTCGACCAGGTCGCCGGCATCGACCGCTACGCGGGATACCAGCAGGCGCTGGCGGCCGCGGGCCTGCCGCACTGCCCGGAACGGGTGGCCGAGGGCGACTTCACCGAGGGCGGCGGGGCCCGGGCCATGACCACCCTGCTGGAGCGGGCGCCGGACCTCGACGCGGTCTTCGTCGCCTCCGACCTGATGGCGCTGGGGGCGCTGCGGGTGCTGCGCGGCGCCGGCCGGCAGGTGCCCGCGGACGTCGCGGTGGTGGGGTTCGACGACTCGGCGGTCGCGCCCAGCGCGGAGCCGCCGCTGACCACGGTGGCGCAGCCGATCGACGAGATCGGCCGCCGGATGGCCGAGCTGCTGCTGCGCCAGATCGAGGGCCAGGCCGAGGGCGTCGAGACCTGCCTGTGCGACACCCGCCTGGTGGTCCGCGCCTCGGCCTGAGGCCGGGGGCGGTCAGCCGGCCAGCGCCTGCAGCGCCATCCGCGCGTAGAGGGCCACGCCCGCCGGCAGCGGCGCCTCGTCGAAGACGACGAGGTTGGAGTGGTTGGCCGGCGCCGTCGCCGGGTCGACGCCCGGCGGGCGGGCGCCCAGCCACGCCATCGCACCGGGCACCCGCTCCAGCACGTAGGAGAAGTCCTCGGCGCCCATGAGCGGCGCGCGCATCGGCGGCACCGCCTCCGGCCCCAGCAGCTCGGCGGCGGCCGCGGCCACCTGCGCGGCGGCCCCGGCGTCGTTCACCGTCACCGGGTAGCCCTGCTCGTGCCCCCACTCCAGCGTCATCTCGTGCGCGGCGGCCACGTGCTCGGCGACCCGCCGCACCGAGGCGACGACGTCGGCCCGCCGCTGCGGGGACAGCGTGCGGATCGTGCCCTCCATGAACGCCGAGTCGGGGATGACGTTGTTGGTCGACCCGGCGGCGATGTGCGCGACGGTGACGACGGCGGGGTCGAAGACGTCGACCCGGCGGGTGACCATCGACTGCAGCGCCAGCACGATCTCCGCGGCGACCGGCACCGGATCGGCCGCCGCCGCGGGCTCCGAGGCGTGCCCGCCGCGGCCGTGCACCGTCATCCGCCACTGGTCGGCCGCGGCCATGATCGGGCCCGGCCGCACGTGCACCGTGCCGCTGGCCAGCGTCGAGGAGACGTGCAGGGCGAACGCCCCGCTCACCGGCGCCTCGGGGACGACGTCGAGCAGGCCCTCCTCCAGCATGTACCGCGCGCCGTGGAAGCCCTCCTCCCCCGGCTGCACCATGAACACGACCTGGCCGGCGATCTCGTCGCGGCGCTCGGCCAGCAGCCGGGCGGCGCCGAGCAGCATCGCCACGTGGGTGTCGTGCCCGCAGGCGTGCATGGCGCCGGGCACCTCGGAGGCGAAGGGCAGGCCGCTGTCCTCCTGCACGGGCAGGGCGTCCATGTCGCCGCGCAGGAGGTAGGTGGGCCCGGGCCGCGCGCCGCGGAGGACGGCGACCACCGACGTCGTCGTCCGGCCGGTGCCGATCTCCACCGGCAGGTCGGCCAGCGCCTCGAGCACCGTGGCCTGCGTGCGGGGCAGGTGCAGCCCGATCTCGGGCTGGCGGTGCAGCCGGCGGCGGAGGTCGATCGTGCGGTCGGCGTCGGCGGTGGCGGCGGCGAGCAGCTCGGCGGCGCTGGAGGGCATGCCCCCACTCTCCCCGATCCGCTCGGGCCGATCAGTCCCAGGCCCAGGCCGGGCGCGTGGTCTCCAGCTGCCACACGACCGCGGGGCCGGCCCCGCCCACGACGGCCGGCTCGCCGGCCACCGCGATGCGCAGCCCCTCCGGCGCCTCCCCCGGCCCCACCCACAGCCGGGCGTCGGGGCGGCCGAGGTCGACCCAGCCCGCCGCTCCGCGCACGACGTCGTGCGCGGGCGCCGCCCCCGGGTCGGCGCTGCGCAGGTAGCACTGCAGCACCCGCGCGCCGCCGTCCCCGGCGACCTCGTCGTGGTCCAGGCCGGCGCCGGCGCGCAGCACCGCGACGTCGCCGGCGGTCATCTCCACCCCGCTCCCCCAGGCGTGCCGCAGCGACCCCGCAAGCACGACGGCGACGACGTCGACCGCGCGGTGCGCGTGCCGGCCGTACCCGGCGCCGGGTGCCAGCCGGTCGTCGGCCAGCCGGAGCAGCGGGCCCAGCGAGCCGTCGTCGGGCGCCAGCAGCACCCGCGAGTCCAGGCCGGTCACGGCGCCGGCTCCGCGACCCGCGGTCGGGCGCGCACGGCGCCGCGGCCACCGGGCAGTCCGTCGGCGACCAGGGCCAGGGCGAGGGTCCAGGCGATGCCCAGCGACCACCCGCCGAGGACGTCGGAGAGGAAGTGGACGCCCAGCCACATGCGGGTCAGCCCGACCAGCAGCACCAGCGCGACGCCGGCGGCGAGCACCCACCGCCGCGCGCGCCGGCGCAGCAGCGGCCAGGTGACGACCAGGGCCACGACCACGAGCGTGGCGATCCCCGAGGAGTGGCCGCTCGGGTAGCTCAGCCCCCCGTAGCTCAGGCCCCCGCCCTCGAACGCCGGGCGGGCCCGTCCGATCAGCTCCTTGAGCCCGACGGTGAGCGGGCCGACCAGCAGCGCGGCCGGCACCGACCAGGCCAGCGTGCGCCAGGCACGGCGGGCGGCCAGCCAGCCGAACAGGGGCAGCAGCGCCAGCACCCGGAACCAGGTGACCCCCGGGGTGGTCAGGACGTCGAGCAGGCCGCCGACGAGCGGCGAGCGGTCGTCGCCGGCGTAGAGCGCGTCGCTGACCGCCGTGTCGAGGCGGATCTGGGGGGCGAAGTCGGTGAGCACGCCGGCACCGAGCACGGCCAGGACGCCGACCCCGCCGACCACCGCGGCGAGGGCGCGGCTGCGGCTCCGGCCGGGCGTGCCGTCGGGAGGGAGGTCCACCGCCCCACTCTCCCCGACGCCGGCGCGCGTGACACGCTGGGCGCGTGTCCTCCCGGGTGAGCAGCCGCCCGCCGTCGGCGGCGACGCTGCGGCGGCTGGAGCGCGCCTCGGGCTCGCTGGCCACGCAGGCGGTGGCCCGCATGGACGAGGAGCTGTCGTGGTTCCGCACCATGCCGGCCGACCAGCGGTCCTGGGTCATGCTCGTCGCGCAGGCCGGCATCGCCTCGCTGGTCGAGTGGTGCCGCAACCCCGGCCGCCCGCCCCGGCTGACCGGGGAGGTGTTCGGTGCCGCGCCGCGCGAGCTGGTGCGGGCGGTGCCGCTCAAGCAGACCGTCGACCTGATCAAGGTGACCGTCGAGGTCATGGACGACCACGTCGAGACCGTCGCCGAGCCCGGGGACGCCGACGCGCTGCGGCTGTCGGTGCTGCAGTTCAGCCGCGAGGTCGCCTTCGCCACCGCGCACGTCTACGCCGCCTTCGCGGAGAACCGCGGTGCGTGGGACGCCCGGCTGGAGGCGCTGGTCGTCGACGCGCTCGTCCGCGGCGAGCGCTCGGAGGAGCTGCCCGGGCGGGCCGCCGCGCTGGGCTGGGCGTCCATGAGCCCGGTGACGGTGCTGGTCGGCGCCGCGCCGCCGGAGGGCGACGTGCACTCCACCATCCGGCGGGCCGCCCGCTCGCTGCGCAGCGAGGTGCTGGTCGGGGTGCACGCCGAGCAGCTGGTGGTGGTGCTCGGCGGGGCCGACGAGCTCACCGGGGTGGCCGACCGGGTGGCCGACGAGTTCGGTGCCGGGCCGGTGGTGGTGGGCCCGGTGGTCGACCGGCTGAGCCAGGCCGGCGAGTCCGCCGCCGCGGCCCTGGCCGGGCTGCGCGCCGTCGCCGCCTGGCCGCAGGCCCCGCGCCCGGTCCCGGCCGACGCGCTGCTGCCCGAGCGCGCGCTGGACGGCGACCCCGCCGCCCGCGCCGCCCTGGAGGAGCGGGTCGCCGCCCCCCTGCGCGCCGCCGGCGGGGAGGTGTTGGAGACGGTGCGCGCGGTGCTGGCCAGCGGCGGCAACCTCGAGGCCAGCGCGCGCACGCTGTTCGTGCACCCCAACACGGTGCGCTACCGGCTCAAGCGGGCGCTGGAGCTGACCGGCCTGTCGGCCACCGATCCGCGCGGGAGCTGGACGCTGCAGGTGGCGCTGGCGCTGTCCGAGCTGGCGGGGGCGCGCTCGCTCTGGCACTGAGGGGTCGCGGCTGCAGATGATCAGGGTCCCTGGTCATCCGGGGTCCTCCCCGGCGGTGCACGGTCCGGGAAGACGCCGCACGATCAGGGTCCCTGATCATGTGGGCCGCCCGCGGGGAGCGGGGTCGTGTGCTCTCCACCACTGGACCGGCTCCCCGGGCTGCTCGGCCACGCTGACTTTGTGGAGACCCTCCAAAGACCACCGGTGTGCTTTCGTGCCGCTCCCCACCCGCGCGGCTCCGGCATCCCTGGCACGGTGGACACGTGCTGGCCGTCCTCGCCCCCGGACAGGGTGCCCAGAAGCCCGGGATGCTCACCGACTGGCTCGACCTCCCCGGTGCTGAGTCCTTCTTCCGCTGGGCCGGTGCGATCGCCGACGCCGACCTGCTGACCCTCGGCACCACCGGCGACGCCGAGGCCATCAAGGACACCGCGGTCACCCAGCCGCTGGTCGTCGCGATGAGCCTGTTCATCGCCCGCGAGCTGGGCGGCCTGCCCGGCCCGGTGGTGCACGCGCCGGCCGCCGGCCGCGACGTGGCGATCACCGGCCACAGCGTCGGCGAGCTCACCGCCGCGGCGCTGGCCGGGGTCCTGTCGGTGGAGGCCGCCATCGCGCTGACCGCCGTCCGCGGCCGGGCCATGGCCGCCGCCTGCGCGCAGACGCCGACCGGCATGTCCGCCGTCCTCGGCGGCGACCCCGCCGAGGTGCAGGCCGCGCTGGAGCGCCACGGGCTGGTGGCCGCGAACCACAACGGCGGCGGCCAGACCGTCGTCGCCGGCCCGCTCGACGGGCTCGAGGCGCTGCGGGCCGAGCCGCCGGCGAAGGCCCGTGTGATGCCGCTGTCGGTGGCCGGCGCCTTCCACACCGAGTACATGGCCTCGGCGCGCACCGAGCTCGAGGGCCTGGTCGGCGGAATCCGCCCGGCCGACCCGAGCCGGCTGCTCCTGTCCAACGCCGACGGCGCCGCGGTCACCACCGGCGCCGAGGCGCTGTCCCGCCTGGTCAGCCAGGTCACCAGCCCGGTCCGCTTCGACGCGTGCCTGGCCACGCTGCGCGAGCTGGGTGTCACCGCCGCGATCGAGCTGCCCCCGGCCGGCGCGCTGGCCGGCCTCGCCAAGCGCGAGTGGAAGGGCGCCGGCATCGAGATCCTCGCGATCAGCTCCCCGGCCGACCTCGACCGCGCCCGCGAGCTCATCGACGCCGAGCGCGGCCGGGCCGAGGCGCAGTACGCCCCCGACTGGCGGATGGTCGTCGCCCCGGTGCGGGGCACGGTGAGCCCGGCCGCGATCGCCGAGGGCACCCACCTGCCGGCCGGCACCCCGCTCGGCTGCATCCGCAGCCGCCGCGAGGAGGTCAACGTGTCGGCCGGCTACGACGGCGTCCTGGCCGAGTGGCTGGTGCACGACGGCGACCTCGTCGACGCCGGCGACCCCCTCGCCCGTCTCTACCCGGAGGTGTCCGCGTGACCTCGATCCAGCTGAAGACGGGCTCGCCCGGCGCGCGCATCCTCGGGATCGGCGCCTACCGCCCCCGCCGCCGCGTCACCAACGACGAGCTCGCGCAGGTCATGGAGACCAGCGACGAGTGGATCCAGAGCCGGGTCGGCATCGCCGAGCGCCGCTGGGCGTCGGAGGACGAGACCCTCGTCGAGATGGCCGTCGCCGCCGGCGGCAAGGCGCTGGCCGCCAGCGGCCTGGCGCCCGGCGAGATCGACATGGTGGTGCTCGCCAGCGCCAGCCTCCGGGCGCCGATCCCCGGCATCGGTCCGCAGGTCGCCCACCGGCTGGGCATCCCCCGGCCCGGCGCGTTCGACCTCAACGCCGGCTGCGCCGGGTTCTGCTACGCGCTGGAGATGGCCAACAACGCCATCCGCACCGGCTCGGCCCGCAACGTCCTGGTCGTCGGCGCCGAGCGACTGACCGACGTCACCGATCTCACCGACCGGTCGACCGCGGTGATCTTCGCCGACGGCGCGGGGGCCGTGGTCGTGGGCGCCAGCGACGAGCCGGGCATCGGCCCGGTCGCCTGGGGCAGCGACGGCGACCAGTACTCCGCCATCGAGATCGCCGCCGGCCGCAGCACGATGACGATGGCCGGCCAGGCGGTCTACCGCTGGGCCACCACCAAGCTCACCGCGGCGCTGACCGAGGCGATGGAGAGCGCCGGCGTCGGCCCCGAGGACATCGACGTCTTCGCCCCGCACCAGGCCAACCTGCGCATCGTCGAGTCGATGCACAAGCGGCTGGGCTTCCCCGAGCGCACCGTCGTCGCCCGCGACATCGTGCAGTCGGGCAACACGTCGGCCGCGTCGATCCCGCTGGCGCTGAGCGCGCTGCTGGAGTCCGGCGAGGCCAAGAGCGGCGACCTCGCCCTGGTGCTCGGCTACGGCGCCGGGCTCACCTTCGCCGGCCAGGTGCTCCGCCTGCCCTGATCCGGTGCACCGGGCGCCCGCCCGGGTACCCCACGACCCCCGCGCCGGGACTCCCCGCCGCGGACGACGAGAAGAGAGGACCCACGCGTGAGCGAGGACATCCAGACCGGTCTGGCCGAGATCCTGGAGGAGGTCGCCGGGGTCGCCCCTGCCGACGCCACCCCGGAGAAGTCGTTCACCGAGGACCTCGACGTCGACTCCCTGTCGATGGTCGAGATCGCCACCGCCGTCGAGGACAAGTTCGGCGTCGCCATCCCCGACGACGAGCTCGGCAACATCAAGACCGTCGGCGACGCGATCAGCTACATCCAGAACAACAAGGCCTGAGCCCCGCCCCGGCCGCCCGGCCCGCCGTCCCGTCCCAGGAGGAACTCCGCATGAGCAGCACCGCCGACGTCGTCGTCACCGGACTCGGGGCCAGCACCCCGCTCGGAGGCGACGTCGCGAGCACCTGGGACGCACTGCTGGCCGGGCGGTCGGGGGTCAGCCGGATCACCGACGACTGGGTGAGCGAGTTCCCCGCCCAGCTCGTGGCCCGGCTGGCCGTCGACCCGGCCGAGTCCCTCGACCGGGTGCGCGCCCGCCGGCTGGACCGCAGCCAGCAGGTCGCCGTCGTCGCCGCCGAGGAGGCGTGGCGCAGCTCCGGCGCGGCCGACTCCGGCGTCGACCCGGAGCGGATCGCCGTCGTGTTCGGCACCGGCATCGGCGGCGCGCTGACCCTCCTGGGGCAGGACGACGTCCTGGAGGAAAAGGGCCCCAAGCGGGTCTCCCCCTTCACCATCCCCATGCTCATGCCCAACGGTCCCGCCGCCGCGGTGGGCCTGGCGGTCGGCGCCAAGGGTGGCGTGCACGCGCCGGTCAGCGCCTGCGCGTCCGGCGCCGAGGCGATCCGCTGGGGGCTGGACCTGCTGCGCTTCGACCGGGCCGACGTCGTCCTGGTCGGCGGCACGGAGGCCTGCGTGCACCCGCTGCCGATGGCCGGCTTCGCCGCCATGCGCGCCATGTCCACGCGCAACGACGAGCCCGAGCGGGCCTCCCGCCCGTTCGACAAGGCCCGCGACGGCTTCGTGCTCGGTGAGGGCGCCGCGGCGCTCGTGCTCGAGCGCGCCGACGCGGCCGCCGCCCGCGGCGCCACGGTGCACGCCCGGCTCGCCGGTGCCGGCGCCACCGCCGACGGCTACGACCTGGTCGCCCCGCACCCCGAGGGTGAGGGCGCCGCGCGGGCCATCGGCGCGGCGCTCCGCGACGCCGGGCTCACCCCGGCCGACATCGGCCACGTCAACGCGCACGCCACCTCCACGCCGGTCGGCGACACGGCCGAGGCCGCCGCGATCCGCTCGGCGATCGGCGAGCACGTGCTGGTCACCGCCACCAAGAGCCTGACCGGGCACCTGCTCGGTGCCGCCGGTGCGCTGGAGTCGGTGTTCACCATCCTCGCCCTGCGCGAGCAGGTGGTGCCGGCGACGGCCAACCTCGACGACCCCGACGACGACGCCGCGGTCCAGGCCCTCGACATCGTCCGCCGCGAGCCGCGGCGCGCCACGCTCACCGCCGCCGTGAACGACTCCTTCGGTTTCGGCGGCCACAACATCGCGCTGGTGTTCACCACCGCCTGAGGCCCAGGAGGCCCTGTGACGGCAGTCCAAGCGGCACCCACCCTGCCCAGCCCCGACCCCCGCGATCCGGAGGACCGCCTGCAGCGGTTCTTCGACGCGGGCTCGATGACCCTGCTCG
Source organism: Blastococcus sp. SYSU D00820 (assembly GCF_054050695.1). NCBI lineage: Bacteria > Bacillati > Actinomycetota > Actinomycetes > Geodermatophilales > Geodermatophilaceae > Blastococcus > Blastococcus sp. SYSU D00820. The sequence continues at coordinate 9,055 of NZ_JBJGZW010000028.1, forward strand.
CCGCCCGGGACACCTCCGGGGTGATGGCCGCCCGCGGCACCGTCGACGGCAGCAGCACGATCGCCTTCTGCACCGACGCCACCGTGATGGGCGGGGCGATGGGCATCGACGGGTGCCGGCACATCGTCGACGCCATCGACACCGCGCTGCGCGAGCGGCTGCCGGTCGTCGGCATCTGGCACTCCGGCGGCGCCCGGCTGGCCGAGGGCGTCACCGCCCTGCACGCGGTCGGCGAGGTCTTCGCCGCGATGGTGCGCGCCTCCGGGCGGGTACCGCAGATCTCGGTGGTGCTCGGCCCGGCGGCCGGTGGCGCCGCCTACGGCCCGGCGCTCACCGACCTGGTGATCATGGGTCCGGCGGGGCGGGTCTTCGTGACCGGTCCGGACGTGGTCCGCTCGGTCACCGGCGAGGACGTCGACATGGAGCGCCTCGGCGGGCCGGACACCCACGGCCGGCGCAGCGGCGTCGTGCACGTGGTCACCGACACCGAGCCTTCGGCGCTGGAGACCGCGCGCCAGGCGGTCGCGCTGCTGGCCGCGCAGGGCAGCTTCTCCCCTGCCGAGGACCAGGCCGAGGTCGACCTGCGGGCGCTGCTGCCCGAGGCGCCGCAGCGCGCCTACGACGTCAAGCCGCTGATCGCCGCGGTGCTGGACGAGCCGGGGCTGGAGCTGCACCCGCGGTTCGCGCCCAACGTCGTCACCACGCTGGGCCGGCTGGCCGGGCGCACCGTGGGCGTCATCGCCAACAACCCGCTGCGGCTGGGCGGCTGCCTGGACTCCGCGTCGGCGGAGAAGGCGGCCCGCTTCGTGCGCATGTGCGACGCGTTCGGCGTGCCGCTGGTCGTGCTGGTCGACGTGCCGGGCTACCTGCCCGGCGTCGGCCAGGAGTGGGACGGCGTCGTGCGGCGCGGCGCCAAGCTGCTGCACGCCTTCGCCGAGGCCGTGGTGCCGCGGGTGACGCTGGTGACCCGCAAGTCCTACGGCGGCGCCTACATCGCCATGAACTCCCGGTCGCTGGGCGCGACCGCGGTGTTCGCCTGGCCCGGCGCCGAGGTCGCGGTCATGGGCGCCAAGGCCGCGGTCGGCATCCTGCACCGGAAGAAGCTGGCCGCCGTCCCGCCGTCCGAGCGGGAGGCGCTGCACGCCCAGCTGGCCGCCGAGCACGAGCGGATCGCCGGCGGGGTCAACCGGGCGCGGGAGATCGGCGTCGTCGACGACGTGGTCGAGCCGTCGGTCACCCGGCGCCGCCTGGTCGAGGCGCTGGCCGCCGCGCCGTCCGGCCGCGGGGCGCACGGCAACATCCCGCTGTAGCCCGCACACGCACGAGGGCCCGGTACCGCGACCGCGGTACCGGGCCCTCGTGCGTCCCCGACGGGAGTGACCGCCCGGGCGCCGCTTCCCCGACGACGCCCGGACGACCGGGTTCAGGCTACGACGGACAGCCGGTGGAGATCCCGCCGTCGTGCCCGGATCGTGATGGAGCCGTCCTCAGACCACCTGGTGCAGCCAGGTGATGGGACTGCCGTCGCCGGCGTGCCGGTAGACCTCGAGGTCGGCGTCCCAGGCCGCACCGAGGAGCTGGTCGACACCGTGGCGGAACGCCTCGGCCGAGGTCGCCGTCGCCGCGAGGTGGCGCAGCTGCTGCTCGGTCACGATGAGGTCGCCGTTGGCGCTCGTCGGGGCACGGAAGACCCCGTGCCCGGGCACGTAGGACATGCGCTCGCCGTCGTTGCCGTGGCTGGCCTCTTCGGTCACCTCGAAGCGCAGCATCGGCCACGCGCGCAGCGCAGCGACCAGCTTGGCGCCCGTACCGGGAGCACCGGTCCAGGCGACCTCAGCACGGTAGGAACCGTGCGCCGCGGGCTGGTCGGCCCACGACAGGGAGACCGGCGCGCCGACGACGCGTTCGAGCGCCCACTCGACGTGCTGGCAGAGCGCCTTCGGGCACGCGTGCACGAAGACGACACCCTGGGTAGACCGTCGCTGCACGAGGCACCTCCATCGACTCGATCGGTCTCGTCTTCCCCAACGGACGATCGATTCGGTGACAGGCTGTGTTCGGCGGTCCGGGACCAGGCGTCCCTCCACCAGTGTGCACGATGGTCCCCCCATCGCGCCAGTGCGGGGGCGCCGGATGGGTCACATGTGACGGATGGTGACCGCCGTAACCATTCCGTGCAGGTCAGCGGCCTTACCACGGGCAGCCTACCGTCGTCCACCGCCGTCGTCGTGCGTACGGCGCGGCATGCGCGAGTCCGGCGCGTCGTGTCGTCCCCCCGACCGATCCGCGGCCCGCACCGGGCCACTCCGATGACGGAGAGTGACGAAAGGGAGGGCGTCGGCTACTCGGCGACCGCCGCGGCGACCCGGTCGCCACCTGCGGCCTTGGCCCGGTACATGGCTGCGTCGGCCCGCAGCAGCACCTCGTGCTCGTCGTCGCCCGGGCGGACGGCGGTGACCCCGACACTGGCGGTGACGCCGGCCCTCGCCCCGACCCCTGCGACGCCCGTGCGGATCCGGTCGGCGAGCACCTCGGCGTCGGCCGGGTCGCCCACCGTGGCGAGGACGGCGAACTCGTCGCCACCGAGCCGGGCGATGCTGTCGGTCTCGCGCACCGCGGCGCCGAGGGCGACGGTCACGGCCCGCAGGACGGCGTCCCCGGCGGCGTGGCCGTCCCGGTCGTTGACGCTCTTGAAGCCGTCGAGGTCGACCAGGCAGACGACCGCGGTGCCGTCGTCGCCGCCGGTGTCGATCGCGGCGTCCAGCCGGTCGAGGAACGCCCGGCGGTTGAGCGCCCCGGTGAGGGGGTCGGTCGCGGCGAGCAGCTCGTGGGTGCGCAGCAGGAGCACCGAGCGGTCGTAGGCCTCCCACTGGTTGGCCGACGACATCGCGCAGAGCATCGTGAAGGCCGCCATGACCGCGAGCAGGAAGAAGCCGTAGACCGACGGGGCCGGCAGCACGGCGAGCAGCAGGTACGCGGCGGACATGAACGCGCCCATCGCCACCACGCCGTAAGGCGGATAGGCGACGGCCATGAAGCCGAGCGTGAGGAACAGCAGGCAGAACAGCGGGCTGGAGCTGCCGCCGTCGAAGCGGGCGCCGACGGCCACGAGGACCGCCGTCCCGACCGTCCAGCCGTAGAAGAGCAGCGGGCCGCGGGAGTCGCGCATCATCTCGGCCAGGGGAAGGAGCAGCACGAGCGGCACGGAGACGATCGCGATGCCGGCCGCGGCGAAGAGGACGGGGTGCAGGTGCCCGGCCGTGGGCGTGACCAGCGCGTAGCCCACGACGGTCCAGGCGGCGACCTCGGTGAGCAGCACGCCCAGCCGCACGTGGCGGATCCAGTACCGGACCCGGTCGTCGTCCCCGGCCAGCGGGCGGTACAGCCCGCTGCGTACCCGGGCGAGCGCCCGCCGCGCGCGCGGTCGCCGGGCCCGGCCCGCGCGCCGCTCCGGCGGCTGTAGTCGCTCCACGGATCGGACATCGACGCGCCGGCCCCTCCCCTTGACCGGGGCCTCCCTCCTCCGGGTGGGCCGGCTCACGCCTCGGCGGCGGCGAGCGGGGTACGGGGCCGGGCATGCGATCGCACGGGATGGCCGACGCCGGGCGGGAGCGCGTCGGCGGCATGGTGCTCGAGGCGTGGGACGCCTTCCTCGCGCAGGCCGAGGCGGTCGACCTCGACCGGCCGACCCGGCTGCCCGGATGGCGGGTGCACGAGGTGCTGGTGCACCTGGGCTGCTGGGACGACCACACCGCGCTCGCCGACCTCATCGCCTCGGCACGGGCCGGCGGCGCCGGTACGCCCCCGGACGTCGACGGCACCAACGCGCGCGTGACGGCGGCGCACCGGGACGCCGCGCGCGAGGAGGTGCTGGCGGGGCTGCGCCGCAACCGGGAGGCGACCGCCCGCTACCTCGCCGAGGAGCCCGTCGAGCTGGACACCGCGCCGACGGTGGCGACGGTGGGCACGCTGCCGCTGCTCAGCGTCGTCCTCGGGCAGGCCTACGAGCTGGCCGTGCACGGCCTGGACCTCGCCGCGGCGGGGGCACCGCCCGTGCCGGCCGGCGTGCTGCACTCCGGTCTCGCGGCGCTGGCCGACGTCACCGGGGCGCTGGCGGCCGGGCAGGGCATCACCGGGGGCGCCACCCTCGTCGGCCCCGGCGGCGGCTGGGCGTTCGCCGCGGACGGCGCGGGCTGGACCGTGCGCGAGGTGGCCGCGGGCGACACTGCCGGCACCGCGGTCGAGGCGCCCGCCGACCTGCTGCTGGAGGCGGCGTCGGGCCGGGTCAACCCGGTGGTCGCCCTGGCCCGCCGTCGGCTGCGGGTGCACGACCTGGGCGGCCTGCTGGCGCTCGCGCCGATCGTCTCGGTCGCGCCGGGCATCCCCGGCGGGCCGATCCTCGCGCTGGCCGCACGGACCGTCGGCGGGGCCGGCGGGCTGCTCGGCCGGCTGCGCGGGCGCCGTCGGTAGACGCCGCTAGCAGGCGCCGCCCAGGGAGATGCCGAGGGCGCTCAGCCACGGCACCGGGTCGGTGCGGCTGGCGTAGAGCCCGCCCTGGTGCACCTCGAAGTGCAGGTGCGGACCGGTGGACTGGCCCCGGTTGCCGACGGTGGCGATCTGCTGGCCGGCGACGACGACCTGCCCGGCGCCGACCAGGAACCGGTCGACGTGCCCGTAGAGGGTGATCGAGCCGTTCGGGTGCTGGAGGTAGACGGCCTGGCCGAAACCGCTGGCCGCGCCGGCCTGGAGCACCACGCCGCCCACCGGCGCGTAGACCGGGGTGCCGATCGGGGCGGCGATGTCGACGCCGTAGTGCATGGTGCCCCAGCGCGAGCCGTAGCAGGAGGTGACCCGGCCGGTGGTCGGCGGCACCGCTCCCCCGGAGGCCGAGAGCGTGCCGGCACCGGTGGCCTGCGACGCCGCCCAGGCCGCCTCGGCGTCGGCGATGCCCTGCAGGCGGAGCAGCTCGATCTGGGCGTCGCGCAGCTGCGCGTCCAGAGCCGCCTTCTCCGCGGCCAGGGAGTCGAAGTCGGCCTGCGCGGCGGCGAGGTGGGCCTCGGCGGCGGCCTGCGCCTCGGCGGCGGTGCGCGCGGCGGCGTCGCGCTCGGCCACCGCGGCCCGCGCCTGCGCCTCGGCCGCGGCCACCTGGGCCTCCACCGTCTCGAACTCGGTGAGCACGGCGGCGCGTTGCTCGCCCAGCACCTCGAGGGTGGCCGCGCGCTGCAGCAGCTCCTCGGGGCTGGACGAGTCGAGCAGGAGGGCGACGTCGCCGTAGCGGTCGCCGGTGCCCATGTAGGCCTCGCGGCCGACGTCGGCGACGCCTTCCTCAGCGGCCGCGACGTCGGCCTGCGCGGCGGCGAGCTCGGCCGCGGCCTGGTCGGCCCGGCCCTGCGCGGCGGCCAGCTCGGCCTGCGCCACCAGGGCCGCGTCCGCGGCGGCCTCGGCCTCCACGGTCATGCGCTGCAGCTGCTCCTCGGCCGCGCGCACCCGATCGGCCAGCTGACCGACCTGTGCGGCGAGGTCGGCCTGGGCGGCGGAGGCCGCGGCGACGTCGTCCGCGGGTGCGGCCAGCGCCGGCAGCGGCGCGCCGAGCAGCGCGACCGCGGCGCCGGCGGCGAGCACGGCGGTGCGCAGGCGACGCCTCGGCGAGCGCCGGTCGGCCGGACCGGGATGGTGGTGCGGGCTCGCCAAGAGGTGCGCTCTCCGTTCGTCGTCCCCGCCGACCCGAGTGGGGGGCAGGGCCCGCCGAGGTCCCCGGGACGAGGAGCGCAGCCCGGCAGGACCGGGCGCGAAGTTACCCGGGATCGGGCTCCGGGTCACGATCGAGTAACTCCCGCGGCGCGTCGCCTTGCCCTTTCGGGTGAGTTCCGGCTACCCCAAGTGAGCAGGTGGGTGCGCTGAGCGGCCGCCGGACCGAGGCAGCGCGGGTCCCGGCCGGCGCGCGGCCGATGTGACGGACCTCACGCCGACCACCGGGTGGCCGGCACCCCGGCCGGCACCGGCGCGGCCGGACCGAGCAGCTCGGCGGCCGTCAGCCGGTCGGCGCCGGCCCGGTCGACCACCAGCGCCGCCGGCTCCTGCCGCACCCCCGCCCAGCGTGCGGTGTGCCGGGCCATGCGGCGCGCCGGGACGGTGCGGCGCCGGGCGTCCTGACCGGCCCGGGCCTGCCCGGCCGGGACGTCGACCAGCACCAGCCGCAGCGGCCGGCCGGAGCGGCGTGCGGCCCGCTCGACCGCGCGCCGCCAGAGCGGCCGGGTCCAGGGATCGGGGAGGACGACGACCGGTGCGCCGCCCGCCAGTGCGCGTAGCACCCGGGCGCGGTGCCAGATGTGGGCCACCGGCCGGAGCACCGGATAGGGCACCCGCGGCGCACCCCGCCGCAGCCGGGCGGCGACCTGCTCGGCGTCGAGCACCCGGACCCCGGGAGTGCTGTCGGCGTCGGGACCGAACAGCCGGCGGACGAGGGTGGTCTTGCCGCTCCCCGGCAGGCCGGCGACGACGACCAGTTGCCCGGCGCCGGCCGCCGCCGCCCCGCTGCGGACCGGCGGCCGGAGGCCGAGGGCGAGCAGCAGCGCTGCCGGCACGAGGAAAGCGGTCATCCGGCGCTCCGCGGGGTCGACGACGAGGTCGACCTCGACGGTGGCCCGGGGAGTTGCGGTGTGCCTGGGTGCCGGCTGGGGATCGGCTGGACGCCCCGGCGTCCAGCCGCGCGCCGCATGGCAGGCTGAGGGCGTCGGGGGCGGTAGCTCAGCCGGTCAGAGCATGGGACTCATAATCCCTGGGTCGTGGGTTCGAGCCCCACCCGCCCCACCGCTGGTCAGGGCAGTCGGCGGACCTCCGGCCGGCCGTGCTCGAGGAAGGTCAGGAACTCCCGGGCGTCGAGCATGTACAGCACGCTCTCGCCCTCGGGCTCCAGGCCGTACCGGCGGACGCCGGCGCGCCGCCACTGCGGCACCTTCTCCTGCAGTTCCGGCAGGGTGAACCGCATCGGGAACTCGTCCGCCTCGGCGCCGGGCTCGTTCTCCTCCCGGGCCCGCGACTCGGAGATCCAGAGCGGGAGCATCGTCGTCCCGTTGTGGTCCTCGCGGTGGAGGGGCCCGTCGTCGGTCCCCCAGGCCCAGAGCTCCCCGCCCTCCAGGACGGCGTGCCGCAGCTCGCGCATCCGCCGGCTGCGAGGACTCGCGAAGCGGTCGTCGGTCACCCCGGCATCATCGCGGCCGGCGGGTCGGCGCGAACGGCTCCGGCCGTCGCCCGACCGGGTGGATCCCGCCCCCCGCCGACCCGGGACGCGGCTACGGTCCGCGCCATGTCCGAGGTCCGGCCCGAGCCGCTCGCCCCCGCGGGTCTGCTGCAGCAGGAGGTCCTCGCCGTCGGCGTGAAGACCCGCCTGGCCGAGCTCGCCCGCTTCCCCGTCCACGACGGCGCGGGCCGGGAAGTCGGCAGCGTCACCTGGGACGGCCGCGGCTGGCTGGACACCGTCAGCCCGATGCGCCGGCGCACGGCGGGCCTGGAGGCCCGACTCCCGCAGACCCTCCTCGTGAGCGACGCCGGTGGGCCCGTCCTCGTCCTCACCCGCCCGGAGATCGGGTGGGACAGGGTCCTGCTCCGGGTGGCGCGCCCCGGCGGGCGCGAGGTCGGCAGCGTCGCGGCCTCCCTCTGGCGCGCGAGGTACCGGCTCCACGCCGGGGGGCGCCCGGTCGGCACGGTCCGCCGGGTCCCCGGACGCGGATGGGGCCGGCCCGGCTACGTGGTCACCGGCCTCGACGGCGCGGAGCTGGCCCGCGTCACCCCGGAGGCCGGCCGGCACGTGACCGAGCTGCGCCAGCCCCTTCCCGAGCCGCTGGCTCCCCTCGTGGTCGCCGTCGCGCTGACCGTGGACACCGCGCTGACGACGTACGGCCGCCTGGGCTGACCGCGTCCTACTCGCTCGGCAGCGGCCGCCCCGGCCACTCCAGCAACCGGGCTCCCAGCACCGCCGCCTGCAGCGAGAACCGCTGGTCGGGACGGGACACCCGGTAACCGGTCAGCTGGGCGACCCGGTCCAGCCGGTAGGTCACCGTGCGCACCGAGACGTGCAGCCGGCGGGCGGCCTCGGTGGCCACGTCACCGGCCTCGAAGTACGCCCGCAGCGTCTCCAGCAGCACCTGCGCACCCCCGCGGGCCTGCTCCAGCGGCCCGAGCACGTCGCGCACGAGGTCGGCGATGGCCGGCTGGTCGCGGCCCAGCACCCGGTAGACCAGCAGGTCGCGCGAGTGGACGACGCCGTCCTCCGATCCCAGCCGCTCGGCCAGGGCCAGCGCCTCCCGCGCCTCCTCGTAGCTGCGCGGCACGCCCCAGACGCCGGGGAACGCCCGCCCCGCGGCCACCTGCCACCGCCCGGCCACCCGCAGCCGGGCCAGGTCGGCCTGCACGACGCTCCCGACGTCCGGGCCCCCCGCGGCACCGGGGACGAGGACGACCACCCGCCCGTCCTTGGTCGCCACCAGTACCTCGCGGTCGCCGAACCGGTCGACGACCGCCCGCTCCAGCACGGTCGCCACCCGCGCCACGTCGCAGGCGGCCGACCGCGGGGCCACCAGCGCCACGTGGTGCGCCGTGCCGAAGTCGATGCCGAAGGGCTCGGCCCGCTCGACCATCCGCGAGACGTCGGCGTCGCCGCGCAGCAGGTCGTCGACGAACTCCGCCCGCAGCGCCTCCTCCCGGCGGATCATGTCGCGCCGCTCGGACTGGTGGCCGTCGACGAGCACGCCGACGGCGTCGTCCAGCACCCGCAGCACCGTCTCGGCGGCGGCGCGCACCTTCTCCGGGTCGTTCGAGCGCTCGACCACCGGCAGGTGCCGCCACAGCCGCCAGGCCGCCGACAGGTAGAGGTCGACGGCCTGCCGCGCGCCGACGCCCCGCGCCGCCGCCTGCCGGCCCTGCTCGCGCACCGCCTCCAGCGCGACCGCATCCGGACGGCGCCCGTGGACGGCGGCGTCGGCGAGCATCCCGAGGTACTCGCCCAGCAGGTCCGGCGGCGCGTGCACCGCGTCGCCCGCCGCGGCGCCGACCGCCGCCAGCCAGTCGCCGTGCGCCGCTGCCCGACCGCTCCGCGTCACGGCTCCTCCTCTCACGTTGCCGGTCACCGGCAAGGCCAGCCTGCCCCATCCGTCCGGCGAGCGCGATGGTCGAGGATGCCGTGCGACGGCGATGCTGGGCACCGGCAAGGAGGTGCCGTGCTCAGCGAGGCCGAACAGCGGGTGTGGGACGACGTCGTCGACCGGTTCCGGACCGAGGAGGCCGCCGAACCGCCGCGACGCCCGGTGCGCGGACGGCTCGCGGACCTGCCGACGTCGGTCCGTGTCGGCTGCTGGGCAGCGGTCCTCCTGCTGCTCTTCGGCGCGGCGCCCCCCGCCGCGGCGGTGGCCGTGGCGACCGCCGCGGGATGGGCGCTGTGGCGCTGGTGGCCGCGGCTGGGCGAGCTGGGCTCGGCGACGTCCTGGCCATTCAGCGGCGCCGCACCGCCGCGACCCGGACCGCGCTGACTCCGCTCAGGCCCACCGGGCGCTGTGGTCGGCGGGGTCGGTGCCGGTGGCGATCGCCTCCAGCCGGGCCAGGTCGGCCGGGTGCAGCCCGGGCGTGCCGCGCAGCGCGTCCAGCAGCAGGTCGGCCTGCCGGTGCAGCTCCGGCAGGTGCTGGGGCCGGCCGGCCTCCCGCACGTGCCCCTCGAGCATGCGCAGCACCCGCAGCAGCGCCGCGGCGACCTGCGGCTGGGTCGGGGCGGCCTGCCGCAGCTGGTCGAACCCGTGCGCGACGAGCTCGTCGCCGGACAGCTGCCAGGGCCGCAGCAGCAGCCGCCCGTCCCGGCCCGCCACCGCGTCGGCGGGGCCGTCGGCGAGCAGCAGCCGGCGGAGCAGGCTGCCGATGCGCAGCACCACCTCGACCGCGGTCGTGGGGTCGTTGATGGCGGCGCTCAGCGCCCGCAGGCCGATGTCGACCAGCTGCCGCAGCGCGAAGTCGACGTCGCTCTGCATGGTCCGGACGTCGTCGACGAGCACCGCGGCCGCCAGCCGCCCCGCCACCCGGTCGGCGTCGGCCGGCACCGGCCACACGGTCAGCAGTGGCTCCCCGGCGTGGACGTAGGCGCCGGTGCGGGTGTCCAGGCGCACCGTCGTCCCGGGCCCGACGGCCCGCAGCAGCCGGTCGCTGGGCGCCTGGGTGATCCAGCCGTCGCGCGGCGCGGGCACGGTCAGCACGCCGCCCCCGTCCGGCGCGGTGCGGGCGGTGGCCGGCCGCTCGGCACGGACCTCGCGGGCGGCCGCCCGCAGCACCTCCTCCCCCTCCTCCGAGATGCGGCGGACGACGTGGCCGACCTGCAGCCCGTGGGCCAGGTGGTCGAGGTGGGCCACGATCAGCAGGACGGTGGCCACGGTGAGGACCACCGCGAGGGTCAGCGAGATGCCGGGCGCCGGCCCGGCGCCGTCGCCGTCCACCCGGCGCAGCACCAGCACGCAGTAGACGAACGTGGCGACCAGCAGCCCGATGACCACCTGGCTGAGCCGGTCGCGGATGTAGGAGCGCATGACCCGCGGGCTGAACTGGCTGCTGGCCAGCTGCAGGCTGACCACGGTCAGCGAGAAGACCACCCCGGCGGTGGTGATGGTCGCGCCGGCCACGGTGCCGAGCAGCCAGGTGGCGGTGCTGCCGGCCATCGTCAGCGTGAGGGGGACGGCGCGCTCCCCCAGTGCCTCGTCGGCCGCGCCGGCGGCCTCGGCCAGGCCGATGCCGGCCAGCACGAGCAGCGCCGGGAGCGCGAACAGGCTCTCCCGGAAGCGGTAGGCGGCGGCCGCGGCGCGCATCGGCAGCGGCGGCCGCGCGGCCCGCCTCACTGCCGGATCCGGCGGTGCCTCCGTCCCGGCCGGCGGACCTGCGACGGCCGCGGACCGGACGCGCGCGGCCGGAGGACGTCGGCCGGGTCGACGGGCACGACGTCGGCCAGGCCGGTGAGCTGCAGCGGCCGGAGCACCTGCCGCCGCCCGCCGGTGCGGACGGCGAAGCGGGCACCCCGCGCGCGGGCGCGGCGGTGCGCGCGCGCGAGCACTCCGACACCGGCCGCGCCGAGGAAGGTCATCTGGCCGAGGTCCACCACGACCTCGCGCACCTGCGGCCGGCCGGTCTGCGACTGCAGGCAGATCTCCAGCGCCGGGATGGTCCAGCTGTCGACCTCACCGGCGACGTCGACGACCACCCGGCCGGGCCGGCGGCTCCGCCGGGTGGTGACCGTCAGCAGTCGCCGGGCCTCGGGGGTGGTCCGGGCGGTGGGGGTGTCCGGCACGAGCGGCTCCGGGGTTCGGTGCCGCCCGCCGGCGACGGGACCGGTCGCCGGCGGGCGGGAGCGGGGCGCGGGGCGCGCCGGTCAGCGGGCCTGCTGGCAGCTGACGCAAGAGGCCGCGAAGGGACGGAACTCCAGACGCTCGGCGGGGATGGCCGAACCGCAGCCCGTGCACACGCCGTAGGTGCCGGCGGCGATCCGCTCGAGCGCGGCGTCGATCTCCTCGATGGTGCGCAGCAGGGCGGCCGCGCGGCTGACCGCGACCGGATCCGGCAGCGAGGTGGCGGTCTCGGCCAGGGCGAGCTCCCGCTGCCGGACGCAGTCGGCGCGCTGGGTCTCCAGCAGCTGCCGGAAGGCTGCCCGATCGGGAGTCGGGATGGCAGGGACGAGCGTGGTCATGGCGAACTCCAGGGATACGAGAAACGCGCCCCACCAGGAGGTGGGACGCGCGGGACGAGAGCCGGGGACCGGGATGGTCGGGCTCTCGCCGGCGGCGCCCGGTCCTGGCCGCGCCGGAGCACGTCCGGCCCGCGGAAGCCGCGGGACGACCGGGCGGGCCCGGTCGTCGGCAGGATCGGCACGGCCACCAGGCCTCCCCTCTCCGCCGACGGTCAGGACGGCCCGGGTGCGGCGACTGCCGCCCTCCGCGGGCCCGGCCCCACGGTGCCCGCTCCCCTCGTGGCCGGACAACGGCAGCCGCCGGTCAACTGCGGGTACCTCAGGTTGCCGGGAACCGGCAATCCCCTCACGTCGGGACGAGCGGTGCCCGCCGCCTCACTTGAAGGCGTCCTTGATCTTCTCGCCGGCCTGCTTGAGGTTGCTCGTCGCCTGCTCGCCCTTGCCGCGGGCCTCGAGGTCGGGGTCGTCGGTCGCCCGGCCGAGGGCCTCCTTGCCCTTGCCGGCCAGCTGGTCGATCTTGTTGTTGATCTTGTCTCCGGTGCTCATGCCGTACGGGTACCCGCTGCCGGGTCCGCGGCACACCCGCTCACGGGCGGGGGAAGACGGTGCCGGCCACCGGCCAGGGCTCGTCCATGACCGCCTGCACCACGTCGTCGCCTCGCGAGACGCGGCCGGCCCCCGCATCGGGAGCCGGCCGCGCCCGCCGGTAGGCGCCGGCCAGCCCGGACAGCGGGACGACGAGCAGGCGCAGCAGCAGATCGGCGGCGAGCAGCAGGCCCCGGACCGCCAGCGTCACCGCGACGACCGGCGCGAAGAGCGGCACCGCCGGCAGCGCCACCAGCGCGGCACCCAGCAGGCTGCCCGCCGCCGGCGGCCGGAACGACCGCGGCGCCGCCGGGCCGGCGGCCGCGTCGAAGCGCAGCGGCGGCTCGACGGCGCGGACGACGGCCAGGAGCACGGTCAGCGCGGTGAGCGCGACGGCGGCGATCGCCGGCCAGCGCGGGGCGGGGCCGGCCCACGCCGTCCAGGCCCACCAGCCGTGGACGGCGGCCGCCCAGGCGAGCGCGACGACGCCGAGCGGCGGGAACGAGAACAGCCGGATGCCCGACCACATCGCCCAGCGGGTGGCGATGCCGGCCCGCGCCTCGTCGCGCAGCATCCGGCGGAAGAGGGCGTCGGCCCAGCGCCGCAGCGCGGGACCCCCGAGCTCCTGCCGCTCGGCGACGGCGCAGAGCCGGTCGTGCAGCAGTGCCGGCATGGTGTGGCTGCCGTAGCTGGACAGCACGCCCCACAGGAACGGCGGCACCGACGCCAGGTCGGTGGTGTCGCCGGCCCGGACCTCCAGCGCCGCGTCGGGCGGGCGCACCCGGGCGGGCGGGCGACCCGGGTACGCGTAGCGGAACCCGGTGAGGACGCGGAACTCCGTCCGGGCCCAGAAGCGCACGGGCACCGGCGCCAGCTGGCGGAGGTCGACCTCGCGGGTCTCCCGCCAGCCGCCGTCGGGGTCCTGCTGGAGGAACGGCACGTCGGCCCCCTGCTCGGCGCGGTCAGGCCGGCGGCACGCCGAGGCCGGGCGCCGCGCCGCCCAGCCCCGCGTCGCGGGCCCGCGCCACCGCCTCGGCCCGGCTGGACACCTGCAGCTTGGCGAACACCGTCGAGACGACGTTGCGCACCGTCTTGTCGGAGAGGAACAGCCGGCCGGCGATCTGCCCGTTGGTCATGCCGGTGGCCATCAGGCCGAGGATCTCCCGCTCCCGGTCGGTCAGGTCGGGGAAGGCGGCCAGGGCGTCGCCGCGGGGATCCAGCCGGGACAGGGCACCGGCGACCCCGCGGCCGAGGATCGTCTCGCCGTCGGCCACCGCCTCGATCGCCCGGGCGATCTGCGCCCGCGTCGCGCCCTTCACCAGGTAGCCCCGGGCACCGGCGCGCAGTGCCGCGGCGACCGCGTCCTGGTTCTCCACCATCGTCAGCACGAGGACGGCGGTGCCCGGCAGCTGCTCGACGATCCGGGCGGTGGCGTCCAGGCCGTTGCCGCGCGGGAGGTGCAGGTCCATGAGGACGACGTCCGGCCGGTGCTCGAGCGCGGCGGCGACCGCGGCCTCGGCGTCCTCGGCCTGAGCGACCACCGAGGCCCAGTCCAGCGAGTCGACCAGGGCCACCAGCCCCTCGCGGAACATCGGGTGGTCGTCGACCACGAGCACGCTGGTCATGCCGGCTCCGCCGGCAGGGTGGCCCGCACCGTCGTCCCGCGGCCGCCGGTGACCACGCACGTGCCGCCCAGCTCCGCCGCCCGCTGGTGCATGGAGCCGAGCCCCACACCGGCCGGGGCACCCGGGCGCACCCCGACGCCGTCGTCGGCGACGCACAGCTCCAGCACGCCGTCCCGGCGCGCGATGGTCACCTGCGCCGACCGCGCCCGCGCGTGCCGCGCCACGTTCGTCATCGCCTCCCCCACGATGCGGAAGGCTGCCACCTCCGCCGCGGCGGGCAGCTCGCCCAGGTCGTCGGGCGCGTCGACGGTGACCTCGATGCCGGCGTCGGCCAGCCGCGCGGCGTGGGCGCGGACCGCGCCGACCAGGCCCAGGTCACCGAGCGCGGCCGGCCGCAGGTCGTCGACGATGCGGCGTACCTCGGCCACCGTGCTCCGCAGGTACTCCGCGGCCTGGTCGAGCATCGCCCCGGCGCGCACCGGGTCCGCCGGCACGAGCTCGGCGACCGCCTCCAGCTGCATGGCCGTGGCGGCCAGCCCCGGACCCAGGTCGTCGTGCAGGTCGTGCCGCAGCCGCCGCCGCTCCTCCTCCCGGGAGGTCACGATCGACTCGCGGGAGCGCTGCAGCTCCTCCTGCAGGAGCACCGCGTGCGCCGCCTGCGCGGTCTGCCGGGCCAGCTCCTCGACCATCGAGCGCAGCCGGGGGCCCAGCCCGCCGGCCGGCAGCCCGACGTCCAGCGCGCCGACCGTCCGGCCCTGGTGCACCAGCGGCAGCGTCTCGACCTCGGTGGCGGCGTCGCCGGCGACCACCGGGCCCCGGCCGGGCAGCCGCAGCGCCACGTACGGCAGACGCAGCGTGCTGGCGAGCACGTCGACGACCCCCGGCAGCACCTGCGACGGCGCCGTCGCCGAGTCCACCCGGCGGCCCAGCTCGGTGACGACCACGCCCGGCTCGACCGCGGCGCCGTAGAGCAGCCGGTTGACCCCGCGCTCGAGCACGTCGCGCGCGGGCTGCACGCCCACCGCGGCGAGCAGCAGCACGACGACGTCGGCCTCGGGGCCCAGCCCGCCCAGCGCCCCGCGGGCCAGCACGAGCAGCCCGCCGTAGAGGGCGAGGGCCAGCAGGCTCATGCCCAGGTAGACGAGGGTGTGGCCGAGCGCCGGGTCGAGGTCCCACAGCCGGGTACGTGCCAGGGCCCAGGCCACGGCGGCCGGCAGCGGCAGCAGGGCCAGGGCGATGCAGAGCGTCTGCGCCGCGGGCACCGCCCACGCCAGCGCCAGCAGCAGCACCGTGCCCAGCGCGCCGGCCAGCACCCACAGCACCTGGTCCCGGTCCCGGCCGGTGCTGCGCCGCAGCCGCACCACCAGCGACGCCACCCCGAGGGCCGTGGCGGTGAGCACCAGCAGCAGCGAGGCGCCGACCACCGACCAGGCGCCCTCGATCCCCACCGGGTTGGTCAGGGCGCCGTAGGCCGCGGGCACCGGCTGGTCCTGCTCGTCGTAGGGCGTGACGGCCCAGCCGATCGGCGCGAGGACGGCGGCCAGCGCGCCGACCCCGGCCGCCAGGCGCCACCCGCGGCCGGGCAGGGGACCCGACGGCAGCAGGTGCAGCAGGAGCGCGGGCACCGGCACGTAGGAGGGCACCCACAGCCAGGTGGAGATCCAGTAGGCGGTCGCCCCGAGGGCCGAACCGGGGTCGTCCGGCAGCAGCGCCGCGGCGAGGACGGCGGCCAGCGCCTCCCCGCCCCCGCAGACGCCGACGGCCAGCATCAGCCAGCCGGCCGGCAGCCGGGGGCGCTGGACGGCGACCACCGCACCCAGCCCGCCGAAGCCGACCGCGCCGGCCAGGCCCCAGACGACGGTGGCGGGGTCCGGATCGGCGACGGCGGTCAGCGAGAGGACCAGTGCCGCGACCGCGGCCGCCATCCCGGTGGCCGCGGCGGCGACGGCGACGGCGGCTCGGGCGCGGGGCACCGCGACATGGTGGCAGCGCAGCTGTCCCGGACCCCAGGGACACCGCTCCCCCGGCAGGTCGGGACAGCCGTCCGATGCCCGGGGGACGCCCCGGCGGCGACGGTCCTCCCGTCCGGCCGACAGGAGCCGGCGACCTCCCGGAGGAACCCCATGGACACCAGCACGCACCTCGGCGCCGGCCTCGTCGCCCCCGACGCGATCGCCGCGCCCGCCACCGCCCCGGCCGGCGGCCCGGCCGTCCCGGCCGTGCACCCGCGGCGCCGGCTGCTGGTCGGCGCCGCGCTCGTCGGCCCGGTCGCCCTCGCCGCCCAGTACGCGCTCTCCTCGGCCGGCCTCCCCCGCGACGAGGCCGGCCCCTGGCTGGCCGGCCTCGCCGCGGCCCCGACCGCCCAGGTCGCCTCGATCGTCGTCTACCTCGTCGGCATGGTCGCCACCCTCGCGATGGCCGCGACCGTGGCCCTGGCCGGCCGCCGCCGGGCGCCGTGGCTGTCGGGCATCGCGGCCGCGCTGCTCGCCGCGGGCTGCGTGGGCGGCGGCGGGTTCGCCGGGATGCGGCTCATCGCCCAGGTGATCGCCGAGCGCGGGGGCGCCGACGCGGCCGACCTGTGGACGTCGGTGCAGCAGGGCCCGCCCTTCCTGGTGCTCGGCCCGCTGGTGCTCATGGCGGTCATCGGCACCCTGGTGACCACCGCCGCGCTGGTCCGTGCCCGCGCCGACGTGACCGTCTGGGCCGCGCCCGCCTACCTGGCCGGTTTCGTCCTCGCCAGCGGCGAGTTCCCGCTGGCGGTCGGCCTCCTCGGCGAGGCCCTGGTGCTCGCCGCGCTGGTGCCGATCGCCCGCGCCGCGCTGCGCGCCTGACCGCACCGCACCCCGGACCTGCACCGCCCGCACCGCGCCATCCGGCACCCGCCTCGTCCTCGGCCGAGGATGGGGCGGTGCCCGTCGACGCCCGCACCGAGCACCCCGCCGACCCGGCCGCGCTGCTCGCCGTCCTCACCGACGAGGCGTTCCTCCGCGAGGTGGCCGCGGCGCTGGGCACGCGGGTGGAGGAGGTGGCGGTGGACGAGGCCGGCGACGAGGTGGTGACCACCGTGCGGATGGTCGCCTCGACGGCCGGCATCCCCGCGGTCTTCGCCCGCTTCGTCGGCGGCGAGGTCGGCGTCGTCGACCGCCGCACCTGGCGGCCGGACGGCGACGGCGGCCGGCACGGGGAGCTCGAGGTCGGCGCCCGCATCTTCGGCCGCACCGCCCGGCTGTCCGGCGTGCGCACGCTGACCGCGGCGGACGGCGGCACGCTGGTCACCACCTCCGCCGACGCGCACGTCGACGCCCCGCTGGTGGGCCGGCAGGCCGAGGCCGCGGTGCGCGAGCTGGCCCAGGTGGTGCTGCGCCGGGAGGAGGAGGTGCTGCGCCGCCGGCTGGCGGGCGGCTGACCGGCCCGGCGGTCAGCCCACGAGCTCCAGGCAGTGGAGGACGCCGGTCGCGTCGGAGTCGGCCGGATCGCCGTACCGGAGCTGGTACTCGGTCTCGGCGCGGAACTCCTGGCGGGGAGCCCCGCGTCCCCCCGGCGTCCGGCGCGGCGTGTCGGTTCCGGAACTCCCCGGACGACGAGGGCCCGCCCGGTGCTGCACCGGGCGGGCCCTCGATCGTCAGGTCAGCTCACACGAGCTCGAGGCAGTAGATCGTGCCGGTGGCGTCGGGGTCGCTGGTGTCGCCGTACCAGAGCTGGTACTCGGTCTGGTCGCGGAACTCCTCGCAGGTGCTGGGGTCGCTGTAGAAGTCCGCCGAGGTCAGCTCCCGGTCGTCGATGCCGATGACCCGGACCTGGGCCTCGGAGTCCTCGCAGTCGACGACGTCGGGCTGGCCGGACGTGCTGTCCAGGCAGTCGCCGACCTCCGGCTTGCCCCCGAAGGCGAAGAACAGCACGCCGACGGCGATCAGCACGACGACGACCGCGACGACGGGGATCAGCCACTTGGCCGTGCCGCTCTTCTGCGGCGCGCCGCCGAACGGCGGCTGGCCGGGACCGCCGGGGCCGCCCTGCTGCGGGAACTGGCCCGGCTGACCCGGCTGCGGCTGGTACTGGCCCTGGGGGAACTGGCCCTGCTGCGGGTACTGCCCCTGGGGGAACTGCCCGGGGGCACCGCCCTGCGGCGGCTGCTCGCCCCACTGGGGGGCGCCACCCCCCGGCTGCTGGTCAGGGCCGTTCGAGCCCGGCGTGGTCATGGGTCCTCCTGGTTCGCTGTGCGGCCCGCTCGGTCGCAGGCCCCGGGGCAGCTTCCCAGGTGCCGTCGCCAGCGGCCGTCCACAGCCCGGCATGTCCCGCGATCGGGGCACCGGGGTCGCCGGGAGGGCTCGTCCATCACGGTTCGGTGTGGTTACCGCAGCGAAACAGGAAGCGGCCGCTCGGCGAAATCTCCGTCGGTGAGGTTGTCCCGGCCGACGCCGGACGGCGTCCGACCCGCTCCCGACCGCCAGTGAGGACCTCTCCATGACGTTCCGTTCCACCGCCGGCGCCCGTCGCCGCACCGCCGCCGCGGTCACCGCCCTGGGCCTCGCGCTCGCCCTCAGCGCCTGTGGCGGCGACGACGCCGACTCGGGAGGTTCCGGCTCCTCGGCCGAGGGTGGTGGCGACTTCGGCGACCTGACCGTGCAGCTGTCCTGGATCAAGAACGCCGAGTTCCTCGGCGAGTACGTCGCCGACAGCGAGGGCTACTACGGCGACGCCGGCTTCGGCGAGGTCAGCCTGGTCTCCGGCCCCTCGACCGGCGTCGCCGAGCTGCTGTCCGGCCAGGCCATGGTGGCGCTGAGCGACGCCGTCTCCGTCGGCACCGCCATCGCCGAGGAGGAGGTGCCGGTGAAGATCATCGGCACCACCTACCAGAAGAACCCGTTCACCATCCTGTCGCTGGCCGACGGCGGGAACATCGCCACCCCGCAGGACATGATCGGCAAGAAGATCGGCGTCCAGGACTCCAACACCAGCCTGTTCCAGGCGCTGCTGGCCGCCAACGGGATCGAGCCCGACCAGGTCACCGTCGTGCCGGTCCAGTACGACCCCTCGGTGCTGGTCAACGGCGAGGTCGACGGGTTCGTCGCCTACCTGACCAACGAGTCGATCACCGTCTCCGAGCAGGGCCAGGCGGTCACCAACCTGCCCTTCGCCGACAACGGCCTGCCCTTCGTCGCCGAGACCTTCACCGTCACCCAGCAGTCGATCGAGGAGGACCGCGAGGCGCTCAAGGCCTTCCTCGTCGCCGAGATCCGCGGCTGGACCGACGTCCTCGCCGACCCGCAGGCGGCCGTCGACCTGTGCCTGTCCGACTACGGCGCCGACCTCGGGCTGGACCCCGCGGTGGAGCTCATCTCGGCGCAGACGGCCAACGAGGAGCTGATCGTCTCCTCCGACACCGAGGCCAACGGGCTGTTCACCATCACCGAGGAGCTCCAGGAGGAGACCATCGCCTCCCTGGCCGGCGCCGGCATCGACATCGCGGCGGAGGACCTGTTCGACCTGTCCCTCCTCGCCGAGGTCTACGAGGAGAACCCCGACCTGCTCGACTACCAGGCCTGACCGGCCCGGCTCACCTCAGGGGAACCGTGATCGACATGACCCCGCGCACCGGTGTCCAGGGCGGCGAGGCCGCCCTGGGCACCGGTGTGCAGATCTCCGGCCTGTCCAAGGTGTTCCGCATGGGCACCCGGCGGGTGACCGCCCTGCAGGACGCCGACCTGCACACCGACCAGGGCAGCTTCCTGTCGCTGCTCGGGCCCTCGGGCTGCGGCAAGTCGACGATCCTGCGGATCCTGGCCGGCCTGGAGGAGCCCACCGCGGGCTCCATCCGGGTCGACGGCAAGAGCCCGCAGGAGCTGCGCAGCGGCCACGAGCTGGGCATCGCCTTCCAGGACTCCGCGCTGCTGCCCTGGCGCAGCGTGCTGTCCAACATCCGGCTGCCGTTCGAGGTGGCCGGCGTCCCCGTCGACCGCGACTACGTGCGCGAGATGGTCGCGCTGGTCGGCCTCGAGGGGTTCGAGAAGGCCAAGCCCGCGCAGCTGTCCGGCGGCATGCGCCAGCGGGTGTCCATCGCCCGCTCGCTCATCCTCAAGCCCTCGGTCCTGCTGCTCGACGAGCCCTTCGGGGCGCTGGACGACATGACCCGGCAGAAGCTGAACCTGGAGCTGCTGCGGATCTGGACCGAGAAGCCGGCCACCACGCTGATGGTCACGCACGGCATCACCGAGGCGATCTTCCTGTCCGACCAGGTGGCGGTCATGAGCCCGCGGCCCGGCCGGGTCAAGGAGGTCATCGACGTCGACCTCCCCCGCCCGCGCACCCCCGAGATGCAGCGGACGCCGGAGTTCCACGCCTACGTCGACCACGCCTCGGAGCTGCTGTTCGGGGCCGGCGGCGCCGCGGCGGACGACTGACGTGACCCGCCTGCGTCTGCCGTCCTGGGCGGTCGGCATCGTCGGCACGGTCGCCGTCGTCGCGGTGTGGTGGCTGCTGGCCGCCACCGTCTTCTCCGGCGTCGGCGCCGGCGAGCGCCAGGCCATCCCGACCCCGCCGCAGGTGGTGCAGCAGTGGGGTACCGACGGCTGGGGCCTGTACCTGGACAACTTCGGCGTGACCATCCTCGAGGGCGCCCAGGGCTTCCTCTGGGGCAACGCGATCGCCCTGGTGCTCTCGGCCGTCGTCCTCGTGCTGCCGCGCACCGAGGGGCTGGTCACCCAGCTGGCCACCATCACCTACTGCGTGCCGATCGTCGCGATCGGCCCGATCGTGCTGCTGGTCGCGGGTGCGCCGGAGCCCGGCGAGCCCTCCGGGACGGCGGTCTTCCTCGCCGCGCTCAGCTGCTTCTTCACCACCGTGGTGGGCACCCTGCTGGGGCTGCGCGCGGCCGACCGGGCGGCGCTGGACGTCGTCGCCGTCTACGGCGGCAACGCCCTCACCCAGCTGCGCAAGGTGCGGCTGGTGGCCGCGCTGCCGAGCATCCTCAACGCCCTGCAGATCGCCGTTCCCGCCGCGTTCCTGGGCGCGATCCTCGGCGAGTACCTGGGCAAGGTCGACTCCGGCATCGGCCCGGCGATGATCAACGCCCAGCAGGGGCTGCACGCCGCGCGGGTGTGGGGCATCGCGCTGGCCTGCGCGGCGGTGGCGATCGTCGGATTCGCGTTCTTCGGGCTCATCGCCCGCGTCGTCGCGCCCTGGTCGCGCGGGAGGAGCAGCTCGTGACCGCCACCCTGACCCGCCCGCCGGCCGATCCCGGTGCGGCCGAGCGGCGCCGGGAGATCCGGCGGGAGACCTCGCGCACCGTGCTGCGCGGCGTCGGCCGGACGCTGCTGACCTTCGTGCTCACCGTCGTCGTGGTCGTCGGCCTGTGGGTCGCCGTCCTGGAGTTCTTCGACGTCCCCGAGTACGTCGCCAAGGGCCCGCTGGACGTGTGGGAGTACCTGGTCACCGACGAGGACGCCGGGGAGCACCGCACGATCGTCTTCGACTCGCTGTGGATCAGCCTCTACGACGCGTTCATCGGCTTCGTCGCGGGCCTGGTCGTGGCGCTGCTCGGCGCGACGGCGTTCCGGCTGTCCCGCGGCGTGGAGCACGCGCTCATGCCCATCGCCATGCTGCTGCGCTCGGTGCCGCTGATCGCGCTGGCGCCGCTGATCATCCTGGTCTTCGGCCGGGACGTCGCCACCGTCGCGGTGGTCGCCGGCATCGTGGTGCTCTTCCCGGCGCTGGTGAACATCGTGTTCGGGCTGCGGTCGGCCTCCCCCGAGATGCTCGACGTGGTGTCGGTCTACGGCGGCGGGCCGGTCACCGCGCTGCGCAAGGTCGCCCTCCCGGCGTCGCTCCCGGCGTTCTTCGCCGCCGTCCGCATCTCGGTGCCGGGCGCGCTCACCGGCGCGCTGCTGGCCGAGTGGCTGGCCACCGGCGAGGGCATGGGCTCCACGATCCTCAAGGCCAGCGGCCAGGCGAAGTTCCCGCTGGTGTGGTCGGCGGTCGTGGTCGTCACCCTCGCCTCGCTGGTGCTCTACAACCTGGTGCAGGTGCTGGAGACCGTCGTCCTCGGACGGATGGGGATGACCCAGCAGCGCGGCACCTGACCACCGAGCCGGGACCGGCTCCCGGGCGTACTGTCCGCCCATGTCCGCCGACGCAGGGGCCGACGGGCGGCTGCTCGGGAGCCGGTACGTCCTCGCGGAGGTCATCGGCCGCGGCGGCATGGGCGTGGTCTGGCGGGCCACCGACCGGATGCTCGACCGCCCGGTCGCGGTCAAGGAGATCGTCTGGCCCCCGCACGTCACCGCGCACGAGCGGGAGGTGCTGCGCGAGCGCACGCTGCGCGAGGCCCGGGCCGCCGCCAGCCTCGACGACCCGCACGTGACCACCGTCTTCGACGTCGTCGAGGAGGACGGCCGGCCCTGGCTGGTCATGGAGCACGTGCCCTCCCGCAGCCTCCAGCAGCTGGTGGAGGAGCACGGCCCGCTGCCGTGGCCGGCCGTGGCGCGGATCGGGCTGGACGTGCTGGCCGGGCTGAGCGCCGCGCACGCGGCCGGGATCGTGCACCGCGACGTCAAGCCCGGCAACGTGCTGGTGGCCTCCGACGGCCGGGCGTACCTCACCGACTTCGGCATCGCCACGACCACCGGCGACTCGTCGCTGACCACTGCCGGCACGCTGATCGGCTCGCCGTCGTACATGTCACCCGAGCTGGCCCAGGGCGCCGCGCCCGCTCCGCCGACCGACCTGTGGTCCCTCGGCGTCACGCTCTACACCGCGGTGGAGGGCCGGCCGGCGTTCTCCCGGGGCGACCCGGTGCCCACGCTCATGGCCGTGGTCTCCGAGCACCCGCCGCCGGCCGTGCTCGCCGGGCCGCTGGAACCGGTGCTGCGCGGCCTGCTCACCAAGGACCCGGCGCAGCGGCTGACCGCGGCCCAGGTGCGCGAGCAGCTGACGGCGCTGCTGCCGCCGGACGCCGCCGCTCCTGCCTGGACGCCACCGGCCACCGGCATGCCCCCTTCCCCGGCGCCCCCGCACGCCGGCGAGGCCGCCCGGGGCGGGCAGGTGGTGCGGCTCGACGCCGACGACCTCAAAACGCTGGCCAAGGCGTCGGCTGCCGTCCTGGGATCGGTCGCCCGGGACGCCCGCGACCAGGCGCGGTACCTCGCCGGCCGGCGACGGGAGCGCAAGCAGGAGGCGGCCTCCCGGCCGGCCGCTCCCCCGCCGGCCGCATCCCGCCCGACCACCGCCCGCCGGGACGCACGCCGCGCCGCGGCCCCCCGCCGGCGACGCCGGTTCCGGCGCCGCTGGGTCGTGGTGCCCGTGGTACTCGTCGTCCTCCTGCTCGCGGCGGCCGTCGGCGGCCTGCTGGCGCTGCTGGGCCTGCTGTTCTGAGGCAGGCTCGGCTCATGACCTCTCCCGAGCCCGACCAGCCCCAGCCGCGCGACATCGCCCTGGAGATGGAGACCCCCGAGCAGGCCGCCGAGCTCGAGGCGCAGAGCGAGCCCGAGGAGGACTGACCGTGCGCAGCCGCGACCTCCTCGCCTACGCCTACTCGCAGATCGACGAGACGCTCCGGTCGTCGCTGCGCGGGCTGACCGCCGAGCAGCTGGCCGCCCGCGTGGGCCCCGACGCCAACCCGATCGCCTGGCTGGCCTGGCACCTGCTCCGGGTGCAGGACGACCACCTCGCCGAGGTGGCCGGCCGGGAGCAGGTGTGGACGGCGCAGGGCTTCGCGCAGCGGTTCGCCCTGCCCGTCGACGACGACGCCACCGGCTACGGCTTCTCCTCCGAGGAGGTCGCCGCGGTGCGCGTGGACTCCCCCGACCTGCTGGTCGAGTACTCCGCGGCGGTGCACCGGCAGTCGGCGGAGTTCCTCGCCGGGCTCTCCGACGACGACCTCGACCGGGTGGTCGACGAGCGGTGGGACCCGCCGGTCACCCTGGGCGTCCGGCTGGTCAGCGTCATCGGCGACGACTTCGCCCACCTCGGCCAGATCGGGTACGTCCGCGGCCTGCTCTGAGCCGCGGACGTCCCCGGGTCAGGAGACCGCCGCCCGGCCGGCCTCCAGCCGCGCCACCGGCACCCGGAACGGCGAGCAGGACACGTAGTCCAGCCCCACCTCGTGGAAGAACGCGATGCTGGCCGGGTCCCCGCCGTGCTCGCCGCACACGCCCAGGTGCAGGTCCGGGCGGACGGCGCGGCCCTCGGCCGCCGCCGTCCGCACCAGCCGGCCGACGCCCCGGCGGTCGAGCGTCTCGAACGGGCTGACCGCGAAGACCCCGCGCTCCAGGTACTCGGGGAAGAAGGAGGCCTCGACGTCGTCGCGGCTGAACCCCCACGCGGTCTGCGTGAGGTCGTTGGTGCCGAAGGAGAAGAAGTCCGCGGCGCCGGCGATCTCGTCGGCGGTGAGCGCGGCGCGGGGCAGCTCGACCATCGTGCCGATCGGCACCCCGGCGTCGTCCCCCTGGACCTCGGCGACCACGCGGCGGATCTGCTCGGCGGCCGCCTCGAGCTCCTGCACGGTGGCCACCAGCGGCACCATGATCTCCGGCCGCGGATCCCGGCCGCGCTCCCGCAGCGACCGCGCGGCCTCGACCACCGCCCGCGCCTGCATGGCGAACAGGCCGGGCACGACCAGGCCGAGCCGCACGCCGCGCAGGCCGAGCATCGGGTTCTGCTCGTGCAGCCGCTCGACGGCGGCGAGCAGCCGCACGTCGTCGGCGACCGGCCGCCCGCGCTCGGCGGCCAGCGCGACCCGGACGGCGAGCTCAGTGCGGTCGGGCAGGAACTCGTGCAGCGGCGGGTCGAGCAACCGGATGGTGACCGGCAGGCCGTCCATCGCCTCGAGGATCCCCTCGAAGTCGGCCCGCTGGAGCGGCAGCAGCGCCGCCAGGGCCGCATCGCGCTCGGCGTCGTCGACGGCGAGCACCAGGCGCTCGACCAGCGCCCGGCGCTCCCCCAGGAACATGTGCTCGGTCCGGCAGAGCCCGATCCCCTCGGCGCCGAGGGCCCGGGCCCGCACCGCGTCCTCCGGGCTGTCGGCGTTGGCCCGGACGCCGAGGCGGCGCCGGGCGTCGGCGTGGCCGACCAGCCGGTCGACCGCGGCCACCAGCGGATCGCCCGCGTCGTCCGGTGCCTCGCCGGTGAGGTGGCGCGCCACCGGGCTCGGCACCACCGGCACGGCGCCGGCGTACACGCAGCCGGTCGTGCCGTCGATCGAGACGACGTCGCCCTCGCGGAGCAGCCGGCCGTCGGCGGTGCGCACCGTGCGCGCGGC
The DNA here is from genome assembly GCF_054050695.1 of Blastococcus sp. SYSU D00820. Lineage (NCBI taxonomy): Bacteria > Bacillati > Actinomycetota > Actinomycetes > Geodermatophilales > Geodermatophilaceae > Blastococcus > Blastococcus sp. SYSU D00820. The sequence continues at coordinate 34,229 of NZ_JBJGZW010000028.1, forward strand.
CGTGTCGACGGTCAGGCTCTCCACCCCGCAGACGCAGGTGCGGCCCATGCCGCGCGCCACCACCGCGGCGTGGCTGGTCTTGCCGCCGCGGCTGGTCAGCACCCCGCGGGCGGCGAGCATCCCGGCCAGGTCGTCGGGCGTCGTCTCCCGGCGCACCAGGACGACGTCCTCGCCGCGGGCCGCGCGCTCGACCGCGGTCGCGCTGTCGAAGACCAGGGCGCCCACCGCCGCTCCGGGGCTGGCGCCCATCCCCCGCGCCAGCAGCGGCGCGGCGGAGACGTCGCCGAAGCGCGGGAACAGCAGCTGGGCCAGCTGGGCACCGCTGACCCGGCGCAGCGCCTCGTCCTCGTCGATCACGCCCTCGTCGGCCAGCTGGACGGCGATGCGGAAGGCCGCCGCGGCGGTCCGCTTGCCCACCCGGGTCTGCAGCAGCCACAGCTTCCCGGCCTCGATGGTGAACTCGATGTCGCAGAGGTCGGCGTAGTGCCGCTCGAGGGTGGCCACGGCCGCCATCAGCTCTGCGTGCGCGGCGGGGTCGAGCTCGGCGAGCGCGGCCAGCGGCAGGGTGTTGCGGATGCCGGCCACGACGTCCTCGCCCTGCGCGTCGGGCAGGTAGTCGCCGTACACGCCGGGCTCGCCGGTGGCCGGATCGCGGGTGAAGGCCACCCCCGTGCCGCAGTCCGGGCCCCGGTTGCCGAACACCATCGCGCAGACGGTGACCGCGGTGCCGAGGTCGGCGGGGATGCGTTCCTGGCGTCGGTAGACGCGGGCCCGCTCGGTGTTCCACGACTCGAACACCGCGCGGGTGGCCAGCTCCAGCTGGCGGTGCGGGTCCTGCGGGAAGTCCTCGCCGGTGTGCGCGCGGACGAGGTCGCGGTAGCGGGACACGAGGGTGCGCAGCCCGGCGGCGTCCAGCTCCACCTCCGAGGCCGCGCCGCGCGCCCGCAGCGTCTCCTCCAGCTCCCCGGCGAAGGCCTCGCCCGGCAGCCCGAGCACCGTGGTGCCGAACATCTGCAGCAGCCGCCGGTAGGAGTCCCAGGCGAACCGCTCGTCGCCGGAGCGGCGCGCCAGCCCCTCGACGCTCGCGTCGTTGAGCCCCACGTTGAGGACGGTCTCCATCATCCCCGGCATCGAGTGCCGGGCCCCGGACCGGACGCTCACCAGCAGCGGGTCCTCCGGATCGCCCAGCCGCTTGCCCAGGGCCGCCTCCAGCCGGGCGAGGTGGACGGCGACCTCCCCGGCCAGCCCCTCCGGCAGCAGCCCGGTGCGCAGGTACTCCGTGCACGCCTCGGTGGTGATCACGAACCCCGGCGGCACGGGCAGCCCGAGCGCCGTCATCTCGGCCAGGTTGGCGCCCTTGCCGCCGAGCAGGTCGGCCATGTCCCGGTTGCCCTCGGCGAAGTCGTAGACCCGCTTCGCCGGTGGGGCCGGCGCCGCGGCGAGCGCGGCGAGGCCGGTGACGGGCGGGTCCGCGAGATCGGTCATGACGGTCTCCTCCGGGTGGGACGGACGCGGCCCGGCGGGTGCCCGGCCGGTTCGGGTCAGACGGCGGGGGCTCGGTCGAGGGTGTTGAGGACGGCGGCCAGCACGTCGGCCGACCGGTCGGTCAGGGACACCGCCGGGTCCCAGCGGGGCGAGCGGTCGCGGTCGACCAGCGCGGCCCGCACGCCCTCGGCGAAGTCCGGGGTGCCGGTGACGGCCAGGGCCACCTGCAGCTCGCGGTCCAGGCTGGCGGCCAGCGACGGCTGCGGCGCGCGCAGCAGCGCCCAGGTGACGTGCAGGCTGGCCGGCGAGGCCCGGTGCAGGGCGGCCAGGGTCTCGGCCGACCAGTCGTCGGAGCGCGCGGCCAGCCGGTCGAGGACCGCGGCGAGGTCGGGCGCGGACCAGACGGCGTCGACGGCCTCCCGGGCGTCGGCCAGCCGGCTGACCGCCCGCCAGACCGGGTCGTCCCCGGGCGGCCGCACCCGCCGCCCGCCCGGCCAGACGGCCAGGGCGTCGAGGACGTCGGCCACCTCGCGCGCCGGGTCGGCCAGGCCGGTCCGGAGGTCGGGCAGCCGCTCGGCGGGGACCAGGTGGGTGATCAGCCCGCAGTAGAGGGCGTCCTCGGCGGTCAGCCGGGCGCCGGTGAGCCCGAGGTGGACGCCGAGGTGCCCCGGCAGCCGGGGCAGGAACCAGGTCGCGCCGATGTCGGGGAAGAAGCCGATGCCGGTCTCGGGCATCGCGAGCACCGCGGTGCCGGTGGCGACGCGGTGGCTCCCGTGGACCGAGACGCCCAGCCCGCCCCCCATGCAGGCGCCCTGGACGAGGCTGACGTGGGGCAGCGGGTACTCCGCGATCCGCCGGTCGAGCCGGTACTCGGTGCCGAAGAACTCGCGGTTGCCCGCGGTGTCGCCGGCCAGGGCCCGTTCGCGAACCGCGCGGATGTCGCCGCCGGCGCAGAACGCCCGCGCCGAGGAGCTCTCCAGCACCACCCGCCGCATCCCGGACTCGCCGGCCCAGCCGGCCAGCGCGGCGTCCAGCGCCTGCACCATGGCGGTGTCCAGGGCGTTGAGCGCCTCCGGGCGGTCGAGGACGAGGTGCCCCACGCCCTCGCGCGCACCGCTCCGGACGGAGCCCGTGACCGGGGTGGGCGCGGTGGGCGGCAACGGGTCGTCGAGGGACACGCACGGGCCTTTCGGAGGCGGCGAGGAGAGGCCGTCGCCGGAGGACACCGGTGACGGGGACGCGGCGGCAGCGGGGCGGGGCCCGGCTGCGCGTGGCGGCCATCGTGGGGCGTAAGCAGAGTCGGCGTCAAGAAACTTCGCGGAACTCCTTCCCCTCGGGGGGAGGGCGTCCTACTGTTCGGACGTCCGACTGTCGGAGATGCAAGGGTCACCGCGTCCGCGCGGTCCGGACCTGCACACGGACGGCGCCCCAGCGGCGCCGGAGGAGGCCTGGATGAGAGCCGCGGTGTTCACCGGGGACGCGCCCGTCCTGCGGGTCGAGGAGGTGCCGCGCCCGACGCCGCGCCGCGGCGAGGTGCTGCTCGAGGTGGCCGCCTGCGGGGTCTGCCACACCGACCTGCACGTGATGAAGGGCGAGGTCGCCTTCCCCTCGCCGTGCGTCCTGGGCCACGAGGTCTCCGGCGTGGTCGCCGAGTTCGGTCCGGACGTCACGACCGTCGCCGTCGGCGACCGCGTGGTCTGCAGCTTCATCATGCCGTGCGGCACCTGCCGGCACTGCGTGCGCGGCCACGAGGACATCTGCGAGACGTTCTTCGGCTTCAACCGGCTCCGCGGCACCCTGTACGACGGCGAGACCCGACTGTCGCGGGCCGACGGCGAGCCGCTGTGGATGTACTCGATGGGCGGCCTGGCCGAGTACTGCGTCGTCCCGGCCACCGACGTCTTCCGCGTCCCCGACGGCATGGACCTGCACGACGCCGCCGTCCTGGGCTGCAGCGCCTTCACCGCCTACGGGGCCGTGCACAACGTCGCGCAGCTGCGCATGGGCGAGACCGTCGCGGTGGTCGCCACCGGCGGCGTCGGCTCGGGCGTGGTGCAGCTGGCCCGCGCCGCCGGCGCCGGCATGGTGGTGGCGATCGACCTGTCGGCGGACAAGCTCGAGGCGGCCAAGGCCCTCGGCGCCACGCACACCGTCGACGCCTCGCAGGTCGACCCGGTCGAGGCGGTCCGCGAGCTGACCGGCGGCCGGGGCGTCGACGTCTCCTTCGAGGCGCTCGGCCACCCCAGCACCTTCAGCACCGCCCTCGGCGTCCTGGACGACGGCGGCCGCGCCGTCCTGGTCGGCATCGCCCCCGTGGGCGCCCTCGGCAGCGTCGACATCACCCGGATCGTGCGGCGCAAGCTGCAGGTCCTCGGCTCCTACGGCGCCCGCGCCCGCTCGGACATGCCGCGGCTGCTGGCCCTGGCCGAGCAGGGCGTCATCCAGCCCGCCCAGCTGATCACCCGGCGCGTCGGGCTCGACGGCGCCGACGACGCCTACCAGGCGCTCGCCCGCGGCGAGGTCGTCGGCCGGGCCGTCGTCGACTTCCGGCTCTGACCGCTCCCACCCCTGATCGGAAGGACACCATGACCACGACCACCGGGACCCTGCTCGACGAGGCCCTGCACTGGGTCGGCGGCACGACCTGGGCGGGCACCAGCGGCGAGTACGCCGACCTGTACGACCCGGCCACCGGCGCGGTCAGCGGCCGGGTCGCGCTCGCCTCGGCCGCCGACGTCGACACCGCCGTGCGCGCCGCCGCGGAGGCCGGCCGGGCCTGGGCCGCCACCTCGCTGGCCAAGCGCTCCTCGGTGCTGTTCGCCTTCCGCGAGCTGGTGGTCCGCCACCGCGACGACCTGGCGCGCATCATCACCGCCCAGCACGGCAAGGTGCTCTCCGACGCCGCCGGCGAGATCGCCCGCGGCCTCGAGGTCGTCGACTTCGCCTGCGGCCTGCCGCACCTGCTCAAGGGCGGGTTCAGCGCGGGGGCCTCGACGGGCATCGACGTCCACACGATCCGCCAGCCGCTGGGCGTGGTCGCCGGCATCACGCCGTTCAACTTCCCGGTGATGGTCCCGATGTGGATGCACCCGGTGGCCATCGCCTGCGGCAACGCCTTCGTGCTCAAGCCCAGCGAGCGGGACCCCTCGGCCTCCACCCTGGTCGCCGAGCTGTGGGCCGAGGCCGGCCTGCCCGACGGCGTCTTCTCGGTGGTCAACGGCGACCGCCGCGCGGTGGAGGCGCTGCTCGCGCACCCCGACGTCGCCGCCGTCTCCTTCGTCGGCTCGACCCCGATCGCCTCGTCGGTGTCCCGCGGCGCGACCGAGCACGGCAAGCGGGTGCAGGCCCTCGGCGGCGCCAAGAACCACATGGTGGTGCTGCCCGACGCCGACATCGACGCGGCCGCCGACGCCGCGGTCTCCGCCGGGTACGGCTCGGCCGGCGAGCGCTGCATGGCCGTCTCGGTGCTGGTCGCGGTCGGCGACTCCGCCGACGCCCTGGTCGAGGCGGTGCGCACCCGCACCCTCGAGCTGCGCGTCGGGCCGGGCACGGCGCCGGACTCCGACATGGGGCCGCTGATCACCCAGGCCCACCGCGACCGGGTGGCCCGCCTCGTGCAGTCCGGCCTGGACGAGGGCGCCACCGCCGTCGTCGACGGCCGCAGCGTGCAGGTGCCGGGCCACGAGGACGGGTTCTGGCTGGGCCCGACGCTGCTGGACCACGTGCAGCCGGACATGGAGGTCTACCGCGAGGAGGTCTTCGGCCCGGTGCTGCAGGTGGTGCGGGTGGACACCTACCAGGAGGCGCTGGACCTGGTGAACGCCAACCCCTACGGCAACGGCACGGCGATCTTCACCAACGACGGCTGGGCGGCCCGGCAGTACCAGGAGCAGGTCGAGGTCGGCATGGTCGGCGTCAACGTGGCCATCCCGGTGCCGGTGGCCTACCACTCCTTCGGCGGCTGGAAGCAGAGCCTGTTCGGCGACCTGCACGTCTACGGCACCGAGGGCGTCACCTTCTACACCCGGGCCAAGGCCGTGACGACCCGGTGGCTGGCGCCCGACCAGCGGGGCGGCTCCGGCGTGGAGCTGGGCTTCCCCACCAACCGCTGAGGCCCGGGGCGCCGGCGGTCCCTCCTCCCGCCGGCGCCCCGGCGTCCTCGTCCCCCGCGGGTAGCGTGACCGCCCGGCATCGACGAGGAGAGCCGGATGACCGAGAACGAGCCGCTGCCCTTCGACCCCATCGAGGAGGCGCGGCGGCACTGGATCGAGCACGGGTGGGCCGAGGCCGCCGACGGCATGGCCGCGGTCACCTCGGTCATGCGCGCGCAGCAGATCATGCAGGCGCGCATCGACGAGGTGCTGCGCCCGCTGGACCTGAGCTTCGCCCGCTACGAGCTCCTGATGCTGCTGACCTTCAGCCGCGGCGGCGCGCTGCCGCTGAGCACCGTCGGCACCCGGCTGCAGGTGCACCGGACCAGCGTGACCAACGCCGTGGACCGGCTCGAGGCCCAGGGCCACGTCGTCCGGCGGCCGCACCCCACCGACCGGCGGACGACGCTGGCCGAGCTCACCGACTCGGGCCGGGCCGTCGCCCTCGAGGCCACCCAGCTGCTCAACGCCGAGGTGTTCTGCCGCGTCGGGCTGCCGCAGCGCATGGTGGGCACGCTGGTGAACGTGCTGCGCGCGCTGCGCCACCGTGCCGGCGACTTCTGAGCCGGCGACTTCTGAGCCGGCAACATCTGAGCCGGCGGCGGCTCAGGAGCGGCGACCGCCCGAGTAGGCGCGGGCCACGCCGCCGTCGACCATCAGCTCGGTGCCGTTGACGTAGGACGCGGCGTCCGAGCACAGCCACAGGACGGCGTCGGCGATCTCGCGCGGCTCCCCCACCCGCGCCATCGCCGAGCTCGACCCCAGGATCGCCTCGCGGTCGGGGGTGTCGGGCACCGCGGCCTCGACGATGGGGGTGCGGATCGCCCCCGGGCACACGGTGTTGACCCGCAGCCCGGCCGCGCCGTACTCCAGGGCGGCCGACCGGCTGAGCCCGATCACGCCGTGCTTGCTCGCCGAGTACGGCGCCCGCCCGGGGCTGCCCATGTGCCCGGTGCGCGAGGAGATGTTGACGATCGCGCCCCCGCCGCCGGCGAGGATGCAGGGGATCTCCTCCCGCATGCATCGCCAGACGCCGGCGAGGTTCACCGCCATCACGAGCGCGAACTCCTCCTCGGTCACCTCCGGGAAGGGGCGCTTGGGCGGGGCGATGCCGGCGTTGTTCACCGCCGCGTTCAGCCGGCCGCGCACGCCGTGCGCCGCGGCGACGAAGGAGCGGACGTCGTCGGCGGAGGTGACGTCGGCCCGCAGGCCCACGGCGTCCGGGCCGCAGAGGGCGGCGGTCGCCTCCGCCGCCGCGCCGTCGACGTCGCCGGCCACGACCAGCCAGCCCGCCGCGGCGAAGGCCTCGCAGGTCGCCCGCCCGATGCCGCCGCCGGCCCCGGTGACCAGGACGACGGGACCGGCGCTCACCGGGCGGCCCCGCCGAAGCGGAGCCACAGCTGGGTGCGCCCGTGCAGCAGGTAGCTCGGGTGGAACACCTCGCCGCCGGCCTCCTGGTCCACCGACCAGGGCGGCAGCTCGCGGAGCATCGCGGTGAGCCCCACGCGGAGGACCACGCGGGCCAGTGGGGCCCCTGGGCAGAAGTGCCGGCCCTTGCCGAAGGCCAGGTGGCTGGTCAGGTTCGGCCGGTCGACGTCCACCTCGTCGGGGTCGGGGAAGACCTCCTCGGTCCGGTTGGCCGAGGCGTAGAGCACCAGCAGCGGAGCGCCGGCCGGCAGGTCGGTGCCGCCGAGCGTGGTGTCCTCCGCGACGGTCCGGTAGAGGCCCTGCGTGGGGCTGGCCAGCCGGAGCACCTCCTCGACGAACTCGGGCACCCGCTCGGGCTCGGCGCGCAGCCGCGCGGCCAGCGCCGGGTCGGCGGCCAGCCGCGCCACCGCCTCGGCGAGGGTCTTCGACGTCGTCTCGTGGCCGGCGTTGAGCATCTGCGAGATCAGCGCCAGCCGCTTCTGGTCGTCCAGGTGGCTGGTCTCGTCGTCGGTCTGCACCACCTTGGTGACGAAGTCGTCGCGGGGGTCCTCCCGGCGGGCGGCCATCACGGGGCGGAAGTACTCGGCGAACTCGACGTTGCTGCGGGTGTGCTCGACGACGTGCTCGGGCGTGAACGAGTCGTTGCCCAGGTGCCGGTTGGCGTGCACCGCCCAGCGCAGGAAGTCGGGGATGCGCTCCTCGCCCATGCCGAGCTGCTCGGCGATGACCCGCACCGGCAGCGCGGCGCAGTAGGCGGAGACGATCTCGACCACCGGCTGCTCGGCCACGGTCGCCCGCAGGCCGGCCACCAGCTCGCCGGCCAGCTCGGTGATGCGGGGCTCGAGCGCGGCGGCGCGGCGGGCGCTGAACATGCCCGACACCAGGGCCCGGTGGCGCAGGTGCTCCTCGCCGTCGGCGCTCATCAGGACGCGGTGGCCCCGCCAGTCCGGGCGCATCCGGTCCAGCAGCTCGCGGAACTCCGCGCTGGTCTCGGCCAGCCGGGCCCGCGTCTCGGCCAGCCGGCCGGCCATCGAGGGCCCGCGCGGGTCGCCGAGCCCGGACGGGAACCGCCGCGGATTGCTCAGCACCGTGTCGACGTCCTCGTGCGAGGTCACGACGTAGGCGCCGAGCCGCTCCACCCAGAGCACCCGGCCGCGCTGCCGGAGCTCCCGCCACGCCAGGTGCGGGCAGGCCTGCGCGCCGTCGCGCAGGTCCAGCAGCTCCGCGACCGGGCCGTCGTCCGTGGTCACCGTCATCGCCGCGGCTCAGAAGTCGAAGCGGTTGGTGAAGCCCCCGTCGACGACGAGGTTGACGCCGGTGATGTGACCGGCCGCCGGGGAGGCGAGGAAGGTGACGGCGTTGGCCACGTCGACGTCGGTGCCGAACTTGCCCAGGGCGATGTCGCCGCGGGCGGCGGCGAACAGCTCGGGCCGCTGCTCCTCGATGGTCTGCCAGTCGCCGCCCGGGAAGTAGGTGGGGCCGGGTGAGACGGAGTTGACGCGGATGCCGTCGGCGGCCAGCGCCCGGGCCTGGGCGCCGGCGTGCTGCAGCGCGGCGGCCTTGAGGGCGCCGTAGCCGCTGGCGGTGCGCAGCACCCCGGCCTCCACGGCCGACGTCGTGGCGATGTCGACCACCGCGGCGGCGGAGCTGGCCACCAGGTGCGGGTGCGCGGCCTCGATCAGGTAGACCAGGCTCATCAGGTCGATCTCGAAGTTGCGCACCCAGGACTCGTGGCCGCGGCCGCTGCCGCCCGAGGCGTTGACCACCACGATGTCCAGCCCGCCGAGCGCCTCGGCCCCGGCGTCGACGAACTGCCGCAGCGCGTCGTGGTCGGAGACGTCGACGGCGCGGGCGAACACCTTCGCGGTCGCCGAGAGCTCCCCGGCCACCTCGTCGAGGCGCTCCTGCCCGCGGGCGCAGATGGCGAGGTCGGCGCCCTCGGCGGCGAGCGAGCGGGCGACGGCGAGGCCGATGCCGCGGCTGGCTCCGGTGACGAGGGCCTTCTTGCCGGCGAGACCGAGGTCCATGGGGGACTCCTTCGTCCTGGGTGGTGGCTGGGCGGTCGCGAGGGGGTCAGATGTTGTAGGTGCCGACGGCGTCCTGGAACGGCAGGACGTGGGCGAAGTCGTTGACCGAGATCACCGCGCGGCGGGTGTCGGCGCCGCGGAAGACGCTGATCGAGGTGTGGTGCACCCGCACCGGCACGTCCTGGTCGGTGTCCACGACCGAGGCGAGGAAGGCGTTCACCACGCCGCTGTGGCAGGTGACGACGATCCGCTCGCCGAGGTGCCGGTCGACGAGCTCCCCCAGCGCCGTGGTGACGCGCTTGCGGAAGGCCTGCCGGTCCTCGCCGTGCGGGAAGGCGGCGAAGCTCTTGGTCCGCGCGTGCTCGCGGAAGATCGCCGACAGCTGCTCGGCCGGCAGCACCTCGCGGACCGGGCGGTCGTCGGGCAGGGCGGCCCACGGGTGGTACTCGTGCAGCTCCGGCATCGGCACCGGCTCGAGGCCGTGGTGGCCGCCGATGGCCCGGCCGGTCGCGAACGCCCGGTGCAGCGGCGAGCTGTAGACCGCCGCGATCGGCGTACCGGCGAGCCGGCGGCCGACGGCCTCGACCTGCCGCTCCCCCAGCGGGGACAGCGGCGGGTCGATGGCCTCGTAGACCGTGGTGTCGCCGCTGAGCAGCTGCTCGCCGTGGCGGACGAGCAGCAGCTCGCACATGCCGTCGAGCGGGGCGAAGGGGTTCTCGAGGTCGATCGTGCGGGCTCGGGTGACGGGGGGCACAGCCGCACAGTAACGGAATTCCCGGCTAGATACAGGTGCCAGTTTGTAGATACTGTCGCGGCGTCCGGGACCCCGAGCCAGGAGTGCGACGATGCCCTCTGACCAGCCCGTCACCTACGCCGTCGACGGCGCGGTGGCGGTCATCTCCCTCAACCGCCCGGAGAAGCGCAACGCGCAGAACCTCGACCTGCTGTACCGGCTGGACGAGGCGTTCGTGCGGGCGGTGCGCGACGACGCGGTGACCGTGGTCGTGCTGCGCGCGGAGGGGCCGGACTTCTCCAGCGGGCACGACCTGCTCGACGACGCCGAGCTGGCCGACTTCCCGCTCACCTCCTCGTGGGGCGGCTTCGACCTGCCCGGCGCCGAGGGGTGGATGGCCCGCGAGTACGAGATCTACCTGGGGCTGTCGATGCGCTGGCGCAACCTGCCCAAGCCCACCATCGCGGCGGTCCAGGGCCGGGTGATCGCCGGCGGGCTGATGCTGGTCTGGCCCTGCGACCTGATCGTGGCCGCGGAGGACGCCCGGTTCCGGGACCCCACCGTCGCCATGGGGGTCAACGGCGTGGAGATGTTCAACCACCCGTGGGAGCTCGGCGTCCGCAAGGCCAAGGAGATGCTGTTCACCGGCGACTGGGTCGACGCCCGCACCGCCGAGGCGATGGGCATGGTCAACCAGGTCGTGCCGCCGGCGGAGCTCGACGCGCGGGTCATGGACCTCGCCCGGCGGATCGCCGGGCGCTCCCGCTTCGGGCTGAAGCTGGCCAAGCAGGCGGTCAACCAGATGCAGGACGCGCAGGGCTACTGGACCGCCCAGCAGGCGGCCATGGCGCTGCAGCAGCTGGGCCACACGCACAACCTGCAGCAGTTCGGCGACCGGGTGGACCCCAGCGGCTTCCCGACCGTCCTGCGGGGCAAGGACCCCGAGGGACGCAGCACGGCGCACTGATGCACCGGCCGGGCAGGGGGTCGCGCCGGTCAGCCCGCGGGCTCGGCGGCGGTGCGGCCGGCGATCAGGTTGCCGAGCTCGGCGACCTCGGCGAGGAACCGGCGGCGGCCGAGGTTGGCCAGGACGACGTCCTCGGTCAGCGAGGAGACCGCGGACTGCTCGAGCAGCACCACGAGGCCGGCGCCGGCGACCGTGGCGTCGGCCCGGCTCATGTCCGAGCCCCGCTCGCGGAACAGCGCGGCGAAGACCTCCACCATCTCCAGCCGGGTCTCCCGCCGGATCCGCTCCACCGACTCCGACAGCCCCGGCGAGGCGACGAACCACACCACGGCCGCGTACCGGTGCCCGTCCATCCACGCCACGAGGTCGGCGATCACCTCGCCCTCGGTGGACCCGCGCTCGGCGGCGTCGTCCAGCAGCCGGCGCAGCTCCTCGAGCATCCCGCCGGCGAAGGCCCGCAGCCCCTCCAGCAGGAGGTCGTCCTTGGAGGGGTAGTGGTAGTAGACCGCCGCGGAGGTCATGCCGGCCTCGGTCGCGATGTCGGCGACGGTGACGTCCTCGAACCGGCGCACCGCGTAGAGGTGCATGGCCGCGTCGAGCACGGCCTGCCGCCGGGACGGTCGATGCGCCGGACGTCTCGGGGCGGTCGCCACGTGTTTAATCTACCCATGGCGGTACGGCGACCCAGGTCAGGCGGCGAGTCGGGCCCCGCCGAGGCGCCCGAGCCGGCCGCGACGCCCCCGGCTCCCCGCGCGGCCAAGAAGGCCGCGGACGGCGCCGCGCCCGCCGTCGCCAAGACCCGCAAGCCGGCGGCCCGCCCGCGGCCCGCGACGGCGGTGGCCGGTCACCGCGGCCGCCCGCGCACCGCTCCCGCCCAGCGCGACGAGGAGTCCGCGACCGAGCCGGCGGCGGACGCCGCCCGGCCGAGCCCGCACCGGCCCTCGCGCCGGCATCTCATCGTCGAGGCCGCGATCCGGGTGTTCGCCCGCAAGGGCTTCGCCGCGGCGAGCATCCAGGAGATCGCCGACGAGGCCGGCATGGTCGCCACGGCGGTCTACTACCACTTCGCGGGCAAGGAGGAGCTGTTCGAGGCGGCCCTCAGCCGGGTCATGACCGCCAACAGCGCGGTCATCGCCGAGGCCCGCCCCGACGACGCGCCGGCCGACCCCGACGTCTTCAAGGACGTGGTCAAGGCGTCGTGGACCTGGGCGGAGGCCAATCCGGACATGGCCCGGCTGCTGTTCCTGCACATGCCCGGCGGTGCCACCCCGGGGTCGCGGGCGCTGGCCCGGGAGTACCTGGACCGCAGCGTCCGGCGCGCCTACGACTACTTCGAGACCGACCCCGTGCTCGACAACCGCCGCAAGGCCGCGGCCGAGCACGCGGTGCGCACGCTGACCGTCCGCACGGTGATCGGCCTGGCGCTGGCGGTGCACCCGCTGCAGATGGAGGGCGGCCCGCAGACGCCGGCGGCCATGGCCCGCATGCGCAACGCCACCGCCGAGCTCTGCGCCCGCATCTTCCGCGGCCACTGACGGTGGGCGCCGTCCACCTGGTCACCGGGGGCCGCTGGCACGACTTCCCGTACGCGCGGGAGCAGCTGCACGCCGAGCTCGCCGCGCGGGACGCCGCGGTGCTCGACTCCCCCGCGTGGCCGGAGCAGCCGCTGCCGCCGGGCGCGGTCCTGGTGTCCTACACCTGCGACCTGCGCCCCTCCCCCGCCGCGCAGCGGGTCCTCGCCGACTTCGTCGCCGGCGGCGGGCGGTGGCTGGCCCTGCACGCCACGAACTCCGTGCTGGAGCCCCCCGCTCCCGGGGAGCCGCGCGTGTTCGGCACGCCGCGGCTGCTGGGCGAGGTGGCGCGGGTGCTCGGCAGCCAGGTCCTCGGGCACCCGCCGATCGCGCCCTACCGGGTCGAGGTCACCGACCCCACCCACGAGCTGGTCGCCGGGATCGAGCCGTTCACGGTGAGCGACGAGCTGTACGTCTGCGAGCTGCACGGCCCGCTCGAGGTGCTGCTGCACACCCGGTTCACCGGGCGCTGCCCGTCCTACGCCGAGGGCGACGCCCTCGACGACGAGCCGCGCCCGGTGCTGTACCTGCGCCGGTACGGCGACGGCGAGGTCGTCTACCTGACCCTCGGGCACTGCCGCAGCCTGGCCGAGCTGCACGAGCTCGGCCGGCCCGACGCCACCGAGGCCGACCGCGGCAGCTGGGAGACCCCGGCCTTCCGCACGGTGCTCGGCCGCTGCCTGGACCGGGTCCTGGCCGGCTGACCCGCCGGCCGGGACCCGGTCGGCGGGTCAGCCGGCGAGCAGGCCCAGCGGGCGCGACAGCAGGTCGGCGACCTGCAGCAGGTACTCGGCGGCCGGTGCGCCGTCGATCACGCGGTGGTCGAAGGTGAGCGACAGGGTCATGACGCTGCTCCGGCGCGGGGTCTCCCCCTCCCACCGGACGCCGTCGCGGATCCGGCCGACCCCGAGGATGCCCACGTTGCCGGGGTTGATGATCGGGGTGAAGAAGTCGATCCCCGCCGTCCCCAGGGAGGAGACGGCGAAGGTGGCCCCCTCCAGCTGCGGAAGGGTCAGCTTCCCGGCGCGCGCGGTGGCGGCCAGCTCCGCCGCGGTCTCCGAGAGCGTCCGCAGGCTGCCCTGGTCGGCCTGGCGGAGCACGGGGACGACCAGCCCGCCCTCGATCGCGACGGCCAGGCCGACGTCGATGGTGTCGTTGGGCTCGATCCGCCCGTCGCGCAGGGTCGCGTTCATCGTCGGGTGGTCGCGCAGGGCCAGCGCCGCGGCACGGACCACGAAGTCGCTGATCGTGGGCGTGCGGCGGCCGGACCCGGCGTCCTCGGCCTTGAGCGCCGCGCGCGCGGCGACCAGCGCCGAGACGTCGGCCTCGTGGCCCAGGGTCAGCTGCGCCATCTCCCGGAGGCTGGTGACCATGTTGCGGGCGATCGCCCCGCGCAGGCCGGTCAGCCCCCCGCCCGCGGCGGCGGCCGGCTGCGCGGCCGGCGCGGGCCGGGCCGCGAGGTGCACGTCGGTCTTGGTGACCCGCCCGTCGGGCCCGGTGCCCACCACCGCGGTCAGGTCGACGCCCAGCTGGGCGGCCAGCTTGCGCACCAGCGGGCTGGTGCGGCTGCCGTTCACCGGCGCGGCCGGCGGGGCGGCGGGCAGCGCCGCCGCGGCCGCGGCGGCGGCCTCCTCGACGTCCTCGGAGACGATCCGCCCACCCGGACCGGTGCCGGTCAGGCCGGCCAGGTCGACGCCGAGCTCGCGGGCGACCCGGCGGGCGTTGGGCGAGACCCGGAGCCGCCCGTCGGGGGCCGTCCCGTCCGGGGACGGGGCGTCCGCGGCCGGTGCCGCCGGCACCACCGCGCCGGGCTCGGCGACCGGCGGCGCGGCCGCCTCGGCGGCGGCCGGCGGCGCGGCCCCCGCCCCGGTGGGCGGCTGCTCCCCCTCGGCGAGCAGCCAGCCGATGACCGCCCCCGGCGGCAGGGAGGACCCGGCCGGGACGCCGGGGTGGAAGACCCCCTCGGCCTCGGCCTCCACCTCGACGTCGACCTTGTCGGTGCTGAGGGTCAGCAGCGGATCGCCGACCCGGACGGTGACGCCCGGCTCGACCAGCCACTGGTCGACGATCCCCTCGGTCATGGTCAGCCCGAGCTTGGGGACCAGGATCTCCACGGCCACGGTCAGCTCCGCTCGACCAGCTGCCGCGCCGCCGCGGCGATCCGGGCGGCGTCGGGCACGTAGTGGGCCTCGAGCGCGGGGCTGAACGGCACCGGGGTGAACGGCGCGGCGACCCGGGCCACCGGGGCGTCGAGGTGGTCGAACGCCTGCTCCTGGATCTGGCTGGCGATCTCGGCGCCGATGCCGCCGAAGCGGACCGCCTCGTGCACCACCATGACCCGGTTGGTGCGGCGGACCGACTCCACGATGGTGGGCACGTCGAGCGGCTGCACCGTCCGGGGGTCGATGACCTCGCAGGAGACGCCGTCCTCGGCCAGCCGCTCGGCCGCGGTGAGCGCCTCGTGCACCATCCGGCCCAGCGCCACGATCGTGACGTCGGTGCCGGGGCGGCGCACGGCCGCCTGACCGAGGGGCACCTCGTAGAGCTCCTCGGGCACCTCGCCCTGCAGCCCGAACAGCTTCTTGTGCTGCATGAACACGACCGGGTTGTCGTCGCGGATCGAGGCCACCAGCAGGCCCTTGACGTCGTGCGGCGTGGTCGGCATCACCACCTTGAGCCCCGGGGTGTGCGCGAGCCAGGCCTCCAGGCTCTGGCTGTGCTGCGCGGCCGCGCTGACCCCCGCCCCGTAGGCGGTGGTGATGGTCAGCGGCACCCGGACCGAGCCGCCGAACATGAACTTCATCTTCGCGGCCTGGTTGACCACCTGGTCGAGGGCGACGGCGAGGAAGTCCATGAACATGATGTCGACGACCGGCCGCAGGCCGCTGGCGGCGGCGCCGACCCCCAGCCCGATCAGGCCGGCCTCGGCGATCGGGGTGTCGACGACGCGGCGGTCGCCGAACTCCTTGTGCAGGTTCTCGAAGTTGTGGAAGACCCCGCCGTAGGCGCCGACGTCCTCCCCGATGACGAAGACGTCGTCGTCGGTCCGCATGAGCTGGGCCAGGCCCTCGTTGAACGCCCGGCCGTAGGTGGTGCGACGGGCGGGGGCGGCGGCCGCGGGGGCCACGGGGTCAGTCGCTGTAGACGTCGACATCGAAGTCCTCCACGTCGGGCATCGGGCTGGTGCGGGCGAACTCGATGGCCTCGGCCACCTCGGCGCGGACGGCGTCCCAGACGGCCTGGAACTCCTCGGCCGGCACCAGGCCGGCCTCGCTCGCGGTCCGCTCGAGGAGGGCGATGGCGTCCCGCTCGCGCCACTGCGCCACCTCCTCCTGAGTGCGGTAGGTCTTGCGCAGGCCCTTGACGCCCTGGTGGTCGTAGTAGCGGTAGGTCTTGGCCTCGATCAGCGTCGGGCCGCCCCCGGACCGCGCCCGCTGCACCGCCCGGTCGGCGGCGGCGCGGACGGCGAGGGCGTCCATGCCGTCGCAGATCTCGCTGGGCATGCCGTAGGAGGCGGCCCGCTCGGCGACGTCCTGGAGCAGCATGTGCCGGCTCTGCGGCGTGAACTCCGCGTAGCCGTTGTTCTCGCAGACGAAGACGACCGGCAGCCGCAGGATCGCCGCCATGTTCGCGGCCTCGTGGAACGTGCCGATGTTCGAGGCGCCGTCGCCGAAGAAGGTCGCCGCGACCGACGTCGTCCCGCGGTAGGCGTTGGCGAACGCCGCACCGGTGGCGATGGGGATGCCGGCGCCGACGACGCCGTTGGCGCCGTACATGCCGATCGACAGGTCGTTGATGTGCATGCTGCCGCCGCGGCCGTGGCAGTAGCCGTCGACCCGGCCGAACAGCTCGGCGAACATCGGCCGGAACTGCGCGCCCTTGGCGACGGCGTGGCCGTGGCCGCGGTGCGTCGAGGTGATCTGGTCGCTGGCCTCGAGCACGCTCATGACCCCGGCGGCGACCGCCTCCTGGCCCACGTAGAGGTGGAGGAACCCGGGGAGGTCACCGCCCTCCATGAGCACGCCGGCCTCGGTCTCGAAGACCCGGATCCGGACCATGCGCAGGTGGAGGTCGCGGATGACGTCGGCCGACGGCAGCACCCCCACCTCCGCCCCTGCCTCGGTGACGGACATGTCTGCCTCGCTTCCCGCCGGCGTCCGCCGACGACTCAGAACTCTAGTCGAAGTACAGTTAGTGGTCACGGGTCCGGCGCAGCCGGATCCCGGTCACCGGGCGAACGTCGCCTGGGCCGCCGCGAGCCGGGCCACCGGCACCCGGTGGGCCGAGCAGGAGACGTAGTCCAGGCCGACCTCGTCGAGGAAGGCGATGGACTCGGGGTCGCCGCCGTGCTCGCCGCAGACGCCGAGCTTCACGTCCGGCCGGGCCGCGCGGGCGTCGCGGACGGCGTTGCGCACCAGCGCGCCGACCCCCAGGTCGTCCAGCACCGCGAAGGGGCTGGCCGAGAGGATGCCCTTGGCCGTGTAGGCGGCCAGCACGTGCTTCTCCACGTCGTCCCGCGAGAAGCCGTACGTGAGCTGGGTGAGGTCGTTGGTGCCGAACGACAGGAACTGCGAGGCGCGGGCGAACTCCCCGGCCAGCAGCGCCGCTCTCGGCGTCTCGATCATGCTGCCCACGAGGTAGGGCACCTCGATGCCGAGCTCGGCCGAGGCCGCGGCCACCGCGCGGTGGATCTGGTCCACGACGACGGCGAGCTCGGCCGGCAGCGCGACCAGCGGCACCATGATCTCCAGCCGCGGCGTCAGCCCCTCGGCGCGGACGTCGGCGTAGGCCCGCACCAGCGCGTCGACCTGCGCCGGGTAGAGGTCCTCGCGCAGCACCGCCAGGCGCACCCCGCGCAGCCCCAGCATCGGGTTGGCCTCGCGGTACCCCCGCGCGCGCTCGGCCTGCTCCGGGGTCTCGTACTCCCCGTCGTGCGGCAGGAACTCGTGCAGCGGGGCGTCGAGCAGCCGCACCGTGACCGGCCGGTCCCCCATCGCCGCGAGCAGGCCGCGGAAGTCCTCCCGCTGCGCGGCCCGCAGGCCCTGCAGCGCCGCGACCTCCTCGTCGCGGTTGCCGGCCAGCAGCAGCCGCCGGATCAGCGGCAGCCGCTCCCCGAGGAACTGGTGCTCGGTGCGGCACAGCCCGATGCCCTCGGCGCCGAGGGAGACGGCGATCTCCGCCTCCCGCGCGGTGTCGGCGTTGGCCCGGACGCCGAGCCGGCGGTAGTCGTCGGCCCAGCCCAGCACGCTGTGCAGCTGCGGCGGGGGCTCGGGCGCCTGCACCGGCAGGCTGCCGGCGTACACCGCGCCGGACTGGCCGTCCATGGAGACGAGGTCGCCCTCGGCGAGGGTGCCCGCGGGACCGGTGACCAGGCCCGCGGCCCGGTCGATGGTCAGCCCGGCCACGCCGCACACCGCCGGGCGGCCCGCACCGCGGGCGACCACCGCGGCGTGCGAGGCCAGGCCGCCGTGGGTGGTGACGACGCCCTCGGCGGCCATGAGCGCCGGGACGTCGGCCGGGCTGGTCTCGGTGGTGACGAAGACCGTCGGCACGCCCTCGGCGGCCCACTGCAGCACCCGGTCGGCCGAGAGGGTGATCCGGCCGGTGGCCGCGCCCGGGGAGGCCGCCAGGCCCGTGACGAACGGGTGCTCGTCGCCGGTCAGGGTCAGCCGCGGGTGCAGCACCTCCTCCACCAGCCGCGGGGACACCAGGGCCAGCCCGGCGGTGGCCGGCAGGCCGCGCCGCTCGACCAGGTCGCAGGCCAGCTTGAGGAGGGCGTTGCGGTTCGGGTGCGGCGCGGGGCAGGCCGACAGCAGCGCCAGCTCGCCGTCGCGCAGCTCGTAGGTCACCTGCGCCGCCGCCTGCAGGTGCGTCTCCAGCGTGGTGAGGCCGTGGCGGAGCAGCGCGTACCCCTCGGAGCGCTCGGTGAGGGGCTCCCCGGTCATCCCGGCCACCGCCGAGCGGCGCATGCCCCGGAAGAACGACCCGTGGGCGCCGAAGTCCCCCGTCTCCGGATCGCGGCTCACCGCCTCGCCGAAGCCGGACTTCTCCCACGGGCCGATCCGCAGGGCCTGCAGGTGCAGGCTGATCGGCAGGTCGGCCGGCAGCCCCTGCGCGGCCCGGGCGCGCCGCCCGCGCGGGGAGTCCCAGTGCGCGAGGAAGGCCCGGGCGGCGAGGGCGACCTGGGCGGCCGGCTCGTCGGGCACCGGGCCGCTGCCCTTGGTGGCGCACAGGTGCAGCACCGCCTCCACCTGCTCGCGCGGGTCGGAGAGGTCGAAGACGACGTCGTCGAGGTCGTCGGGGTCGACGTCCAGCGCGCCCACGGCGAGGGTGCGCACCAGCAGCCCCCACAGCGCCACGGTGTCGCCCTCGCGGCCGACGGCCCGCTGCACGTCGGCGACCCGGTCGCGGGTCAGGCCGATGGCGGTGAGCGCCGGCGGCAGCCCGGCCACCGGCACCGGCGCGCTGGCGATCAGCCGCAGCAGCAGCGGCCGGTCGGCGTCGACCGTGCTGCGGCCGGCCAGCTGCTCGACCAGCTCGACCGCCCGCTGGGCGCCGACCGGGTCGGTGAGCAGCGACGCCGACCCGGCCACGACGGTCAGCCCGGGCACCACCGGCAGCCCGAGGGCGACCATGCGGTCGAACTGGGCGCCGTGCTCGCCGATCTCGTCGGGGCCCAGGCCGCGCGCCGCCCCCTGGCCGTAGGGGACGAGGAACTCCGTGGAACGTGGCGTGGGCATCAGGCGGACTGGCCCCGCACCAGCTGCTCCTCCAAGGCCTCGTCCTCGGCACGGCTGATCCCCAGCATCAGGAGCAGCTCCTGGTGCAGCCACATCCACACGTTGTGGTAGCTGGCCGACAGGGGGGAGGTGAGCGCGGAGGGGTCGCCGGCGTCGAGCTGCTCCAGCGCCGCGGTCAGCTCCTCGCGGTAGTGGCCCAGCCGCGGCTCGACGGCCGACAGCCGCCGGAGCACGCGGCCGATGGCGGTGTCGACGTCGTCGAGCCGGTCGCGGACGGCGGCGTCCCAGGCGGCGTCGGTGTGGTCGTTGGCCGAGCCGTCGGGCTTGCGCTGCCAGTCGGTGCACACCTCGCGCAGCTGCCGGTTGACCGGCAGGAAGGCGGTGAACAGCTGGTACACCTTCTGCTCGGTCTCGCTGCCGGCCTCCAGCCGCAGCGCCGCGGCGACCGCGTCGCGGCCGGCCTCGGTGGGCATGAGCACGGGCCCGCGCGCCAGCGCCAGCCCGGCGTCGACCAGCTCCTGCTGCGCGGCGCTGAGCTCGCCGCGGTGCATGCCGCGGACGACGAGCTGGGTGAGTGCGTCGCGGCGGTCGCCGTCGAGCTCGGCGGGGACGGCGGTCTCGGTCATGGCTGGTTCCTTCCTCGGTGGTGCCGTGTACGTGGTGCGGGGTCGGTCAGGGGTGGTGCTGGTCAGGTGGGCAGGTGCAGGGCCATCAGCTCGAAGTACTCGGCCAGGCCGTGCGGTCCCAGTTCACGTCCGATCCCGGACTTGCGGAAGCCCCCGAACGGCGAGAGGACGCTGCTGCGCCCGCCGTTGACCGAGACCCGCCCGGTGCGCAGCCGCATCGCGATGGCCGTGGCCTCCTCCACCGAGGCGGCGTACACCGCGCCGGAGAGGCCGTAGTCGGAGTCGTTGGCGACCGCCACGGCCTCGTCCACGTCGGCCACCGGCACGACGGACAGCACCGGGCCGAAGACCTCCTCGCGGGCCAGGTACGCGGTGTTGTCCAGGCGGCTGACCACGGTGGGCCGGACGAAGAACCCGCGGTCGTGCTCGGCCACCGGCTCGGGACCGCCGACCAGCACCCGGCCCTCGCCGGCGCCCTTGACCAGGTCGCGCTGGATCGACTGCTGCTGGGCGGCCGAGGCGACCGGGCCGACCGCGGTGGCGGGGTCGAGCGGGTCGCCGACGGCCATGGCGGCGACCTGCTCGGCCACCAGGTCCTCGACGTCGGCCAGGTCGCCGCGGGTGACCACCAGGCGGGTGGTCGCCGAGCAGGTCTGCCCGTTGTTGGCGAAGGCGCTGGCCAGCAGCGCCGGCACGGCGGCGGCGAGGTCGGCGCCGGGGGCCAGCACGAACGCCGACTTGCCGCCCAGCTCCAGCGTGCAGCGCTTGATGCCGCGCGCGGCGAGCTCGCCCACGCGGGCCCCGGCGTTGACCGAGCCGGTGAGGCTGACCATGTCAACCAGCGGGTGCTGGACCAGGCTCTCGCCCACGGCCACGCCGCCGCCGGAGACGACGTTCACCACGCCGGCCGGCACGCCCAGCCGGTCGAGCACGTCGGCCAGGTGGAAGGCGGCCAGCGGGGCCACGCTGCTCGGCTTGACCACGGTGGTGCAGCCCGCGGCCATGGCCGGGGCCACCTTGGCGGCCAGCTGGTAGAGCGGGTAGTTCCACGGCGTGATCGCGCCGACCACCCCGGCCGGCACGCGCACCACCCGCGCCGAGCCCAGCTGCTCGGTGAGGGGGAACTGCTCGACCAGGTCGGCCATCGACCGGAAGACGGCGACGGCCAGGTCGACCTGGGTCTTGTACGACGTCGCGATCGGCGTGCCGACCTCGCGGGCCATCAGCCGGGCCAGCGGCTCGCGCTCGCGGTCCAGCTCGTCGGCGATCGCCCGGACCAGGGCGGCGCGCTCGGCGACCGGGGTCGCCGACCACGACGGGAAGGCCGCGTGCGCGGCGCGGACGGCGGCGTCGACGTCGGCGTCGTCCCCGGCCGGCACCCGGCCCATGACCTCCTCGGTCACGGCGTCGAGGACGTCGACCGTGCCCCGGCCGGAGGGCTCGCGCCATCCGCCGTCGACGTAGTGGGCCTCACGCAGCTCCACGGGTCCCCTCCCCGGTCAGGACGGCGGCCGTGCGCCGCCGGTGGTCGGCCGGCAGGCCGAGCAGCGCCGCGGCGCTGCGGGCCCGCCGGAAGCGCAGGTGCGCCGGGTGCTCCCAGGTGAAGCCGATGCCGCCGTGGACCTGGATGTCCTCGGCCGTGGCGAACACCGCGGCGGTGGAGGCCGCCGACTTGGCGACCCCGACGGCGAGGGTGAGCTCGTCGGGGCCGGCGTCCGGCTGGTCGCACAGCAGCGCGGCGTACCGGGTGCTCGACCAGGCGCCCTCGGCGGCCACCAGCACGTCGGCCATGCGGTGCTTGAGGGCCTGGAACGACCCGATCGGCCGGCCGAACTGGGTGCGCAGCCGGGCGTAGTCCACGGCCTCGGCCAGCGCCGCAGCCGCGACGCCGCTGAGCTCGGCGGCCAGGACGACGGTCGCCTCGGCGAGGCCGCGGTCCACCGCCGCCCGGGCGCCGGCGGCCACCGGCGTGGCCGGCGCCGCGTCGAGCACGACCCGGGCCAGCGGCCGGGTGAGGTCGAGGCCGTCCATCGCGGTCACGGTCACGCCCGCCGCGGCCGCGTCGACGGTGACGACGTCGCCGTCGACGTCCAGCACGAGCAGGTCCGCGCCGACCGCGTCGACGACGGCCGTGGCGGTACCGGTGACCCGGTCGCCGTCGGCGCTCAGGGCTGCGCCGGTGACCACGGTGGCCCGCAGGGAGCCCTCGGCGATGCCGGAGAGCACGCGGTCCCGCTCGTCGCCGGCGGGCAGCTGGGCGAGCACCCGCCCGGCCACGGCCAGGGAGCCGAACAGCGGCGCCGGGCAGGTGACCCGGCCGAGCTCCTCGAACACGATGGCCAGCTCCGCCACGCCGAAGCCCTGGCCGCCGAGCTCCTCGGCGACCGCGATGCCCGGCAGGGCCAGCTCGGCGCACAGCCGGCGCCAGGTGCTGCCGGTGGGGTCCAGGTCGGCCCAGGACGGCCGGTCGCCGGTGGGCGCCGGGACGACGCGGGCGAGGAAGTCCCGGACCACCGTCTGCAGCTGCTGCTGGTCGTCGGTCAGGCGCAGCGGCAGCCGCCGCTCGCGGGGTCGTCCACCGGTCACGGCCTGGGCTCCCTCGGCAGGCCGAGCACGCGCTCGGCGATGATCGTGCGCTGGATCTCGTCGGAGCCGCCGGCGATGCGGAAGCCCGGGGCGCCGAGCACGTGCTGGGCCCACGCCCAGGTGCCCCACTCGCCGTGGTCGGCGACCAGCCGGACGCCGAGCAGCTCGGCGACGAAGTCGCTGATCCGGGCCAGCGTCTGGCTCCAGAGCAGCTTGCCCAGGGAGCCCTCCGGCCCGGGCACCTCGCCGTGCTCCATCGCCTCCTGCACGCGGCCGGCGATGAGCTGCACCATGCGGACCTGCTCGTACAGCTCGCCGAGCCGGCCGGTGACCACCGGGTCGGCGGCCCGCCCCTCGTGCACCACGAGGGCGCTGAGCTTGTCCAGCAGCTCGGAGACGGTCAGCCCGCCGAGCGTCGCGGAGTGCTCGCGCTCGAACCGCAGGGTGGTGAGCGCGACCGTCCAGCCCTCCCCCTCGGCGCCCAGCCGCATCGAGTCGTCGACGACGACGTCGGTGAAGTACACCTCGTTGAACGACTCGCCGCCGGTCATCTGGCGGATCGGGCGGATGTCCATCCCCGGCAGGTCCATGGGGATGAGGAAGGCGGTCATGCCCGTGTGCTTCGCCGTCGGGTCGGTGCGCGCGATGAGCAGCCCCAGGTCGGCGAACTGCGAGCCGGAGTTCCAGATCTTCTGGCCGTTGACCACCCAGCCGCCGTCCTGGCGGCGGGCCGAGCAGGACAGCGCGGCGAGGTCGGACCCGGCGCCGGGCTCGGAGAACAGCTGGCAGCACAGCAGCTCGGCGGCCAGCAGCGGGCGCACGTAGCGGTCGCGCTGCTCCGGGGTGCCGTGCACCGCCACGGTCGGGGCGACCAGGTCGATGGTGACCTCGAGCAGCTCGTCCCACTGCGGCGTCTCGAAGCGGGCCTCCTCCTCGACGTAGACCCGCTCGTAGGCGAGGTCCAGCCCCTGCCCGCCCACCTCGACCGGCAGCGTGATGCCGGCGTAGCCGGCCTCGAAGCGCTGCTTCTGCCAGGCCGCGGCGGCGTTCATGAGCTCCCGGCCGCTCTCGCGGTCGTAGACGTTGAACACCGGGACCGCGTCGCTGCCGCTCCCCCAGCCGGCACCGTGCCAGCCGGTCTTGACCGGCAGCCGCTCGGCGAGCCAGGAGCGCACGCGCTCCCGGTACTCCTCGATCGGCGGTGCGGCGGGCGGTGGTGCGGGTGCCGTCATCGGTCGTGCTCCCCCTCGGGGTCGGGAACGGTGCGGGGTGCCGGGGCGCCGGCGGGCGCCGGGGCGGCGCTCCCCGGTGCGGCGCTCCCCGGGGCGGCGCTCCCCGGGGCGATGGCGTCGGCCGCGGCGGTCGCGGGGACGGCGTCCGCCGCGCCCGGCGGCGGGGCTGCGGTGGTCCGGCGGGCCCGCTGGCGCCGCTCGAGCCCGGACAGGGAGACGGCCACCACGAGGACGACGCCGTAGAACAGCTGGGTCACCCACGGCTCCTGTCCCCACAGCTGGAGGCCCTTGGTGATCATCGCGAGCAGGTAGACCGCGAGGACCGTGCCCCAGATGTTGAACCGGCCGGGGCGGAACTGGGTCCGGCCGAGGAAGGCCGCGGCGAACACCGGCAGCACGTACTCGGTGCCGGTCGTCGGGCCGGCGGCGCTCACCCGGGTGAGCAGGATGATGCCGCCCACCGCGGCGACCGCGCCGGACACCACGAAGCAGAACCAGGTCAGCCGGGAGGTGCGGACGCCGGCCAGCCGGGCGGCGTCCCGGTTGCCGCCGGTCGCCTCGATGTAGCGGCCCAGCGGCGTGAGGTCCATGACGTACCAGGCCACCAGGGCCAGGACGAGCATCACCACGAACGGCAGCGGGACGCCGGCCACCCGGGTGGTGCCGATGTCGAGGAACTCGATCGGCAGGCCGATGATCTGCTGCCCCTCGGTCACCCGCAGCAGGACGGCGAACAGGATCGCCTGCACGCCGAGGGTGGCGATGAACGAGTCGACCTTGAAGGTCACCACGACCAGGGCGTTGAGGCAGCCGACCACCGCGCCGAAGAGCACGGCGACCGCGCAGGCCGTCCAGACGTCCCAGCCGGCGTGCACGTGGAGGAAGGCGACGACGGCGGCCGAGCAGCCCAGGATGGCGCCGATCGACAGGTCGAACACGCCCGAGGAGAGGGCGAAGGTCAGCCCGATCGCGAGGATCGTGGTGACCGCCTGCTCGTTGGCCAGCGTCAGCCAGGTGGTCTGGGTGAGGAAGAGGTCGGGGATGGTCAGGGAGAAGACCAGCCCCATGACGAGGAAGACGTAGACGCCGGAGATCCGCTTGAAGGCCAGCAGGGACCCCCAGCTGCTCCGGCTCCCGGTGCCGCGGGCCGGGGCGTCGGCCGGCGTGGCGCCGGGCTCGACGGACCTCCCGGGCGCGGGCGCGGCCGTGCCGGCCGGTGCGCTCGACGTGCTCACCAACGGAGTCCCCCTCATGAGATCGGTTCGAGGTCGAGGACCGCGAGGTCGATGCGCTCGGCGGTCAGGTCGGTCCCGCTGAGCTCGGCGACGACGACGCCGCCGGCCAGGATGAGCACGCGGTGGCAGAGGCGGGTGAGCTCCTCGGAGTCCCCGGAGGACACCAGGACGCCCAGTCCCTCGCGGGCCCGCTCGGCCACGATCGAGTAGAGGGCCACCTTCGCCCCGACGTCGACGCCCTGGGTGGGCTCGTCGAGCAGCAGCACGCGCGGGCCCAGCCGCAGGCACTTGCCCAGCACGACCTTCTGCTGGTTGCCGCCGCTGAGGGTGGCGAAGGTCGCGGTCGCGCTGGCCGGGCGGACGTCGAGGTCGGTGATCCAGCGCTCGGCCGCCCGACGACGCCGGCGCCGCCGGAGCACGCCGGCGCCGACCAGGGAGCGCATCTCCGGGAGCACCACGTTCTCCTCCACCGAGAAGGCGGGGATCGCGCCGCGGCGGGCCCGGTCGACGTGCACGGTCGCGATGCCCGCCCGCAGCGCCGCCCGGGGGTCGCCGGCCGGCACGACCGCTCCGCCGACCCGCACCTCCCCCGCCGTCCGGTCGCGGTCGCCGGACAGCAGCGGGACCACCTCGTCCCGGCCACTCCCGAGCAGCCCCGCGAGGCCGACGATCTCCCCGCCGCGCACCTGCAGCGACAGCTGCCGCAGGTCCAGCCCCTGGAGCCCGTCGACGGCCAGCACCGGCGCGTCGGCCGCGCCGGCGGCCGACGGCGGGGCCTCGAAGGCCTCGACCGTGCGGCCCAGCATGGTGCGGACCAGGGACTCGTGGGTGAGGGCGGTGATGTCGTCGGTGAGCACCGTCCGCCCGTCCCGGAAGACGGTGACCCGGTCGGCGACGTCGAAGACCTCGTCGAGCCGGTGGGAGACGAACAGGACACCCAGCCCGTGCTCGGCGATCCGCCGCACGACCGCGAACAGCCGCTCCACCTCCGCCGCCGGCAGGGTCGCCGTCGGCTCGTCGAGGACGACGAGGCGGGCCGAGGCCTCCCAGTCCTGGAGCGCCCGGATGATCGCGACCATCGTGCGGTGCGCCGGAGGCAGCGTGCCCACCGGGACGTGGGGGGGGGGGGGGGGCCCCCCCCCCCCCCCCCCCCCCCCCCCCCCCCCCCCCCCCCGCCCCCCCCCCCTCCCCCCCACCCCCCCCCGCCCGGCCCC